>NZ_CP059897.1:691029-1036544 GCF_014126615.1 Ciceribacter thiooxidans
GTCCTGCAATGATGCCAACCATGGTCGCGATGAGAATGACGGCGGTGCCGATGAAGATCGAGATGCGCGAACCGTAGATGATGCGCGAGAGGATATCACGGCCGAGCCCGTCGCAGCCGAGAAGATAGCTCCATTCTCCGCCGGCCGCCCAGCCTGGCGGCTGCAGACGCCTGAAAAGATCAGTCTCGTTCGGATCATGTGGTGCAATGAGCGGGGCGAAGATCGCCACCAATACGAAGAGGAGCATGAGCACGGCGCTGGCGAGCGCCAGCCGGTTCTCCGCAAAGACACTGAGATTGCGGCGAAACAGGGTGGTGCCCTCTTCGGTCGCGATGGCCGGTGCGGCGGTATCGTCGGCCGCCGTCATAGTTTCACCCTCGGATTGAGCAGTGTGTAGAGGAGGTCGGCAACAAAGTTCACCAGCACGTAGGTTACGGCGTAGAACAGCACGGCCGCCTGGACGAGTGGATAGTTGCGCACGAAGATGCTTTCGACCACGAGCCGACCGAGGCCCGGCCAGCCGAAGACCGTCTCAACGATCATGTTGCCACCGAGCAGCGAGCCGGTTTCGAGGGCTGCGACCGAGACCGTCGGGATCAGGGCGTTCTTCAGTGCGTGGCGGAAGAGAATTCGCCGGCGGCTGAGGCCCTTGGCTTCGGCGAAGGCGACATAGTCCTGCCGCAGCACTTCGAGCATCGAGGTGCGGGTGACGCGCGTCAGGATCGCCGTCATCGGCAGCCCCAGCGTGATTGCCGGCAACAGGATGTGGGACAGCGCGTCCCAAAAGGCGTCGAGGCGCCCGCGCAACAGCGTATCGATCAAGAGGAAATGGGTGATCGGCGCGACCTCGCTGTCGAAACCGATGCGGCCGGACACCGGCAGAAGCCTCAATTGCACGGCAAACAGCATCAAGAGGAGAATGCCGAACCAGAAGCCCGGGAGCGAAACGCCAAGCAGCGAACCGACCGTGGCGATGCGGTCGATGATCGTATTTTTCCTGATCGCCGCCATCACGCCGAGCGGAATGGATGTGGCGAGCGCAATGATGAGCGCCACAAGGCTGAGCTCGATCGTTGCCGGCAGACGCTCGACGATTACGTCGAACACCGGTCGCCGGTGGAACAGGCTCGTCCCGAAGTCGCCGGTAACCGCGTTTTCGAGGAAGACCAGGAAGCGCTCGCCCATCGGCTTGTCGAGTCCGAGGTTCTGGCGAAGCGTCAGTTCCTCGGCGGCTGTGATCGGCTGGTCGCCGATCATGATCTCGACCGGATCTCCCGGTGTCAGCGCCATCATCAGGAAGACGATGGTGCTGACACCGAGGAGAACGGGAACGAGCTGCAGAAGACGCTCGACCAGTTTACCCAGATGCATGGTTCGTTCCCGTCCTATGCTGGCTATTCAACACAGGCGTCGTGCAGGTTGATGCGGCTGTCGGCGCTCGGCGACCAGCCCTTCAGGCGCTTGGACACCCCGTAGATGTCCTTCGGAACCCACAGGTAGATGTAGGGAAGGTCCGCATTCACGATCGCTTCGGCCTTCTGGTAGAGGGTCGCACGCTTGGCCGGATCGAGTTCGACCGCGCCCTGGTCGAGGAGGGTGTCGACCTCCTTGTTGGAGTAGCCGGAGGCGTTGCCGCGGCCCATCGTGTAATGCGTGGGCACGAAGATGTCGAACGGGTCGAGCGAGCCGTTACCCCACGACGTGAAATACATATCGCCGTCGTTCTTGTCGTTCTTCGGATCCCACTTCGCGTCGACCTGGGCACTTTCTCCGACGGCAACCTTGGCGCGGATCCCGGACTTGGAGAGAACTGAGGCAATCGCCTCGACCGTGTCCTTGTCGGCGCCTTCGGTGTCGATCGTTATGTCGATGCCGTCAGGGAAGCCGGCTTCTGCCAGCAGTGCCTTTGCCTTTTCCGGGTCGTAGTCGTGCTTCGGCAGGTTGGTCGACGCAGCGAAGGCGGCGGGGCTGAGGATGCCTTCAATCGGCACGGCGTTCCCGCCGAGGATCTTGTCGATGATCAGCTGCTTGTCGAGCGCATACGCGACCGCCTGGCGAACCTTGATGTCGTCGAACTTGTCTCCATGCAGGTTGAGCGCGAGGAAAACACTGCGCGTTCCGTTGACCGTCATGACCTTCGTATTGGGGTTCTGCTCCACCTGGGCGATCGAGAAGGGCGGCAGCCCGTTGATGATGTCGACGTCGCCGGAGAGCAGGGCCGCCACGCGCGAAGCCGTTTCAGGAATAACCTTGAAGATCACCCGGTCGACGCAAGCCTTGCCGACCGGTGCAATATCCGGCGAGCCGCCGTAATAGTCGTCGAAGCGTTCCATGATGATGGAGTCGCCTTTGCGCCATTCGACGAGCTTGAAGGGACCCGCACCATTCTCGGCAGTTGCCATGCCGGCAGTGCCGACTTTCTCGACGAAAGCCTTCGAGACAAATTCCTGGAAAGGCAGCATGGCCGGCAGCAGCGGCCAGGGCTCGCTGAGATTGATGCGGATCGTGTCGTCGCCGACGATCTCGACGTCCTTGACCGGACCCAGCAGGCTCTTGCGCGGGCTCGTCTGCCCGTCGCCCATTGCGCCTTCTACGGTCAGGCGGTCGAGGGTGAATTTGACGTCCTCGACGGTTAGTTCCGAGCCGTCATGGAACTTGATGCCCTTGCGTATCTTGAACTCGAAGGACGTCGGCGATGTCTGTGTCCAGGATTCGGCAATCTCTGGAACGACTTTCATCTCGGCATCGCGGGTCAAGAGCCCGTCATACATGTTGCGGATGATCGTCTCGGTCTCGCGATTGCGATGATTGGCCGGATCCAGCGTGAGTGCATCGGCCGTGAAGCCGACCCGTATTTCGGAGGCTGACAGCGAGGTCGCCGAAAGCGCAAGCGTGGCCGCGGTGGTGATTAAAAGACGTTGAAAGTTCCCCATTCTTATATCTCCTTGTTCGAGAAGAGCCGCGGCGTTCTTATGTTTCCGCTGGTCCAGCGACATTTCTGCAAGCCGCGTGCCACCTCTGACCGATCCCGGCGATCACCCGAAAAACCTTGTTTTCTCAATTTTTTGGTCCCCCGCATCGGTCGACCACCACGCCAGTGCAGAATGGTGCGCGTGAAATACACGCATGATGTTCTCAATACGCGCGCGGCGCGTGAACCAATGTGTTCCGCGTCGGAGCCAGGTTTCTCTGACCTAACCCGCGCTCGATTGTCCATGTTCGTGCACCGGATGAACCCGGATAGCGATAGGGTCACCGCGTCCAGGGGGCAATAAACGGCAGTGGAGACGTCGTTGATGCCGCGCCGGCACCGTCGAAGATACGAACATGGGCTTGATGAAAGGCGTGGTTCGCTCGGCGTTGCCAGATGCCGCCCAGCCGGCGGAAAAAGGCTTTGCGGTTTCGCCTCAATCTCCGGTTCCTCGCCTGACGTACTGCGCGTTGGCGTGGCGTCTCATATCCCTTGCACGGATATCGACGGAGTGTTCAGGAACGTTGATGGCGGGCCACTCGAGAGTTTTGGGCGTGTTTCCGGGCAAGTACTGATCGGTCCGTGTACACCATCAATATGCACGTCCTTGAAAAATGAAGCCTGCGTCACGTATATCCTAAACAGCAGTGGTTTACGAGAGAGAGATGGAAATGGCCCAAGCTGCCTGTGATGACGACAAGCGCATGAATCTGCGCGTTTCGCCGAAAACGAAGGCCAAGCTCTTGCGCGCCGCCGTTCTGCGCAACACCGACCTGACCGACTTTGTCACCCAGAGCGCCTTGCGTGAGGCCGAAGCGGTGATCGAGGCGGAGGAGGTCCTTCGCGTTGCGACGAGCGATCACGCACGCGTGCTGGAGCTGCTTGAGAACCCTCCAAGGCCTAACGGAAAGTTGCAAGCGGCGATTGCGGCGTTGCCCGACACGCTATGACCTAGCCAGCTTGGCGAGAAGAAGCAATCGCGAAGTCACACGATCGCAAGGCTTTCGATTGCGGCAATTTGGCAATGAACGACTTTCTCCGACGCTATGCACGTCAAAGCCACGAGCAGAATGCCTCGAAGGCATTCTGTGTCGGCGTTGCTATACCGACCGTGCGCTCCGACGGGGATCGCCGACTCCGGCAGCCAGCGCCCGTGAAAAACGGTCACATCGTGTGAAAAAGGCTTCTTTTGACCTAATCGCATGAAATCCGATTCTCACTCATGAAAAACGATGACTGGCGCGCACTTTCACGAAAAACAATAACGCCCAACGCGAATAAGTCCCGCGCCAATGACAAGAGCGACTTTGAAAGAGGATCCCGTCCCATGACGAGGTCCAAACTCTGCAGCATCCCGTGCATGACCGCGAGATGGCGGGCCAATGCGACCTTCGCCCTTTTTACTGCCGTGTCGCCTAGCAATATTCATTGCCTCTGCCATCAGCCAGCACCATTTCGCCACGCGCTTCGTCATCAACTGAGCTGCCTCGTAGACCAGCTTTCGCACTATCGCATTCCCGCGTAGAGAGACTTGGCTGAGCCGGCTCACTCCACCTGACTGTTTTCAGTACGAGTGTAAAACCCAACATTTCTCCGAACGATTGAGGATGGCGAGACCTGTTCAGAATATCGATCGTCGCGACGTCGGTGAACGAGACAACTGTTCCAATGCCAGGCACAGTCATCCGCCTCCTGTAAACCGAGTGCTGCTCCGCCTCGGCTAGAACCCGCTTGTGGAACTCGGCGTATCGCCTGCCTTCCTCTGGCGGAGCGTTTCGCCGAACTTGATACGATAGGCACGCGCAAGCGTCGACGGCGACGAAAAACCCGTCCGCGAGGCAATTTCGTAGAGGGAAAGGTTCGTCTCAAGCGCCAGGGCGCGGGCGTGAGCTAACCTGATCTGGCGATAGTACTCTCCAGCCGGTACCCCGAGATGGGTGTGGAACAGGCGATCCATCCCGCGCGTCGAGAGCGCGACGCGTTCGGCGATGTCCGGCAACCGCAGCGGCTGTTCCGCAGTCTCTCGCATGGAGATGATTGCGCGCTGCAAGGCGATAGGCAGCCGCTGATCGCTCAATCGACCGGAAAGGCCATGTGCCGTTGCCCTCTCATCAAGGCTCTCGACGCGCCCGAACATATTCGCAACGTCGAAACGCAGCGCTTCGTCGGCGTATGTTCCAATGAGATCGAGCGACCAGCTCAGAACGCTTTGCGCATCGCCGCATGTCACGATGTTTCCGTCGACGACGTAGGGCGCGTCGATGACCTGGAGCTCGGGGAAATTCTCGGCGAGTTCTTTTCTCTCCATCCAGTGAATGGTCGCCCGGCGCCCGCCGAGAAGACCCATCCGCGCGAGAAGCCATGCGCCCGTATCCAGGCCCCCAACCATCGGCAGACCCCGAGCCTTGCGCCTGACCGCGGCGGAGGAATCGTGGTTCAGGTGATTGCGAATTCCATATCCCGCCACGAGGATCAGCGCATCCGTCGCGCCCACACGGGCAAGGGGAAGATCTGCCCCGATCAGGGCGCGCGACGAACTGGCGATCGCGCCGCCGTCGAGCGAGCACAATTGCCACGAAAACAGCCGTCGACCTGACAGGTCTCGCGCTGCCCGCAGCGGTTCAATGGCGCTCGCCAACACCATGTTGGAGAAGCCTTCGAACAACAAAAACGTCAGGTGAAACGGCGATTTTGGCGACATATGCACAATCTAGCGCGTTCTATGCACATCGCGAGGGAAAAATTGCTGTCACACTCCCGTGGAATTTGACCGCCCCCCGGAGTTTTTCATGAATCGCGACGTCTTCATAACCTGCGCTGTCACCGGCTCTGGACAGAGCCACACCAAATCGCACTTCGTACCGATTACGCCCGCTCAGATCGCCGACGCCTGTATCGAGGCTGCCAAGGCGGGTGCAGCCATTGCGCATGTCCATGTCCGCGATCCCAAGACAGGTGCACCGGCACGCGACCCTGCCCTTTACCGTGAAGTCGTGGAGCGCGTGCGGGCCGCAGACACCGACGTCGTCCTGAACCTCACTGCAGGCATGGGCGGCGATATCGTTCTTGGCTCGGCGGAAGCGCCGCTGCCTCTCTCCCCCCAGTCCGATCTGGTCGGGGCCACCGAGCGACTTATCCATGTCGAGGAATTGCTCCCTGAAATCTGCACGCTCGATTGCGGCACGATGAATTTCGCGGAAGCAGACTACGTGATGACCAACACGCCCGGCACTTTGCGGGCTATGGCCAAGCGCATCCAGGCTGCCGGCGTGCGTCCGGAGATCGAGGTCTTCGATACCGGCCATCTCTGGCTCGCGAAGGCCCTCGTCGACGAGGGCCTGATCGACGATCCGGTGATGATCCAGCTCTGCATGGGCATTCCCTACGGCGCTCCGGCGGATTTGAACAGCCTGATGGCGATGGTCAACAACATCCCCCGCGGCTGGACCTATTCGATGTTCTCCATCGGGCGCATGCAACTGCCCTATGTCGCACAGGCCGCACTGGCCGGCGGCCACGTCCGTGTCGGGCTGGAGGACAATATCTGGCTGGAGAAGGGCGTGCTTGCGCGCAACGGCGATCTGGTCGAGCGCGCGGCAACCATCCTCACGACAATGGGTTGCCGCATCCTCGGGCCACAGGAGGTCCGCGAAAAACTTAGACTGCGCCGGCGGTAGTCGGCATCTCAACGACAACAATCATAAAGAGAGGAACAGTTGAAATGAGCACAGCACTATTCGATATGACGCGTCGCAGCCTTCTGGCGGGGGCTGCAGGTCTCGCTGCCGCCGGGCTGATCCTGCCGCGCGGAGCCAGAGCTGCGGAGCCGAAACGCGGGGGCACCTTGCGCATCGGCCATCTCGGTGGTGCAACGTCCGACACGCTCGACCCCGCCACCTTTGCAGCCGGTCCGGTCGTGACCGCGATGCTCGCGGTCTGCAACAATCTCGTCGAGATCGATGCCGAAGGCAAAGCGGTGCCGGAACTGGCTGAAAGCTTCGAACCCGATGCGCAAGCGCGCGTCTGGACCTTCAAGCTCCGTCAGACGGCGACATTCTCCGATGGCCGCAAGCTGACCGCAAAGGACGTCATCGCCTCGTTCAACCACCATCGCGGCAAGGACACGAAGTCGGGCGCGAAGGGCTCTCTCGAGCAATTGGCGGACATACGCGCCGATGGCGACCACGTGGTCATCTTCGAGCTGAAATCCGGCAACGCAGATTTTGCCTACCTGACATCCGACTACCATTTTGTCATCATGCCAGCCAATGACGACGGCACGCTGGACTGGCAGTCGAAACTCGGCACCGGCGGCTATGTGCTGGCGGATTTCGAACCGGGCGTTCGTATCACGCTGAAGCGCCGCGACGATTACTGGAAGTCGGATCGCGCCTGGTTCGACGAAGCCGTTCTGTCGACCATCAACGATGCTACGGCGCGCCAGAACGCTCTGATGACGGGCGAAGTTGATGTGATCAACTCACCGGATCTGGCGACCCTTCCGCTGCTCCTGCGTCGCCCCGGGATTCAGGCAACGGAGGTAACCGGCACCGCACATTACGCCATGCCAATGTTCTGCGACGTCGCCCCTTTCAACGACCCGAATGTCCGCCTTGCGCTCAAATACGCCATCGACCGCAAGGAAGTGCTCGAAAAGGTTCTGCATGGACATGGACAGATCGCGAATGACAGTCCCATTGCACCCGCCAACCGTTACTATGCCGCTGACCTTCCCCAACATGCATACGATCCCGACAAGGCGAAGCACTACCTCAAGAAGGCCGGTATGGAGGCGCTGAAGGTTGAGATTGCCGCCTCGGACGCAGCTTCCGTCGGATCGCTCGCCATGGTGCAATTGTTCCAGCAGTCGGCGAAGGCGGCCGGGATCGACCTCGGCATCAAGCGCGAGCCCGATGACGGCTACTGGTCGAATGTCTGGCTCAAGAAACCCTTCTGCGTCAGTTACTGGAACGGGCGCCCCACCGAGGACGATATGTTCAGCCTTGTCTACGCCAAGGCTGTCGACTGGAATGAAAGCCACTGGGACAACGAGCGATTCAATTCGCTTCTGGTCAAGGCCCGCACGACACTCGATGAACAACTGCGCTCGGAAATGTACCATGAGATGCAGGGGCTGGTTAGCGAGGACGGCGGGACGATCATCCCGATCTTCGTCAATTATATCGACGTCTCCAACGACAAGGTTGCCCATGGCCCCGTCGCCAACAACCGCTTCTTCGATGGCTGGAAGATCGTGGAACGGTGGTGGCAGGCATGAAGATCGCAGCAATTGGCGGCGGCGTCATAGGCGGCGGCTGGATCGCACGCTTCATCCTTGCTGGTCATGACGTCGCGGTCTTCGACCCCCATCCCGAGGCCAGACGCATCGTTTCAGAGGTGATGGCCAATGCAGGCGACGCCTGGCAACGGCTCTACCAGGCGCCGCTACCATCGCCCGGCACGATAAGCTGGGCGGCGTCGATCGCCGAGGCGGTTTCCGGTGCGGACTACATCCAGGAAAGCGTCCCCGAACGACTGGATCTCAAGCATCGGATCATTGTCGAGATCGAAGCTGCGGCATCGCCGCAGGCGATCCTCGCCTCGTCCACGTCAGGGTTCAAGCCGTCCGAATTGCGCGAGGGAGCCACACACCCCGAGCGCATCCTTGTCGCGCATCCCTTCAATCCCGTCTATCTTCTGCCGGTGGTGGAAGTGGTCGGCGGCGGCGACGCTGCACAAAGGGCGTCGGCACTCCTGGAATCCGTCGGCATGAAGCCGGTCCAGATCGCCCGGGAAATCGATGCCCATATCGGCGACCGACTGCTGGAGGCCGTCTGGCGCGAAGCTCTGTGGCTGATCAAGGACGGCATCGCCACAACCCAGGAGATCGATGACATCATCCGCTACGGTTTCGGCCTGCGCTGGGCCCAGATGGGCCTCTTCGAGACCTATCGCATCGCCGGCGGTGAGGCCGGCATGCGCCATTTCCTCAGCCAGTTCGGCCCGGCGCTCAAGTGGCCCTGGACCAAGCTCATGGATGTGCCGGACCTTGATGATGAACTCGTCGACCGCATCGCGGCACAATCCGACCTGCAATCGGGTGCCCATTCCGTCCGCGAGCTGGAGCGTATCCGCGATACCAACCTGATCGGCATCTTCCACGCGCTGAAGGCCAATGACTGGGGCGTCGGAAAGACCGTCAGCACTATGGAAAACCGCTTCTACGCGCGGGAGGGCAAGAAAGTTACGGGCTACCCACTCCGCCTGCACGAAGCACACGTGACCGGCGGCTGGCTGGACTACAACGGACACATGACCGAGTTCCGCTATCTTCAGGTCCTGGGCGACGCCACCGATGCATTCCTCATCCATATGGGGCTCGACGCGGAATATCGTGCCGGCGGTCATTCCGCCTACACGGTCGAAACGCATATCCGCCATCTGGCGGAAGTGAGGGGAGGAACGCGGCTGATCGTGGAAACGCGACTTCTCGGTTATGACGAGAAGCGGCTGCGCCTCCACCATGCGATCCTGGACGACCGTGGAGAGACAGTCGCGACGGGAGAGCATATGCTTCTCCATGTCGACACCGGGGCAAACCGCACCGTGGCAATGCCGGCAGCGCTGATGCGCGCGCTAGAAGCGATCATCGCACAGGATCGCGCGCCCCATCCCGATCACGCGGGCATCGGCATACGCGCCGTGAGGCTGAAGGAGGCATCGGCATGAAAAGCGGGGGAAGGCGGCCCATTCTGCGCATGATGGCCGTGCGCCTGGGTCTCGGCCTGTTCACTCTGCTCGTCATCTCCGTCCTGATCTTTCTTGCCGTCAGCCTGCTGCCCGGCGACATCGCCCAGCAGGTCCTGGGGCAATCGGCAACGCCGGAAACGATTGCCGCGTTCCGGCGCGAGCTTGGCCTCGACCAACCCTTGGCGCTTCGTTACCTGGCCTGGATCGGCGGTGTTTTCACCGGCGATTTCGGCCGCTCGCTCGCAAACGGTCGGCCAGTATCGGAGCTGCTTGCTGCGCGTCTTGGCAACACGCTGTTTCTGGCCGCCTACGCGGCGGCCATCGCAATACCGCTGGCCGTCGTCCTCGGCCTTCTGACGGCGCTATGGCGTGGAAGCTGGTTCGACAGACTGGCCAACACGCTTACTCTGTCGGCGATCTCGTTTCCTGAGTTCTTCATCGCCTATATTCTGATGTTCTGGCTTTCGGTCTATATGGGATGGCTCCCGTCGATTGCCGATCCCGGTGCTGCGCCCGACCTCGTCGATATGCTGCGCCGCGCCCTGCTGCCGGCCCTGACACTGGTCCTCGTCGTCACTGCGCACATGATGCGCATGACGCGGGCGGCGGTGCTGAACGTGCTGGCGGAACCGTACATCACGATGGCACGTCTCAAGGGTGCCTCGCGCTGGCGCACCATCACCAGGCATGCATTGCCCAATGCCCTTGCCCCGATCTCCAATGTCATTGCGATCAACATTGCCTGGCTGATTACCGGCGTCGTCATCGTCGAGGTCGTCTTCGTCTATCCCGGCCTGGGGCAATTGATGGTCGACAGTGTCACCAATCGCGACATGCCTGTGGTGCAGGCCTGCGCCCTCATCTTTGCCTGCGTCTATATCCTTCTCAATCTCTTGGCCGATGTGCTGGCAATCGCCACCAATCCGCGCCTGCTGCATCCGAGGTAACGTCATGGCAAACCTCACGCGGACCATCAGAACCATGCCCGCAGGCGCCTTCATCGGCCTCATCATCGTGATCGGCTACATTCTCGTCGCCGCCTTTGCGTCGTTAATCGCGCCGCACGGCGAGGCCGAGATCGTCGGCGCGCAATTCGAGCCCTGGAGCGCAGTCTATCCGCTCGGCACCGACGCGCTCGGCCGTGACATGTTCTCGCGTCTCGTCTGGGGCGCGCGCAACACTGTAGGGATCGCCATGGTCACAACGGTCCTCGCCTTTTCGCTCGGTGCCGTGACCGGGCTTCTTGCCGCTGCCCTCGGCGGGTGGTTCGATCTCGCCCTGTCGCGTCTTATCGATGTGATGATGGCCGTTCCACCGCTGATCCTCACCTTGCTGGCCCTGTCGGCGGTCGGTCCGGGGATCGTCAACCTGATCCTGATCGTCGCAATCCTCGATGCCACGCGCGTCTTTCGCCTGGCCCGCGCGACGGCCGCGAACGTCATGGTGATGGACTATGTCGAGGCGGCGAAGCTGCGCGGTGATGGCACGGCCTGGATCATCTTGCGGGAGGTTCTTCCCAACATCACCGCGCCACTGGTCGCCGAATTCGGCTTGCGCTTCTGTTTCGTCTTCCTGACGATTTCGGCGCTCGCTTTCCTGGGCCTTGGCCTGCCGCCGCCGATGGCTGACTGGGGTGCCATGGTGCGGGACAATGCCGCGCTCATCACTTTCGGCGACATTACGCCCCTCCTGCCTGCCGCCTGCATCGCAATCTTGACCGTCGCGATCAATTTCGTCGTGGACTGGATGTTGCACCGTGCCTCAGGGCTGAAGGACTGACGCCATGTTATTGAAGATCGAGAACCTGAAGGTCGAGGCGAAGGGGGAGACCGGGTGGTCTCCGATCCTGCATGGCGTCGACCTCGCCATCGGACGTGGTGAAGTCGTCGGGCTCGTCGGCGAATCCGGTGCGGGCAAATCCACCCTCGGGCTTGCCGCGATGGGTTTCGTGCAGGCAGGCCTTCGCTTCTCCGGCGGCTGCGTCCTCTTCGAGGGTGTGGATCTTCTACGCCTGTCGGAGAGGGAAAGATCGGCCTATCGCGGACGGCGCGTCGCCTATGTCGCCCAATCGGCAGCCGCCAGCTTCAACCCGGCCTGGCGGCTCCTCGATCAATTTTGTGAGGGCCCGGCGATCCACGGCACGGCCAGCCGGTCAGATGCAGAAATTTTCGCCCGCCAGCTCTATGCCAGCATGCTGTTGCCCGATCCTGCAAATTTCGGCCTTCGATTTCCGCACCAGGTCTCGGGTGGTCAGCTGCAGCGTGCAATGGTCGCGATGGCCATGGCCTGCAAGCCCGATCTGATCGTTTTCGACGAACCGACCACGGCCCTCGACGTTACGACCCAGATCGGCGTTCTGACCGCCATCCGGGAGGTCGTGGAGACGTCCGGCACTGCGGCAATCTACATCACGCACGATCTGGCTGTCGTCGCTCAGATGGCCGACCGCATCAAGGTCATGCGCCATGGGCGAGAGGTGGAGGAGGCTCCGACCCGGCAGATCATGGAGACGCCGAGGGAGGACTATACCCGCTCGCTTTGGGCGGTGCGCGAATTCAGGCGCCCCGAACGTCGCCTTAAGAAAACCGAAGCGCCGGTAATCAGCATCAGCAACGTGACGGCGGGCTATGGCCGGCTCGACGTTCTGCGCGACGTTGATTTTGAAATTCCCCGCGGTGCAACGGTGGCGGTCGTCGGGGAGTCCGGTTCCGGAAAATCGACCGCGGCCCGTGTCGTGACCGGCCTGCTGCCGCCGCGTACCGGCGCGATATCGCTGAATGGGGAGGTGCTACCGCCGAGCCTCACCCAGCGGTCGCGTGAGCAATTGCGCAAGATCCAGATGATCTATCAGATGGCCGATACGGCCTTGAACCCGCGCCAGACCATTCGCCAGATTCTGTCCCGCCCGCTGCAATTCTACCTCGGGCTCAAGGGAGAGGCACGTGAACGACGCCTGTTCGAATTGATGGAGCAGATCGAACTTCAACCAAGTTTGTTTCTCGATCGGCGACCTGGCGAATTGTCGGGCGGACAGAAACAGCGCATCGGAATCGCCCGGGCATTGGCGGCCAACCCCGAAATCATCATTTGTGACGAAGTGACGAGCGCGCTCGACCAGCTCGTGGCCGAGGGGATTTTGCGCCTGCTTAGCGGCCTTCAGGATGAAACCGGCGTCTCATACATGTTCATCACGCACGACATCGATACTGTGCGCGCCATTGCCGACGAGGTGGTGGTGATGAAGGGCGGGACCGTGCAGGACAAGGGGAGCAAGAGGGAGGTCATGGATCCGCCGCGTCACGATTACACCCGTCAATTGCTCGCCTCAGTCCCGCAGATGGACCCGGATTGGTTGAAGCTCCACATCGAGGGGATGCATCGTGATCGATGATGCCGAGGTCCTGGCCTTCATCGCGAGGACAGAAGCCAGCTATCCGCCGGACGCGAACACTGCGAGCGCGGCTGAAAACCGCGCCTACTACGATGCCATGTGCGCGCGCTTCCGTGCACCCCGCCCGGACGGCATGATTGTTACGGACCGCCTGGTCGGGGACGTGCCGTGCAGGTTTTATGGCTCCGAGACGCGCGTCTCAGTTCTTTATCTGCATGGCGGCGGCTTTGTCGTCGGCGGGCTCGACAGCCACGACGATGTCTGCGCGGAAATCGCCGATGCAGTCGGCTTGCAGGTCGTCTCCGTCGACTACCGCCTTGCGCCTGAACATCTCTGGCCCGCCCAGATCCTTGACGTGGAAGCGGTCTGGCGGGCGCTCGACCGGCCCGCCGTCGTGGTCGGCGACAGCGCCGGCGGCATGCTGGCCGCAGCACTTTGTCTTTCGCAGAAGGACAAGCGGCAACCGCTTGGCCAGGTGCTGATCTATCCGGGGCTTGGCGGCGGGGGTAACGCGCTGTCGTATCAGGAGAACGCCGAAGCGCCATTGCTGCGCACAAGCGACGTGCTTGCCTACCAAAGACTTCTCTACGGCGGCGCGCTGGTGACCGATCCGCTCGCGCGGCCTCTTTCGGCCCCCGATCTGTCCGGGCTCGCCCCTGCCTTCATCGTAACGGCGGACGTCGATCCTCTGCGCGATGACGGCAAGGCCTATGCCGAACGGCTTTCCGCGGCTCGGGTGTCGGCGAGCTGGCGCAACGAACCCCAACTGCCGCACGGCTATCTGCGTGCGCGGACCACGAGTGACCGGGCCCGTCGCAGTTTTCACGCCATCATCGCGGCAATCAGCGGGTTTGCTGTGTCCGGGGAGACACGAAACGTCACCCTGTAGCAATGTCGAACCTGTCGTTTACGGGTTCGCCTTCGGCAGTACCGCCGGTGCAGTTTCTGTTTGTGACGGTGCTGGTGGGCTTGTGGCGCCGGTTTCGCTGGTTGCGCTCCCCTCCGGCGCGGTTGCAGGATTTGCCGGGGTGGCTGTCGTGGCGGCCCGCTGCCCATCGGAGCCGACGGGGCCTGCCGTCACCTTGCCGTCCGCGCTGGCCACACGCCAGACGGTGTTTCCCGCATCGTCGGCGATGAGAAGGGCACCCGTGCCGTCGATCGCCAGCCCGACCGGCCTGCCACGCGCTTCGTCGCCGTGAACGAAGCCGATGACGACATCCTGTTTCTTGCCGGAGGGTTTGCCGTTCTCGAACGGAACGTAGACCACCTTGTAGCCGGCGAAGGCATTGCGGTTCCAACTCCCGTGCTCGCCGATGAGAGCCCCGTTGGCGAATGGCTCCGGTAGGGCAGAAGCATTGGAAAAGACCATCCCCAGGGGGGCGACATGGCTGGAAAGCGCATAGTCTGGGGGGATCGCCTTCTCGACCATGTCGGCGCGCACGGGATGAACCCGCTCGTCGACATGTGCGCCGTAATAGCTCCACGGCCAGCCATAGAAGGCGCCGTCCTTCACCGACGTCATGTAGTCGGGGACGAGGTTCGGACCCAGTTCGTCACGCTCGTTGACGACCGCCCAGAGTGCCCCGGTTTCCGGATGGAAGTTGAGGCCGTTCGGGTTGCGCAGGCCGGAGGCGAACACCCGGGCGGCACCCGTCGCCAAATCCACCTTCCAGATTGCAGCACGGCCCTTTTCGGCCTCCATTCCGCGCTCGCCGACGTTCGAATTCGAGCCGACGGAGGCGTAAAGGGATTGCCCGTCCGGGCTGAGGGCGAGGTCCTTCGTCCAATGGTGATCGATCGGCCCATCCGGAAGGGGTGTCAACACCCGCGGTGCGGCGGTGATTTCCGTCTGTCCGAGCTGATAGGGATAGGCGAGGATTGCGTCGGTCGCGGCCACATAGAGCGTTCCGTCGTGCCATGCGACACCGAAGGGAGAGTTGAGGCCGGTCAGGAGATCGTACCGTTCGTCGACCGTCCCGTCGCGATTGGTGTCGCGAAGCAGCGTAACGAGATTGCTTTCCTTGTTCGGACCGACACCGCCGCCATGGGCAATCGACATGATCCAGCCGCGGATCAGGTCCTTGGGCCGCTCGAGCGGCTTGCCGGAGGGCTGGCGGGACTGGATCACGAGCACGTCACCGTTCGGCAGGGTGTGTACGCTGCGCGGGTTGGCGAGGTCCTTCGCATAGGGCGTGATGACCAGCCCCTCCGGTACGACCGGCGTTTCGTCCTTCTTCCAGCCGACGACCTTGGCGACCTTCATGTCCGGCATGAGCCCGGGGGCGGGCTCCGGCAACACCGGATCCGGGCCGATCTGCTGGGACACATCGAAGTCCGAAGCATCCTCTCCACACCCGGTGAGCAGGAGAAGAATGAGCGCGGTTCCGGCGAGCGCCCCTCCGCGGGTATAGGCGGGACTAGTCATAGTCTTCCACTCCGACATAGGTTCGATAGAGTCTAATGCGGCCCAGGATCGCGAGCAGAAACATCAGGATGACTGTTGCCGCCGAGAGGACCAGCCCATAGGGCACGACGGCCGGCCACCCATCGGCGGCGTGGACCAGGTTGTTGGCAAATGCGAGCGCGAGAACGAGCAGGTAACCGACGATGTGCAGCCAGATTATCCCTGGTGCGTGTCCGTGCGGTCGCACGAAAAACTCCACCGCGCCGACCACGCCGGCTATCACCCCCATCGTGATTCCGGCAAAGAGCAGCCAATCGGAGAAGTTCTGCCACATGAGGTGCGCTGTCTGCCAATAGGTGATGTCGGTCAGTAGCGCGAGCGTAAAGCAGACGAGCGGAAACGGCACCAGCAGGCTATGAACCGGCATCGTCGCCATCATCGCGCGGGGGGATCCGGGAATAGGGGTCATCAAAGCCTCCTCGTACTGTCGGTCAAATACGCATAATGAAGCCGGCTCTGCACGCCGAAGCAGCGACCACGGGCGGTTGCTTGCGGTCGCCCGCCCCAACCTGGCATTGATCACGAAACCGGGGTGAGTGGCATTTGTTCCGTGCCGGGAATGCGTAACGCCGCATGGTGCCTCGCGTCGATCTCTCTGCGGCCCGCGGGAACCAACCTCGAGCGCGACAGTTCTCCGTTCACGACGAAGCTCGGCAGTTGACGGCGTGGCCGCAAAGTCGCCGGAGCGTGCTGCCGTCGGAAAGACAGAATTCCGGCAGCTTGCGACCGCAAACGGAACCGGATCGCTTGCCGCGGTCCGGAGGACAGGGGAGACAGATGGGCCCGTTTATGACCCACATGATCGTTCACATCCTGTTGATGAACTTCGTCGCCCCGCTGGCCGCTTTCGCGGTGTCTCGCCGGGATCGCAGCTGGCGCGTCGGCAATGGAGGATCGCTCGGGGCGGCGACGTTCCTGCAGCTCGCGGCTCTCTGGATATGGCATGCGCCGGCCGTCCTCGATCTGGCAATGGTATCGCCCGCGCTCCACCTCCTGATGTATGGCAGCCTGTTTGCGACAGCATTGCTGTTCTGGACGGCCGTGCTGGACTGCCGGGGCGCGCGGGCCTGGCAGCCGATCGTCGCACTCCTCGTAACGAGCAAGATCTACTGCCTGCTCGCCGTTCTCCTGGTGTTCGCGCCACGCGCGCTCTACCCCGGGATCATGGCGTCTCACGTCACCCACGGAACCCCGACGATGGACGCTGCGCTCGCCGACCAGCAGCTCGCCGGCCTCGTCATGCTGGCCGCGTGCCCGATAACCTATATCGTTGCCGGCCTGGTGATTGCAGCCCACTGGCTGCGCGCAATGGGGGAGAGTGGGGCAGGGGCTGTGCCGAAGCTTGGCACAGAAGGGTGGACGTGAGAGACCTGCCGCCCGCACGCACGGTCAGGATCGTCGGCGCCATGCTTGCCCTGCTTGTGGCTTTGGGTGCCATATTCGTCTGGTCCGGTATCTACAACGTCGCCGCTTCGAGTGATCATTTGCGGATCACAACCTGGCTTCTGGCGCAGGTCCGCGAACGCTCGATCGATACCCGGACGATCGCGACCGATGTCCCGCCACTCGACGACGAAGGCATGGTCAGGCTCGGGGCATCCCATTTCGAGACAGCGTGCGTGTCCTGCCATGGCCGTCCCGGGCAGAAAACAAATCCTGTCATGCAGGGCATGCTTCCACCGCCGCCGGACCTTGCCGAGGTCGGCAAGCGCCGTCCACCGGAGGAAATCTTCTGGATCGTCAAACACGGGCTCAAATACACCGGCATGCCGGCCTGGCCAGACCTTCGGCGGGAAGATGAGGTCTGGGGGGTGACCGCATTCCTGGTGGATCTTCCCACTCGAACTGCAGACTATCCGGACATGGCCGGTCTCTCGCGTGGTCGCGACGACTCCGGCGACGCCGGCCAGATCGGCAGTACCGCGAAGGAATGCGGGCGATGCCATGAAACCGGTGGGAGCGATACCAACGGCGACCGGATTCCCCGGCTTTCCGGCCTGTCGGAAGCCTACATCCTCCGCAGCCTCCAGGACTATGCGCGCGGCAGCCGCCCAAGCGGTGTGATGCAGCCGATCGCAGACCGCCTGGACGAGCGCGCCATGCGTGACCTGGCGGCCCGGTACTCGGCACTTGGATCGCCGCCCGAGCGTCAGGCCGCGACGGCGGCAGCGCCCGGGCGCGTCGGCCGCGGTGAGGCAATCGCAACACTCGGTGTGCCGGAGAGCGGCGTGCCCGCCTGCCTCAGCTGCCATTCCGGGCGACAGTCGCCGCAATTCCCCGTACTTGCGGGTCAGCACACAGACTATATCAGAGACCAGCTGAAGCTCTGGCAACGCGGGGGCGGGTTGGCACCCCCTACGGGCGGATCATGGCGGCCGTTGCAACAAACCTCGACGCAGATCAAATCGATGCCGCCGCCGCCTATCTTTCCTCGCTGCCGCCGGGCACCATTGTGAGCCCACCGGTCGTGGAGGCCGAGCGATGAAGGCGTCTTCCTGCCTTGCCGGTTTGCTCGCCGCCGCGTTCCTCCTGCAGGGATGCGCCGGCGTGCAATCGGCGCTCGACCCGTCGGGAGACGAGGCTGAGCGCATCGGTTTCCTTACCTGGCTGCTGATCGTTTTCTCCACGGTCGTCTTCGTTGCTGTCCTGCTGACGGCGACGGTCGCGATCTTCGGACGCGAGCGGTGGCGTGCGCGCCTTGCCGGAGAGAAGCTCGTTGTCGGCGCCGGGATCATATTCCCGATCACCGCACTGACCTTGCTGCTCGGCTATGGCTTCTATCTGATGTCCCTCGGTTCTCCGACCGCGCGCCAGCACGGCCTGCGGATCGAGGTCGTCGGGGAACAATGGTGGTGGCGGGTCACCTATGTCGACGAGACCGGCCGTCGCACCGAGAGCGCGAACGAGATTCGTTTGCCGGTCGGCCGCCCGGTCGAGGTCGAACTCACATCTGCAGATGTGATCCATAGTTTCTGGGTGCCGCGGCTCGCCGGCAAACTCGACATGATTCCGGGCCGGACGAACGTCCTGACACTTTACCCGACGAAACCCGGGGTTAGTCGCGGCCAGTGTGCCGAATATTGCGGCGGCCCGCATGCATTGATGTCGTTCTATGTCATCGCCATGCCCGAGGACGAGTTCGCAATCTGGCTGAAACGGGAAGCCGGTGATGCTGCGCCGACCGATCAGGACCATGCAACCGGGCGGGCGCTCTTCCTTTCAACCGGCTGTGCCGCATGTCACGCCATCCGCGGCACGAATGCGCGCGGAACTATCGGACCCGACCTGACGCATGTCGGTGCTCGCCGCTCGCTCGCCGCTGCAACCCTCGAAAACGATGTTCCTGCCTTCGTTCGCTGGATTCGCGACGGCCAGCACCTGAAGCCGGAAAACCGGATGCCACCTTACGAGATCTTCACCGACGACGAACTCCGGCAGCTTGCCACTTACCTGGATGAATTGAGGTGACGGCGATGTTCGAATTCAGCAGCCTCGGATTGTCAATCAATCTGGCCATCTTCGCCGGAGCGGCGGTCGCCGTCTGGATGGCCGGTGTCAGGATCACCGGTTACGCCAGCGCGATCAGCGAGAAGACGGGTGCGGGTCAGGCCTTCATCGGCGTGGTGCTTCTGGGCGGGATTACCTCACTCCCGGAGGTCGCCGTCGGCGTCACCTCGTCGATCAGCGGTGATGCCAGCCTGGCCGTCAACAGCATTCTCGGCGGCATCGCCATGCAGGTGGCCATTCTTGCATTTGCCGACATGCTGATCGGCCGGCGGGCGCTGACATCGGTCATTCCCGATCCCGTCGTCATGTTGCAGGGCGGCTTCAAGATCCTCCTCCTGTCGATCGTTGCCGCAGCGGTCGTGGTCGGCGACATACCTTTCCTGTTTTCGGGTCTGTGGATGTGGCTGCTCGCGTCCGTGACAGTCCTGGCCCTATGGGTGCTGTCGCGCACGAAGCGCGACCGGCCCTGGGTCGCAAACGACAAGGACGTGACCCCGAGAAGGAAGAGGAAAGGGCAGGGCGGGAGGCTGAAGCCAACAGCTCGAGGTCGTTGCGTCAGATCGGCCTCGCGACCGCCGCCTGTGGCGCTGTCATCGTTGTCGCCGGCTATCTGCTTTCCCGTTCCGGCGACGCCATTGCAGACGCAACGGGCCTCGGCCAAAGCTTCGTCGGGGCGGTGCTCGTGGCGATCGCGACTTCGCTGCCGGAAGTGAGCACCGTGTTCAGCGCAACACGGGCCGGGCTCTACACCATGGCGATGTCGGATATCTTCGGCACGAACCTGATCGACATCTTCCTTCTCTTCATTGTCGACCTTGCCGGAGGAGCCGATGCCGTGATGAACAGCGCCGGACGCTTCGAGACTTTCGCCGCGATCATCGCAATCACCGTCACGGCGATCTTCTTCATCGGGTTGGTGGAGCGAAGAGACCGGACGATCTTCCGGATGGGCTATGATTCCTTCGCCGTCCTTTGTGTTTATCTCGCGGGACTAGTCGTCCTCTATTTCCTGCGCGACGGCAGCGGTGGAGGCGGATAATGGAGCTTCCCAATCCCGATCCAAGGCCTGAAGAGGAAGTTCGTGAGCTCGAGCGCATCTGGGCGACGCCCCGTGGCTTCCGGCTGGTGACGGCGGTCAACAATTCGGTCATCGGCCTTCTCTATCTCGGCGTCGCGTTCTTCTTCTTCCTGCTTGCCGGGGTGCTCGCGCTCATCATGCGGACCCAGCTCGCCGTCGGCGACAACCGCCTCGTCGACCAGGATCTCTACAATCAGATGTTCACGGTCCACGGCACGACGATGATGTTCCTGTTCGCCGTTCCGGCCGTGGAGGCACTCGGCGTCATGCTGTTGCCGCAGATGCTGGCAGCCCGCGACCTGCCGTTTCCGCGTCTCAGCGCCTTCGCCATATGGGCCTACGTGGTCGGCGGGCTGGTGTTCTTTTCGACGATCTTCTACGACCTCGCCCCAAGGGCGGCTGGTTCATGTATCCACCGCTGACGCTTATGGCATATTCGCCAGGCGACAATGCCGACTTCTGGCTGCTCGGTATCGGCTTCATCGAGATTTCCGCCATCGCAGGGGCGATCGAAATCGTCGTCGGAATAATGAGGACGCGGCCACCCGGAATGACGCTTGCACGGATGCCGATCTTTGCATGGACCATGCTTATCTTCGCTGGCATGATCATGTTTGCCTTTCCGGCCGTGATCCTCGCGACGATGATGCTGGAGATAGAGCGGGCGTTTGGATGGCCGTTCTTCACCGCGGCGCTCGGCGGCGATCCCTTGCTGTGGCAGCACCTCTTCTGGTTCTTCGGGCATCCGGAGGTCTATATCATCTTCCTTCCGGCCGCCGGTCTGGTCTCGATGATCGTCCCGACCATGGCTCGTACGCCGCTCGTCGGCTATCACCTCATCGTCGTCGCGCTGATCGGGACCGGCTTCTTCAGCTTCGGTCTGTGGGTCCACCACATGTTCACGACCGGTATCCCGGCACTCAGCCTTGCCTTCTTCTCCGCCGCCAGCATGGCTGTTGCCGTTCCCTCCGGCATCCAGGTCTTCTCCTGGATTGCGACGATCGCCGCCGGGCGGCAGCGGTTCCGCATCACGACGGCGTCGCTCTTCCTCCTCGGCTTCCTGTTCATCTTCACGCTCGGCGGGCTTACCGGCGTGATGGTGGCCATGGTGCCGTTCGACTATCAGGTCCACGACACCTATTTCGTGGTCGCGCACTTCCACTATGTGCTTGTCGGCGGGTTCGTCTTCCCGCTGTTTGCCGCCATCTACTACTGGACGCCGCTGTTCAGCCGGAAGATGCTCTCGGAGCGGCGTGGGCGCTGGGTCTTCTGGCTGATGTTCATCGGCTTCAATGTCGCCTTCGTGCCGATGCATCTTACAGGACTGAGGGGCATGCCGAGGCGCGTCTGGACCTATCCCTCGGTAATCGGGTGGGACATGCTGAACACGGTCTCGACCGTGGGCACATATGTGCTGGCCGCCGGCGTTCTTCTGTTTCTCTTCGATTTCGCCGCCAAATTCCGCCTCGGAAAAGGGGAGGTCGAGAATCCGTGGGGGCGGGCACGCTCGAATGGCTTCCCAACGACGTCTACTCCATGCGCAGCATCCCGCACGTCACCAGCCGGGAACCCCTCTGGGATCAGCCGGGCCTCTCGCAGGAAGTGCGCGGCGGACAACATTACCTTCCGAACGCGCCGACCGGCGGACGCGAGACGCTGGTAACCTCCCCGATCTACGCTCGGCCGCAATATGTCGTCCAGATGCCGGGCCCTGGATGGCCGCCCTTCCTCGCCGCCGTCTTCACGGCCGCCTTCTTCCTGTTGCTGACCGTCAAGCTCGTGACGATCGCTACTCTTTGCGGTGTGCTGGCCGTTGCCTTCTGCCTTGTCTGGGCATGGGGTCTCGATCCCGGACCGTCCAAAGGCGAAATCGAGATCGCGAAGGGCCTCCGGCTACCCACCTACATGACCGGGCCGGCCTCTCACTCGTGGTGGGCGATGGTCATCCTGATGCTGGTCGCGGGCTCACTCTATCTCGCCTACGTGTTTTCCTACCTTTTTCTCTGGGTCGTCTCGCCGAGGTCTGGGCGCCTGCCGGTTCGCCGCTCCCGCCATCAGGCTGGTGGTCGGTCTCAGAGGCTGCATTTCTGGTCACGGGTTCCGCGATCGTGTCGCTCGTCAGCCGCAAGCTCGACACGCTGTCCGCCTCGCGGGTTGCGACGACCACGGCGCTGCTTCTGTCGCTCATCTGTCTGACCGGTGCCCTCGTTCTTGAAATCACTGGCCATGTTTCGACGGGTCTGCGTCCTGGAGACAACGCCTATGCCGCCTCGGTCTATCTCGGAGCGGCGCTGTTCGGCCAGCTTGTGCTTGCCCTCGTAATCATGGGCTTGTTCACGCTCGCGCGGCATCTCGCCGGCAAGCTCGACGGACGGCGTCGCGTGACGTTCGACAACTACAGGCTTCTCTACCACTACGCCGTTGGCCAGTCGCTGCTTGGCCTTCTTCTCGTTCACGGCTTTCCACGGATGATCGGATGAAGGCCATGAAAGAACCCGTCGAGGAGATCTCCGTCACACGTGCCATGCTGATGATCCTGGCCGGGCCCATCCTGTGGGCGGGGCATTTCGCCTTCGCCTACGGAACGCACACGCTCGCCTGCGCATCTGCCATTTCGCCTCAAGCAGTCCCCTGGACGATCGGCATCGCCACACTTCTGGTGGTCGTGCTGCTTGCGGTGATCGTGTGGGAGCCGACGTTTCTGCGCCGCGCTGCCGCGGGCTGGCGCCGCGACCGCTTCCTGTCCAATCTCTCCCGGATGCTTGCCGTCCTGTCGATGACCGGCATTCTGTGGGCGGGCTGGGCGGCACTCGAAGTCGATGTGTGCGCGCAACTGCGTTAGCTCTGCTGCGATCACCAGCTCGCCCGCTCCGCAAACTGGCAAAATTGCCGACCCTCCCTGCAAGGGCGGTCTTGCAGTTCCCCGCCCGGGCACCGGTCCTTCTTCCGCAGGCCTTCGCTCACCGACTGCGGTGATCGTCGCGGTGTTGCTGGCACGGACCTCTCGCGCCGTGAGGCGAAGGAAAAGCTGCATCTCTCAGTGTTCGCTCGCTTCGACTGCCCAGACATGTCCCGACACAATGTATGTGGGGCCCTATTCACGATCACTGGCGGTGCGCCTGAGGTTCGGCATACGCGCTATCACCACTGTGCAGCATGCGGCCAAGATTGCTGATTATGCTGTTGCCGATGAACGTGGCCGCGATCCGCCTTCGATGAAGCGCCCCGGGTGCAACAATAGTCGGACACAGCCGATATGGGACGTGACAGGAGTTATATTGTAATAATACTATACGGCGATAGAAGGGCTCCGTTTGATCCTAAGCCCGACGTTTCCAACCGAAGCGACATCATCCCCGGATGGTGTTCCAGTCTCTGTCACGCCCCACGCCGGAGTTCCTGCATGAAAGCTCGTTCAAAGTTCGCTCTCGGCGTAGCCCTGATCGGGATGGTCGCCTTGGGCGGGTACCTTTTCCTGCAGAACCGACCTTTGAAGGTCGAGGTCGTCCAGCCGTCTGAAACCGTTCCGATCAGGGTTTTCGGTCTCGGAACGGTGGAAGCCAGAGTGCTGTCGAAGGTTGGTTTCGAGGTTCCGGGTACGTTGGTCGAGCTTCATGCGGACCACGGAGACACAGTCGCCAAGGGCGCCTTGCTGGCCAAGCTGAATTCGGCGGAACAGGAAGCGCGCGTCGCGCAGGCAAAAGCCACCCGCTTGGCCGCAGAGATGTATGTCCTGAAGGCCGAGGCGAACGTGTTGCGGGCGGAGGCGGTCTACGCGCAGCGACGAGATGACAGCGCCCGCAAGCAGTCTCTTGCAAGCCGCAATGCAACCACCCGGCAGGAAGCGGAGGAGGCGCTTCGCGACGAAAAGGTTGCCGCAGCGGATTTGTCGGTTGCAAGGAGCGAGGTCAATGTGTCGGAAGCGCAATTGACCGATGCCCAAGCCAAGCTGAGTTACGAAGAAACGATCCTGGACCAGCACGTCTTGCGTGCACCGTACGACGCGGTGGTGATCGACCGGCAGCGGGAAGTGGGAACGGTCATCGGCTCGGGCGAGGTAATCTTTACGCTCATCGAGCCGGGCAGCATCTGGACCCTCGCCTATGTCGATGAAGAACAGGCCGGCCCGCTCGAGGTCGGACAGCCGGCGGAAATCCGCCTTCGGTCGCTTCCGAACATGGTCATAAAAGGACGTATCGCTCGGATCGGCCTCGAAAGCGACCGCGCTAACGAGGAGCGCAAGGTTTGGATCGTCTGTGAAGACTGTCCAACGCAACCATATCTCGGAGAGCAGGCAGAAGTCTGGATCACCGTGAAAACACTGTCGAAATCCTTGATGGTGCCACAGAACGCCATCTACGAGTTCGATGGCGCGTCTGGCAAAGCCTGGGTGATTGAGGACGGTGTGTTGCGGAAAGAGGTCCTGTCGTTCGGCGCTCGCTCCGAGGACGCACGTTACGAGGTGACCGGCGGCCTGCCTGAGGGTGCCTCTATCGTCACCTCGCGAGGGCCCGGCCTGAAGGACGGGCGGTCCGCATCAGCATTGCCGGGCAAGCCATGAACCTTGCTTACCGCGACGTCCGACACAATTTCTTCCGCTTCGTGCTGACCTGCCTTGGACTGAGCCTCCTCATGGCCGTGGTTCTCGCCATGATGGGGATTTACAACGGCGCGGTGATCGATGCGTTGACCATTGCCCGGGCGCCCAAGGTCGACGTATGGGTCGTCGAAGCTGGAACCAAAGGTCCCTTTGCCGAATCCTCTCGCATTCCCGGCTCAACGCGCGAGGCGGTTGCCCGTCTTCAGGGTGTGGCGGATGCAGGCAGCGTCACCTATCAGAATGCCGACGGCGAGTATAACGGCACATCCCGCCGTCTCTACATCATAGGCTACGAGCCCTCACGTCTTGGGGGCCACAGGATCTCACCGCCGGCCGGCCGATCACACGGACACATTTCGAAATGATCGCCGATACCCGTACAGGCCTGTTACTCGGTGACAGGGTTCGCCTGGGACGCAACCATTTTCAGGTGGTTGGCCTTGTGCACAATCACGTTAATTCGGGTGGCGATCCCGCTGTCTACATTTCTCTGCTCGACGCCCAGACCCTGCAATTCGAGATCGATCCGGCCGCGGTGCGCGTCAAACGCGCCAAAGGCGAGGTCAGTGAAAGCCAGGACACCGTGAATGCCGTAATTGCCCGACTTCATCCCGGAGCCGACCCGGAACAGGTCACGGCGTCCGTCCGGCGATGGAAGCATCTGTCCGGCATGACGCAGGTCCAGGAGGAAACCCTCCTCACACGGTCGGTCATCGAACGGCAACGCCGCCAGCTCGGCCTCTTTATGGCTATCCTCATGGCTGTGTCGGCGGTGGTGATCGCGCTGATCATCTACATGATGACCATCGAAAAGCTGAAGCAGATCGCCACCCTGAAACTCATAGGCGCCCCCGACCGCACCATCGTGTGGCTGATCGTGCAACAATCGCTCGCGCTCGGTGTCACCGGCTGGTTCTTCGGCCTCGGCATGTTGTCCATGGTCAAGGATTTCTTCCCCAGACGCGTGGTTCTCGATGTCCCGGACGCCCTTGTCATGGGCGGTATCATCGCTTTTGTCTGCGTCATTGCCAGTGGTCTCGGAATCCGCGCCGCGCTCAAGGCCGATCCGGCCACAGCCTTGGGAGGCTAGGACGATGCAGGAAGAACAACGGGACGTCCTCGTCGAGGTCAACAATGTTTCGAAACATTTCGGGGAAGGCCAGGCCCGCGTCGATGCGCTGCGGAATGTCAGTCTAAAGATTTGTTCCGGCGAGGTCGTCGCCCTTCTCGGACCCTCCGGCTCGGGAAAGACCACGCTGCTCAATGCGATCGGCTGCATAATGGAGCCGACAAGCGGGCGGATCAGCCTGGATGGCGATGTGGTCTTCGACGGCCGCTGGTTGAAGGACGACCTGAGACGGCTTCGGCTCGACAAGATCGGCTTCATCTTCCAGTTCCACAATCTCCTTCCCTTTCTCAATGCGGTTGACAATGTCGCGCTGGTGCTGGAACTGGCCGGCCGTGACCCAGCCGACGCACAACGCGAGGCGGCGCGCCTGCTCGACTATCTCGAGGTCGGGCATCGTCGCGACGCGATGCCGGCGAAGCTCTCGGGCGGGGAGGCGCAACGCGTGGCGATTGCACGCGCTCTCGCCAACCAGCCGCGCATCATTTTGGCCGACGAGCCGACGGCTGCACTCGATTCCAAGCGCGCCGGCATCGTCATGGATCTCTTGCGCAAGCTCGCCGTGGACAACGACGCCTGCATTATCGCAGTGACCCATGATGAGAAGATCTTTGACCGTTTCGACCGTATCTTCTCGCTAAGGGATGGCGAGTTGATCCAGGATTGATTCGCACCGGATCTCGCCCGACCCGGATGCTCTAAGCACATCGGCCATGCCGACCTCCGCCCCTTGCAACAGCCTTCGGATGCCGAGCACGGTCGCATCCTTGTCGGGTGGATTTCCTGCGTCGTGATGCCCGCGCAAGGACGGGCGGACGCTACCGGTCGGACAGCTCCGGCTTGCGGGCAACGATATATGGGTTCTGCCTGTACTTGCCAAATATGCGCTCGTCAGCGATCTCGAAGCCAGCATTGAGAACGGCCTGCCGAAGCTGGGGAACGGTTAGCGATGTCGCCACGGGAAACTTCCCGACGGCACGGAGCAAGGTAAACAGGGCACGCAGCTTCAATCCCACATCGGCGAAGCACCAGGTCTTCGTGATCAGCAGACCACCAGGCTTCAGATTGGTGAAGATCCGATCCAGCGTGGCTGGCGGATCATCCACCAGGTGCAACAGGTTGAATGCACATATCGCATCGAATGGTCCGTCGTCGAAAGCATGTCGGGCGTCGGCGACGATAAAGTTCACGTTTTCGCCCCCGGGCTTGGCTCGGGCGATCTCGATCATTTCCGAAGAGAAGTCCGTCGCCGACCAGTGGGCGACGCCGTCTGACAGCCGGATTGCGGTTCCCCCAGTCCCACAGCCGAGCTCAAGAACCCGGTCCGAGGGTTTGAGACGCAATGCGACGTCGGCCAGCATAGCCTCGTATGCTGCAACATCCTTGATTGGCCGGGCCGCGTAACGCCCGGCAATCCCGTTCCAGAACTTCTGCTGCTTGGAGTTTGTCATTCTGCGCCTATCATCAGAGGGGGGAGGCTGCGATGCTGTTCTTGTACAGCACGTAGAATGCCACGACGATGATGAGCACGGCAAAGATGCGGTTGAGCAGGTTCCGTTTGGTCGCAAGGCGGGTGGCGAGCAACATGCCACCAAGGCCACCGATCACGCCGCCGCTGATGAACTGGGCCGCGACCGTCCAGTCGACGAGGCCCGAGACGGCATAGTTGAGGGCGGTCGCAAGTCCGAAGGTGCCAACTGCGAGCAGTGATGAACCGACGGCGCTGATCATCGGCATGCTGGTCGAAAGCATCAGGCCCGGCACGATCAGGAAACCGCCGCCTATGCCGAAGAAGCCGGAGGCGGCTCCCGCGCCGAGCGCAACGGCAGCAGTCTTCCAGCAGGTCATCCGATCCGTCTTGACGATGTCCGAGGCGACCGTGGCCCGCGGCCGCAGCATGAGGGCCGCAACGATCAGCATCAACAGGCCAAACAGGAATAGCAGGCCCCGCCCGTCGAATGCCTTTCCGAGACTCGAGCCCGCGAGCGCTCCGATCGTGCCTGTCGTGGCAAAGACCGTCGCGCAGCGCCACCAGACATGCCCTTTGCGGGCATGGCCGATGAGATTGGCATAGGCATTGATCGACACCGCAAGAGCACCTGTGCCGATCGCCACATGCGGCTGAGAAACGCCGACGACATAGAGCAGCAGCGGCGTGGCGAGGATGGAGCCCCCGCCACCGATCAAGCCGAGGGTGAAGCCGACCAGGCTGCCGGAGGCGATGGCCGCCAGGCTCTGGGAAATGACATCGGTCATTCCCAGGCTGCTCCGGACAAGGCGTCGAGCGGTATCTTCAGATAGCGTCTGCCATTGGCTTCCGGTTCCGGCAAGCGTCCGCCGCGCGTGTTGACCTGCAACGCATGGAGGATGAGCTTCGGCATGGGAAGGGTTTTGTCACGCCTGTTGCGTAGTTCGACGAAGGTCGCTTCGTCCTTGCCGGCGATATGCGGGTTCTTGCGCTTCTGTTCGCCGACCGTGCTTTCCCACAGCGGTTTACGCCCCCCTGGCTGATAGTCGTGGCCGGTGAAGATCCGGGTCTCGTCGGGCAGGGACAGGATTTCCTGGATGGATGCCCAAAGCCGTTTGGCGCTGCCGCCGGGAAAGTCGGCGCGAGCAGTGCCACTGTCCGGCATGAACAGGGTGTCATGCACGAAGGCCGCGTCGCCGATCACATAGGTGATCGAAGCCAAGGTGTGGCCCGGCGAAAAGAGCACTCGTCCCTGCAATTCACCGATCGAGAAGCTGTCGCCGGCGGAAAATAGCCGGTCCCACTGCGAGCCATCGGCCGGAAAATCGGGCCAGTTGTAAATGCCTTTCCAGAGCTCCTGAACATCGACGACATGCGCGCCGATTGCCGTTGGGGCGCCGGTCTTGTCCTTGAGATAATGGACAGCGGAAAAGTGATCGGCATGCGGATGGGTGTCGAGGATCCATTCCACCGTCAGACCAGTTTCGGCGACATAGTCGAGTAGCGCATCGGCATTGTGTGTCGCCGTCGCGCCGGACTTCTCATCAAAGTCGAGTACCGGATCGATGATCGCGCACCTGCCGGTCGCGGGGTCGCTGACGACATATTGGACGCTGAATGTGCGCTTGTCGAAGAAGCCCTTCACATCAGGCTTTGCGGTCATACTTGGTTCCTTCCTCATCTGGGGTGCTTCTGTCTTGCTCCATCCGGCATGCGGCGTTCGCCTCCTGCACGCCGGCAAACGGCACGGCGACTGATCGGCCCCCGGTCGCTCAAACCTCCGAGTGCGCTGCGTCTGGGCGTTGGGGTGGTCTCGGCGCAACTTGCGGGAGGGTCCTTGTTTTGGCCCACGTTCGGGCCAGCGCGTTTCTCTCCTGGTCACAAATAGATATGGTTTCATATATGTCTTGTAGAAACGAATAGAAGTGGTCGCTTGTCATCGACAAGTGCGCCTCCATGAAGCCAGCATCGAATCTCCGACACCTCCGCGACTCCGTGGCGCTTGAGGAGCAGCTCAACTTCGGTCGGGCAGCAGAAGCCTGTTTTGTGTCCTGACCTGCGTTGAGTGCCGGGAGCTCGAGGGACTGGTTGTCGGCCAACTCGCAGACAGGACGAAGTGCCAGGAGACGTTGCGCCCCGGTCTCCAGGTCGGTGTTAGGGCGCGGGCGCGTCCCCAGGTCAGTGACGAACTTGTGGATCGCGGACCGGAATCCGATATTTCACCCGCTTCGATGCCGTCGATCTGGAGGAGGAACAGGCCTGTCTGAAGGCGGATTTGCCGGCCAGAACCCATTGATGCCTGAGGGTCTGGCTTGCTGCTCCGCACCATTCGTCAACCAGGCGGGCGCTGAACCTTGGCTATGCTCTCACCATCTGTCTTCGCAGGTCCATGGTCGCAAACGGGCGTCCGTTGCATACGATGCCGGCAGCAAGGTCAGCTCATGACTGTGCGCACCGCGCCAGCTGTTCAAGGGCAACACGGCAGCCAGGCCGTCATTGCCCTCGACCGGATCGGACAGGGGCATCTTGTCGATGGATGCACGCCAGGCCCCCGCCGCATCGCGATTGCATTGCGTAGCCGGCAGGTGTCGACAAGGAAGCAGGGGCCAGTCGGGCTGAAACACTCTGCGGAGGGAGATTGGCGTCGAAAAATCCGAAAGACGGAGCTCCGATGTTGAAATGCAAGAGGGATGCACGCCGGCAATGTCGCCCTTGCGCACGGTAATATGCGCATTGGTGGCGCAGAACGTCAGGGTCCTGATTGCCAGATCGGTCTGGGTGGCGAGTGTCGCATAATCCCAATTCCCGATCGACTGGCATCCTCGACTGGCCATCCAATTACGGCAGCGACAATTTGGAATTTGATCAAAATCATTTGCGGGCCTAGGCTCGACCAGAACCCCGCAAGCCAGACATCTCTTCAGGCGCCCCTTGTCCAAGACCAAGATGACCGAAAGCGACCCCGGCCGCCGGAAGCTCACGCAGATCGCCTACGGCGATCGCAATGCCATCACGATGGCCAGCAGTCTGTCTGTCCTGGCGGCTATGCTCTGGCTGCCGCAGGCCTGGCTGGTGAGCCGGTTCCTGGCGGCATTGGCCGAGGCAAGAACGCCGGCACCCGGCGCACTCGTCACGGTGATCATCTTCATCACTCTCGGTGCCCTGCGTCATCTCCTCGACGTTCTGGCAGGGCGGCGCGCCTTCCTGATCGGGCAACGGCTCATCGAGCGGGAGCGGACCGCGCTCGTCGAAGAAGAGAGCCTCGCTTCACCTCTCGCGCACTCCGGCCACACCTCCGCGGCCCTTGCCACCCTGCTTGCCGGCAAGCTCGACGCTCTTCTGCCGTGGGCGAGCCGCTACCGGCTCGCCGCCACCAGGGTCGCCATCGTACCGGGCATTATTCTCCTCGTCGTCGCGTCAATGTCCTGGCTCGCCGCCATAGTGCTTCTCGTTGCCGGGCCGCTGATCCCGGTGTTCATGGCGCTCATCGGACTTGCGGCAAGGCAGGCGAGCGAGAAGCACATGGCTGAGACCGGCACCCTCAATTCGACACTCCTCGAATGGCTGAACGCGGCAGCCGATATCCGCCTGCTGAACGCCGAGGCACTGACCATCGACCGTTTCCGTCAGTCGGCCGAAGCCCTGCGGGCGAGGACGATGGAGGTGCTTAGGATCGCCTTCCTGTCCTCGACCGTGCTGGAGCTCTTCTCGGCGATCGGTATCGCACTCGTCGCAGTCTATGTGGGCTTCGCGCTCCTCGGGATATTCTCCTTCGGCGCCTATGGAACGCCGCTTTCCGTGCTGGAGGGCATCTTCATCCTCTTGCTTGCTCCCGACTTCTTCCAGCCGCTGCGCGATCTCGCAGCCGCCTGGCATGACAAGGCCGCCGCGCTTGCCGTTGCGGGCGAACTTGCCGAACGGGATTGCCGGCCCGTACCGCGCATCCTTGGGCGCGGGGCGAAAGCCGGCGCTCTCTCTGCAGGCGCCCTGACGATCGCAACCAGGGGGCTCCGCTACGAGGCAGGCGGCCGGGAAATCGCCTTTCCCGATATCGTAATCATGCCGGGCGAGAGGGTGGCAATCTGTGGCCCGAGCGGGGTAGGCAAGACGACTCTCATCGGCCTGCTTTGTGGGCTTGCGCGACCTTCGGCGGGCCGGGTCGAGATCGGCGGGCGGCCGCTCGATGACCATAGCGCAGACGCTTGGAGATCGATGATCGGCTTCGTTGGCCAGCATCCGCACATGCTCAATGCCAGCCTGCGCGCCAACATCGCTCTTGCCAGTGAGCGGTTCAACCAAGCCCGGCTCGACGCGTCGCTCGCCGCCGCGTCCGCCGACGGCGTGGTGGTCGCCCTCCCTCGGGGTATTGACACCCGCCTCGGTGAAAACGGCGGTGGTGTTTCGGGCGGCGAGGCCCGCCGTCTGACGATAGCGCGTGCCATCTATGCGGATGCAAAGGTCGTCTTCGCCGACGAGCCGACGGCGGATCTCGATCCCGCGACAGCCGCCAAGGTGGTGGAGGCGCTGGAGGTTCTCGGCCGGCAGGGCGCGACACTGGTGGTCGCAACCCACGACCCGCGCCTCGTTGCCCGTTTCGACCGCGCCATCGTTCTGGAGGCCCTGCCATGACGGCGCTGTTCAGCGTCTTCCGACGCGTCTGGCGGAGACGGATCGGCGCATTGATCGTTGGCATCTTGCTCTCGGTTTCGGTTCTCGTAGCCGGGCTCGGCCTGCTCGGCCTCTCTGGCTGGTTCATCACCGCGGCGGGAATGGCCGGGCTCGCCGGCGCCGGAATGACCTTCGATGTTTTCCGGCCGAGTGCCGGCGTTCGCTTTCTCGCGCTTGGACGCGCGGTCGCGCGTTACGGGGAGCGGCTTGCGACGCATGATGCCACGCTCAAGGGTCTCGCCGACCTGCGCGTAGACCTGCTGGCGGCGATCCTGAGAAAGCCGGTCACTCTTCTGTCACGTCTGCGCGGCTCCGAGAGGCTCAATCGCCTGACCATCGACGTCGATGCCCTCGACGGTCTCGCTTTGCGGCTGGTCATCCCGGGGTTGACCGCGGTCTCCGTGCTCGCCGCGGCAGTCTTCCTGCTCGCCTGGCTCGTCCTGCCGGAGATTGCTGCACTCGAGATCGGCAGCTATCTCCTCGGACTTGGCGCTGCGCTCCTTCTGGCGGCGCGCGCATCGCAAAAACCGTCCCGGCTCGGGCAAAGGGCGGCACAGGCACTGCGTATGCGTTTCATCGACATGATGCGTGGCCGCACCGAACTTGCAGTAAGCGGCCGCCTCGAGGATTACCGCCAATCCGTGCTCGACGCCCACCGGCGGATGCAGCAGGCGCAGGCGCGGGTCGATCTCGTGGACCGGATGTCGACGCTGGTTATCGGCCTCGCGGGAAGTGTTGCGGCCGGCGGTGCGCTGCTGGTCGGTGGACTTGCGGCGAGCGAGGGGCGCATCGATCCGGCGAGCGCTGCGCTCGGCTTCTTCATGGCGCTCGCGCTAGTGGAGACTGCTGCCCCGCTTGCGCGTGGCATCGCCGAACTCGGCAAGATGACGGATGCGGCGCGGCGGGTCGAAACCCAGTTCGCCGACGAGCCCGCCACAGCATCGCGTCAAACGGGATCTCTGCCCCCGCCTGCAGCGTGGGGTCGATGCTGTCAGGCCGAGACTTGAGTTACCTCCGGGGGACCCGCACGCTTTTCGAGGGCCTGGATTTTGACGTCGGCGCCGGTGAGACGCTTGCGCTCGTCGGCGAAAGCGGCGCGGGCAAGACCACCCTGCTCAACATCGTTCGGGGACTGGAAGCCCCCACACGAGGCGGCGTCTGGCTGCAACGGCGGGCAATCGCAGGTCTCCCGGAGGCGGAGCGTGCCGCATTGATCGGCTACCTGCCGCAGCGCGCCACGCTCGTCCGCGGGACGATTGCCGACAATCTGCGCCTTGCAGCCCCGACGGCCGACGACGACATGCTCTGGGAGAGCTTGCGGATCGCCTGCCTCGACGAGGTGGTCGCCGCAAAGGGCGGCCTCGCGCATCCTCTGGGCGAGGGCGGGCAAGGTCTGTCGGGCGGCGAACGGCGAAGGCTGGCGCTCGCCCGCATGCTGTTGCGCCAACCCTCCGTCATGCTTCTCGACGAGCCGACCGAAGGACTGGACGTAGAGACCGCCCGCGCGGTCCTCGTGCGGGTGCGTTCGGCGTTCCGCCAGGCCGCGATCGTCATCGCCGCCCATCGCGCCGAGGAGCGTGCATGGGCTGATCGCGCGCTCGAAATCCGCGCCCCATAGCCCGCGCGGCCGGGGTTCTCGGGTGGATAAACGACCTTGATCCACCTCATGGACGAGACCCGGGTCATGGATATGATGAACCCTATCCTTCCAAGCTCATCACCGAAGACCAACCGAGAGCAAGATCATGGAAATCGACGTCGTCGAGCTGTCACGCCTGCAATTTGCAATGACGGCAATGTACCACTTTCTCTTCGTACCCCTCACACTCGGCCTCTCCATCATTATCGCGATCATGGAAACGGTCTATGTCATGACGGACCGTCCGATCTGGCGGCAGATGACAAAGTTCTGGGGCACGCTGTTCGGCATCAACTTCGTGCTGGGAGTCTCCACCGGCATTACCATGGAATTCCAGTTCGGCATGAACTGGAGCTATTACAGCCATTATGTCGGCGACATCTTTGGCGCGCCGCTCGCAGTCGAGGGGCTGATGGCCTTCTTCCTCGAAGCGACCTTCGTCGGCCTGTTCTTCTTCGGCTGGGACAAGCTCTCCAAGCGCGCCCACCTGGTCGTTGCCTGGCTCGTGGCGATCGGCTCGAACCTGTCGGCTCTCTGGATTCTCATCGCCAACGGCTGGATGCAGAACCCGGTCGGGGCCGAGTTCAATCCGATGTCGATGCGCATGGAAATGACATCGTTCTTCGACGTCGTCTTCAACCAAGTCGCGCAGGCGAAATTTGTCCATACGGTTTCGGCTGGCTACGTCACCGCCTCCGTGTTCGTGCTCGGCGTCTCCGCATGGTACCTGTTGAAGGGGCGCCACACGGAGCTTGCGCGACGGTCGATTGCCGTTGCGGCCTCCTTCGGCCTTGCCTCTGCGCTTTCCGTCGTCGTCCTCGGCGACGAATCCGGCTATTCGGTCACCCATGACCAGAAGATGAAGCTCGCCGCCATCGAAGGCATGTGGGAAACCCAGCCGGCGCCTGCATCCTTCACGCTGATCGGCATTCCCGATCAGGAAGCACGCGAGACCCACTATGCCCTCCACATCCCCTATGTGATGGGCCTGATCGGAACGCGTTCGCTGACCGGTGAAATCCCCGGCATCTCCGATCTTGTGCAGCAGGCGGAAGATCGGATCCGCTCGGGTCAGATCGCCTATGATGCACTGATGACCTACCGGGCCAACAAGGGCGTGGTGTCGGACGAGGTCCGCGCGGCGTTTGAAGAACACAGCAAGGATCTCGGCTTCGCCCTGCTCTTGAAGCGTTACATCGACGACCCCCGCCAGGCGAGCGAAGACCAGATCAAGATGGCGGCGAACGACACCGTCCCGACGGTCTGGCCGCTTTTCTGGGCCTTCCGCCTGATGGTGGCCCTCGGCTTCTCCTTCATTGCGGTCATGGCGTGGTTCTTCTGGATGGCGTCCTTCCGCCGGATGCAGTTCCCGCGTATCGCCCTGTGGCTCGCCGTCATCATCATCCCGACGCCGTGGATTGCCGCGGAACTCGGATGGTTCGTCGCCGAGTTCGGTCGCCAGCCCTGGACCGTCGACGGCGTGCTGCCGACGGCGCTCTCCGCCTCGCATCTCTCCGTGACCGAGCTTTCGATCACGCTCGCCGGCTTCGTGCTCTTCTACACTGTACTCTTCGTCATCGAGATGGGCCTGATGCTGAAATACATCCGTAAGGGTCCATACCTCGACGTGCCGGAAACCGATCAGTGGCAGCAACGACATCGCGAGCGGCTGACAAGCCCGTCTGCTCTCACCCAACCTGCGGAGTAAGACCATGATCCTTCATCAACTCCTCGATTTCGAACTGCTGCGTGTGATGTGGTGGGTGCTGCTCGGCGTCCTGCTCGGCGGCTTTGCGCTCACCGACGGCTTTGATATGGGCGTCGGCGCGCTTCTTCCCTTCGTCGGCAAGACGGACACGGAACGGCGCGTGGCCATCAACACGATCGGCCCCGTCTGGGAAGGCAACCAGGTCTGGTTCATCCTCGGTGGCGGGGCGATCTTCGCGGCCTGGCCGCCGCTCTATGCGGTGAGCTTCTCCGGCTTCTACCTCGCCATGTTCGCCGTGCTCGCCGCATTGATCCTGCGGCCGGTCGGCTTCAAGTACCGGTCGAAGCGCGACAGCGCAGTCTGGCGGAGTGCCTGGGACTGGGCGCTGTTCGTCGGCGGCGCCGTGCCGGCGCTGATCTTCGGCGTTGCCATGGGAAATGTCCTCCAGGGCGTGCCGTTCAGCTTCAACGAAGACCTGATGATCTTCTACGAAGGGTCCTTCCTCGGTTTGCTGAACCCCTTCGCACTGCTTGCGGGTCTCGTGTCGCTTGCGATGCTCGTCATGCACGGTGCCGCCTGGCTGCAGTTGAAGGCCGAAGGACCGGTGCGGGAGCGTGCCCGGATGTACGGCTCCGTTGCCGCGATCGTGACGATCGTCGCCTACGCGCTTGCCGGCGTCTGGTTGGCGTCGGGGATCGCCGGTTATGCCATCGTCGGCTCCCCCGTCACCGACGGGCCGTCCAACCCGCTGCTCGGCGAGGTCGCGCGCTCGCCCTCGTGGCTTGCCGCCTATACCGCGAGGCCGTGGATTGCGGTTGCCCCGGTTCTCGGGTTTGTCGGCGCGGTGCTTGTGTTTCTCGGCTTCAGGGCCGGTCGCGAGGTCTCGACGCTCCTGTCCTCGAAACTCTCGATCGCTGGCATCGTCGCCTCGGTCGGCCTGTCGATGTTCCCGTTCATCCTGCCGTCCTCGCTCGATCCGAACTCATCGCTGACGGTCTGGAATTCGTCTTCGTCGCACCAGACGCTCTTCGTCATGCTGGTCATGGCCGTGATCTTCGTTCCGATCATCCTTGCCTACACCGCTTGGGTCTACAAGGTCCTGTGGGGCAAGGTGACCGAAGCGGATGTGACCGAAAACAGCAGCACCGTCTACTGAGGGAGAGAGAAAAATGTGGTATTTTGCCTGGCTTCTCGGACTTCCCCTGGCGGCGATCTTCGCAGTCGTCAACGCCATGTGGCTCGAAATGCAGGAAGACCGTGCGGTGATGGGCGGCGCGTCCGAAGACGCCGACACCGCGGTGTGATGAGTTGAAAGCGGGGCGGCGTTTGCCGCCCCGCTTTCCAAGTCAGCGTCCGGTCAGTCGAGTTTCGGCGTGATTTGGCAGTTCCAGGCCAATAATCTATCGATCCGATTGATCGGATGGTCCGCGATGCGAGTGAGGCCATCGCGCAGATAGGCCTCAGGGTCGATACCGTTCAGCTTTACGGCTTCAGTGAGAGAAAGAATACCTCACGCCCCACGCGCCACCGCGATCTGATCCGGCGAATGACCAGTCTCTCCGCTTGTGCAAAGATCTCTATGCTCAGCACGACGAGCGGGATTATTCGGCGCTGCTGATCGCGGTGCGTCGCCGGGTGGAAGCGGCATCGTCGCCTGGAAGCCCGGGCGAATCTCAAAGAGCCGGGCGACTACCCCAAGCTCTTGAGATAGATCGACAGCAATTGCGTTTGCGAGGAAATGCCGAGCTTGCGATAGACGTTGCGGCGATGAACCTTGACGGTTCCGGTGGAGATGCCGAGCCGAAGACCGATTGATTCCGACGAATGCCCTTGCAGGACGAGTTCGACGATGGCGGCTTCCCGATCAGTCAGATTGAGATCGCGCCACACGCGATCCACGGAGGGTTGGGCAGCCTTGCGCCCGCTTCTGCCGCGCTTGGCGATAGCCAGGTCGAAGCGGCGACCGAGATCGGACCAGGCGTGGCGGACGAGGGCGGCCACCACCGGTTCCGCCTTCTTCAGCAGCGCGAATTCGGCAGCGGAAAATACCCCCGACTGCTCCCGCCGCATCAGCGAGAGAACGACCGTGATGCCGTTGTCGAGCGCGACGAAGAAGCCGATTTCTTCGGCCAGTCCTGTCTGGGTATAGTAGCTGCGGAAATATTCGCTGGAGAAGAACCGGTCTGGCGCCAGCTCCCGCATGCGCCAGACACCGGGCTTCGGCTGCTGCGCTGCCCTGTAGAAGGGATCGAGCAGATAGGGTCCGGCCTGGTACATGCTGACGAAGACGACGTGCTCCTCGGCCGTGAAGGTGCTGTAGAGATCGATCGGACGTTCCTGCCCGCGATAGGCAAAGACGACGATATAGTCGAAGGGGAGCAGGCTCTTCATCAGCTCATGGAAGGCGGGCCCCGCCGCATCCTCGCCGGGAGCCCACTGGCCCACCAGTCGCCCCATGACTTTGAACAAGGCTTCAAGATCCATGTCGACATCAATCCGATTGCAAAAAAGAGCAGCAGATGCTCCTGGGGTATACACCCTCCACATCCGGAAACGGCTTGGAATACCTCTTTCGGGGTATATACCACAATCGACCAGCTTGAATAGGTTTGACGCAGACGGTGAGAAGCCGGGTGATCGCGAGAAGACCCGGCATTCAGAAAAACAACCGCGGGGAATATGAAGTGACAGCGCCTTCGACGAACGACATCGAGTTTCGTTCGGTCGCCAAACGCTATGGCAGCGTGACGGCCGTATCGGACATCAATCTGGCCGTGCCGAAGGGTGCATTCGTAGCCCTGCTCGGACCGTCGGGTGGCGGCAAGACCACGTGCCTGAGGATGATCGGCGGCTTCGAGCAGCCAAGCGAAGGTACGGTGCTGATCAACGGCCGCGAGATGAATGGCGTGCCGCCCTATCGCCGTCCGGTCAACATGGTTTTCCAGCACTACGCGCTGTTTCCGCATTTCAACGTTGAGGAAAACGTCGCCTACGGTCTGAGGCAACAGCGGCCGAAGCTTGGCACCTCCGAGATCGCCAGCCGTGCGCGCGAGGCGCTGGCAATGGTGCGCCTCGGCGGGTTCGAGAAACGCCGCGTGCACGAAATGTCCGGCGGTCAGCAGCAGCGCGTGGCGCTGGCCCGCGCCATCGTCAACAAGCCCTCGGTGCTGCTGCTGGACGAGCCGCTTGCGGCTCTCGACAAGAAGCTGCGTACGGCCATGCAGATCGAGCTGCAGACCCTGCAGCGCGAGCTCGGCATCACCTTCGTGCTCGTCACCCACGACCAGGAAGAGGCGCTTTCGATGAGCGACATGGTGTGCGTGATGAATGCCGGCCGCATCGTCCAGATGGACAGGCCCCAGGCAATCTACGACCACCCGGCCGATCTCTTCGTGGCCGATTTCGTCGGCAAGACCAATCGCATCGCCGCCACGCTGGAGGCAGACGGAACGACGATCAGGCTCTCCAACGGCATGGCGCTGGGACGCGACGACAAGGGAACGATGGCTCCGGGCGCCGTGACCGTCGCGTTGCGTCCCGAGGCAATCGACCTCGTGCGGCAACAGCCGACGTACGCCGATGGGCTCGCGGGCACGGTCACCCACCGCATCTTTCTCGGCTCGACCGCCGAATATCAGATCGACGTCGACGGGCTTGGCGATTTTCTCGTCACGGCCGACCGGCGCAGCGTGCAGGAAAGCGATCTCGTCGAACCGGGCGAACGGGTCGTTCTGACATTCGATCCCGGCAGAATGCATGTCTTTCCGGCCTGAGGAACGGCCGTACTCGTCAAGACAAAAAAAGGGAACAGCGTCATGACAAAGTGGTACAGAGAAAATGCCCCGGTGACTGCCGAGCAATTGAGCGACGAATGGATGCGCCTGAAGCGCGGTTCCGTTTCGCGCCGTCACTTCCTCGGTGTCACCGGCCTCGGCCTCGCCGCGGCCGTGCTTGGCCGCCAGCCTGGCGCCTTCAATGCCAATGCCTATGGCGGCGATCTCGGCACGACCATGTCGCTCGCCACCTGGCCGAACTATCATGATCCGGCGACCTTCGAAGCCTTCACAGCCGCGACCGGCGTCGCCGTCGAAGTCAATGTCTTCGGTTCCAACGAGGAAATGCTCGCCAAGCTACAGGCCGGCGGGACCGGATGGGACCTCTTTGTGCCCACCAACTACACCATTTCGACCTATGTGAAGCTCGGCCTGATCGATCCGCTCGACATGTCGAAGCTGCCTGCCTTCTCTCAAGCCAGCCAGTCGCCGCGCTTCACGTCGGAAGGGGCTGTCGACGGTGTGACCTACGCCGTGCCGAAGAACTGGGGCACGACGGGCATGGCCGTCAACACCGCCAAGATCAAGACCAAGATCACCTCGTGGAAGGACTTCTTCGAGGTGGCCCAGACCGAGGCCGACGGGCGCGCCATGGTTCATGATTACCAGCTGACCACGATCGGCAGCGCGCTGGTCTCGCTCGGCTATTCCTTCAACTCTATCAAACCGGAGGAACTGGCCAAGGCGGAAGAACTGCTGATCAAGGTCAAGCCGCATCTCTACGGCATCAACAGCGACTATCAGCCCGGTATGCGCGGCACCGACGCCTGGATGACCATGTGCTGGACCAATGACGGTGCGCAGCTCAGCCGCGACATGCCGGAAATCGCCTACATCCTCGGCTCCGACGGCGGCGAGATCTGGACCGACTTCTACGCGATCCCGAAGAGCGCCGCCAACAAGCCGGCCGGCTATGCCCTGCTTAACTTCCTGATGACGCCGGAAAACGCCGTCAAGGAACACATCGCTAACGGCGCCCGACCACCGACAGCCGGGTGATGGCCCTGCTGCCGACCGACGTGACGTCGAACAAGATCGTCTATCCGGACGAAGCATCGCTCACCCCGCTGGAATTCGGCGCGGCCGTGACGCTGACCGACCCGGCCCGTGCCGAGCTGATGGCACGGTTCAAGTCTGCTTGACGGTCTTGGCCGGGTAGGGGTGAAAGCCCCTGATCCGGCTGCCACCACCTCTCCTCTCCCCACTTGCGGGGAGAGATCAGGGTGAGGGGCGATCCCTAGCTCCATGCCCAATGATTGCCCGCAACCAGGACTACCGCATGGCCTTTACAACGGACACACGAAAGAGACTGGTCACCGCAGCGCTGGTAGCCCCCGCGGCGATCTGGCTGTTCGTCTTCCTCGTTCTGCCCTTCATGGCCATCGTCGTCTTTTCGGTCGGCGAACGGGCGCCCGAAGGCGGCTACCAGGCGGCCTTTACCTTCGCCCAGTTCGCCAATCTCGGGTCGCGCGCCGCCGCCTTCCGCAACACCATGCTGATTGCACCGCTCGGCGCCTTTCTTTGCCTGATCGTCGCCTATCCGGTTGCCTATTACCTGGCGATCAAGGCCAGTCCGCGATACCGGCTGCTGCTCGTCTCTTTGGTCGTCGTGCCCTTCTGGACCAGCCTGCTGGTGCGCACCTATGCCTGGATGTACATCCTCGGCTCGCGCGGCATCCCCAACCTCCTCTCGATGATCGGCATCGAGGACGTGCGGCTGCTGAACACGCCGGGCGCCGTGCTGCTCGGCATCGTCTACGGCTACCTGCCGCTGATGATCATGCCGATCTATGTGAGCCTCGAAAAGCTCGACCGCAGGTTGCTCGAGGCCTCGGCCGATCTCGGTGCAAGGCCGGTCTCGACCTTCTTCGGCGTCACCTTGCCGCTCTCTCTTCCGGGCGTCATGACAGGCTTGGCGCTGGTCACCATCCTGCTTCTCGGCGAATACCTGATCCCTCAGCTTCTTGGCGGCGGCAAGGTGTTCTTCATCGGCAATGCGCTGGTCGACCTCTTCCTCCAGTCGCGAAACTGGCCGTTCGGTTCCGCGATTGCCGTGACGCTGGTGGCGGTCGTCGTCATCGTTCTCAGCGTCGCCATGCGCATCGCCTTCAGGATTTCTGGCTCAAGACAGGTGGATCTCGTCTGATGCGCGCGCTCGTCACCTCCGTCTACCTGTTCCTCTATGCACCGATCGCGCTCGTCGTGCTGTTCTCGTTCAATGCGGGCCGCAGCGCTTCCGAGTTCACCGGCTTCTCCACCATCTGGTACGGCAAGGCACTTTCCAACACCTTCCTGATCACGGCTCTGCAAAACAGCTTGCTGATCGCGTTCACCAGTGCCGGGCTCGCCGCCGTCTTTGGCACCATGGCAGCGCTCGGCATGGAGCGGCTTGGCCCACGCGGTCGTGCCATCTTCGACGGCTTGTTCGCCGCGGCCATCGTCGTGCCGGGTGTGGTGATCGGCATCGCCACCCTGGTGGCGCTGGTCGAGGTCTTCTCCTTCGTTAACCCGGCGCTCGCCTCGATCTGGCCGGGCGAAAAGCCGCCGCAGCTCGGGCTTGGCTACGGCTCCATCGTCGCCGCGCACGGCCTCTTTTCGCTGGCGCTGGTGACGATGATCGTCAAGGCGCGGATCGCCAGCCTTGGCCGCGACATCGTCGAGGCGTCGAGCGATCTCTATGCGACGCCGTTCACCACCTTCCGCGAGATCGTCCTGCCGCAGATTCTGCCCTCGGTGCTCGCCGGCTTCCTGCTCGCCTTCACCTTTTCCTTCGACGACTTCATCGTCGCCTTCTTCGTTGCCGGATCCAAGACCACGCTGCCGATCTATGTCTTCGCGTCGATCCGCCGTGGCGTCACGCCGGAGATCAACGCGATTGCCACGTTGGTGCTGGTCGCCTCGCTCTTCCTCATCCTGACAGCTCGCACGCTGATGCGGGACAAAAAAACGCATGCCGGGGAGTAACCCATGATCCTGAAAGACCGCGTCGCGATCGTCACTGGCGCCGGCTCCGGCATCGGCCGGGCGGGCGCTGCCATCATGGCGCGCGAAGGCGCCCATGTCTCCGTCGTCGACCGCAATATCGACGCTGCGGAGACCGTCGTGGCCGAAATCCGCTCGACGGGCGGCAGCGCCGAGGCGCTCGGGCTCGATGTGACTGACGATGCCGCCCTTGAATCCGGTCTGTCGGCGTTCATGGCCCGTCATGGACGCATCGACATCCTGCACAATCACGCCGGCGCACAGGTGGCCGGCGATCTCGAGCAGGTCGAGATCGAGGGCTTCGACCGCTCGTGGAGCCTCAATGTTCGGGCGCACTTTATGGCTGCTCGCTTGGTCATGCCGATGATGAAACGTCAGGGATCCGGCGTCATTCTCAATACCTCGTCATCGTCCGGCGTGCTCTTCGACCGCGAGATGATCGCCTATACGACCACCAAACACGCCGTGATCGCCATGACCCGCCAGATGGCCGGCGACTACGCGCGCTTCGGCATTCGCGTCAACGCGCTCTGCCCCGGTTGGGTCGACACGCCCTTCAACGTACCCTTCATCGAACAGATGGGCGGCAGGGGGGCGATCGAAGCCTATGTCCGGGAAAAGGTGCCGATGGGGCGCTGGGCAAGTGTCGAGGAGATCGCCGAGTCCATCCTCTTTCTCGTGTCTTCGCGCTCCTCCTACATGACTGGCCAGATCCTGGTGGTTGACGGCGGCGAAACCGTCGTCTGACGAGAAGCGCGCGTCCTGTCATCGTCATGACGTTCGCGCCACAGATCCGGGCGCACCGGGGAAAGTCCACGTGCGGACCGGCCCGCAGGTAGATTGTCGGTAGCGATACCTGCTCGACATAGTGAATATTTCCTCGTCTGACTTGACAACCGATGCTCTCTGCAGGGAATTGGTAATTTCAAGAACCCGGCTTTATGAACTCCTTGAAGCGTCTGGTGGCGTTGCAGGCTATATCCGCTGCCGACGTCTTCTCGCAGCTCACGCTATGCTCGCAGACCCCGCGGACGCGCGGAAGATTGCCGCGGTCGGTTTGGAACTTGGTTTTGTTTCCGCAGCGAATTTCAGCCGCGCTTTCACGCAACAGTTCGACTACAGTGCGAGCAATATACACAATCGCAAGTCTACGGGAGACCAATATCCTCAAAATCTGGAGATGCAGAATGCCACAGATCAGCAGACCTTCGAGGGATTGCTGCGGGGGCTGGGGTTCTTCTGATCCGTGCGCCTTTCATGATCTCATCTCAGACTTGTTCCAACAAATGCTTATTAGATCTTAAATTGCATTGGGTTCGGTGGGTAAAGGGTGGAGGTTTTCGTTGTTTGATATGTTCACTGTCGGCTTGTTGGCCGCTATTGTATGTGGACTCGGCTGCCTGGTCATTGTATTTGTATGGCTGCGTGACCGTTCAACGGCAGCCTATGCTTGGTGGATCATCGCATTTCTGCTGTACGGACTTGGCGTTCTGATTGCAGCGCAACGATATCGGCTGCCCCTGCTTTCGAATATTGGTACTCCCGGCTTTGCGACTTTGCTGGGGTTTGGAGCCTTCTGGTCGGGATTGCGCATTCTTGATCGACGGCCCACGACGCTTTTGGCATTGACGCCAGCGATGATTTGGGCGTTCGGGCTACCTTTCGTTCATGACGCCTTTGCCCTTCGACAGATCAATTACAATGTCGCTATCGGAACCGGGACCTTTCTTGTTGGCTTCGATCTGTGGCGGTCGTCCGTGAAGGAATTCTCACCGCGTCTGGGCATTGCGATTATCTGCCTGTCTGAGACGGTTGTCAGTTACAGCCAGGCAATTGCCCTCGTGGTGATGCGCAACGATGTCGGCGATGGCCCGTTGCAAGGATGGTTCACATTTGCACCCTTCCAATCCGCTGTCGCGATGGTGGCAATCGTTGTGCTGGGTATCCTCATGATTGGCGAGCGCACACAACATCGGTTTCGCGACCTCGCCATGAAAGATGAGCTCACTGGCATTTTCAATCGAAGAGGTTTCTTCGAGACGAGCACGAATGCCCTTAGAAGGACGAACCGAAAAACGGGTGAAACCGCGATGGCGCTCTTTGACATCGATTTTTTCAAGTCCATCAACGACACATACGGTCACCCTGCCGGAGACAGAGTTATCGCTGAGTTCGCACAACGAGCGGCTCGGGCGATCCGGCCCGGCGATATCCTTGGGAGAATCGGAGGCGAGGAATTTGCTCTGCTGCTGCCCGGTACAACACTCAGTGATGCCCGCAAGGTCGTGGAACGCGTGCGTGCAGCCTTCGCGGACACGCCGATTGTGGATGGCCACAATAGGATCTTGGCGACAACAAGCGCCGGAATCTCGACTGTTGCGAACCAGGAGGTGGATCTCAACAGCCTTGTTTCTTCCGCGGACGAGGCTCTGCTTGCAGCGAAGAAGGCGGGGCGCAATCGCACCAGCATTCTGCGGCCAATAGACGTGAGCGGGTCGTTTCCCCAGTGATGGTGTAGGAGGCCGCGCGGAGCGGTCGGCATAGCGCAGCGCGGCCGACAGTGATGCTGGCGGTCACAGAGCCTCCGACTAAATCACCAGTCGGGGCGATGGAACCAGAATTCGGCCAGCAAGGGAATCCTCAGCCCGATTCCGCATTCAACGGACATGCTCTATGTGGGCACCTTGATCGAGCATCAAGGTCTCCTTGTCGTTTCAAATGGGGGTTTGAGGAAGATGCAAGCTGCGCCAGCAAGCACAGCGGCACCCTTCGCCAGAGCACTTTCGTCGACGCGGAACCTTGGGTGATGGAGCGGATAGATCGAACCCGCCTCATCGCTGCGAATTCCTAGGCGGAAGTACACGGCGGGGCACTTCTCGCTGTAGAACGCGAAGTCGTCGGCGGCGGTCCAGCCAGGTGCATTGATCACATTTTCGCGCCCGACGACGTCTGCGCCTGCACGCTGGATGATATCCACCATTTCAGGTGCGTTGACGACCGCCGGTTCGCCGCGCTGGAGGTTTATGTCGACGCTGGCGCCGTGCGCCGAGGCGAGGCTCTCGAGGATCTGGCGCAGACGCTGCCAAGCCTTCTGTCGGGTTTTCTCATGGCCACTGCGAATCGTGCCCCTCAGCCGGACTTCCGGGGCAATGACGTTATACGCACCGCCGCCTTCGATGCCGGTAATGGAAACGACCAACGGGTCGTAGGGATCGATCTCCCGCGACACGATCTTCTGCAACTCCGTGACCATCGAGCAGGCGATGGCGAGCGCGTCCACCCCATCCGAGGGCTTGGCGGCATGCGCGGAATTGCCGGAAACCACGACGTCGAAGGTGTCGCAGGCAAGCGTGTAGGGGCCTGTACCGACGGCGACCCGGCCGGCCGGTGTGTAGGGATCGACATGGATGCCGATCGCGGCATCGACGTCATCGAGCAGGCCTTCTTCGATGACGCGTCGGCCGCCCAGCGGTTCCGCCTCCTCGGCGGGCTGGAAGATCAGTCGCACGGTGCCACTGAAGGCTTGTTTCTGGCGGTCGAGCAGAACCGCGGCGGCATATCCCATCGCGGCATGGGCATCGTGGCCGCAGGCATGCATCACGCCCGGCCGCTCCGAGGTGAATGGAACGCCTGACGTCTCGTTGATCGGCAAGGCGTCGATATCGGCGCGGATCACGACCTTGCGGTTAGAAGGCCCGGCCGCGCCGACGATCTCGACGGCAAGCCCGAACCCGGCGACGGGCTTGACAGTCTCAAAGCCTGCCTCCTCAAGGACCTGCTTCAGATAGGCCTGCGTCTCGCGTTCTTCGTTGGAGAGTTCCGGGTTGCGGTGCAGGTGACGCCGGATGTCGATCATCCGGCGTTCCAGGGTGGGTTCCATTCCAGTGGTCTTGGGCTCAGGCTTTGACATGGATGTCCCGCGGGAAGTTGGTGAGCGTCTCGCAGCCGCGCTCGGTCACCAGGAAGGTCTCGCTGATCTCGATGCCCCAGCCGTCCATCCACATGCCAAGGATCGAGTGCAGCACGTTGCCGGGCTTCAGGATGATCTTGTCGCCAGCGCGCAGGCTGATCGTGTGTTCGCCCCAATCCGGCGGGTAGCCTACGCCGATCGAATAGCCGATCCGCGACTCCTTCTTCAGGCCGTAACGCTGAATGACCTGGCGCCAGCTCGCTTCGACCTCTTCGGCCGTGATCCCTGCCTTGACGGTCGTCAGCACCGCCTCCATGCCTTCCAGCACGGCTTTGCTCGCGTCACTCACCTTGGCCGGCATCGTGCCGAGTTGCATGGTCCTGGCGAGGCCTGCCGTATAGCGGCGGACGACGCCGGCGAGTTCGAGCGCCACTGTCTCGTTTTCGCCAAAGCGCCGGTCGCTCCACATGACGTGCGGCGCAGACGCATTCTCGCCGGCAAGGATGGTCGGGGGAAGCGCGGTGATATCGCCGGCGAAATCCGGCGATCCTGCCACCTGTGCGGCCTGGATGCGGGCGATGGCGTCGCATTCGCGCACGCCGGGCGCAATAAAGTCATAGGCTGCGGTGACGGCTGCTTCGGCAAGGCGCGAGGCCTTGCGCAGATAGTCGATCTCCGCGTTCGATTTCACGCTCCGGATCCAGTTCACCAGAAGGTCTGCATCGTGGAAGGTCGCGTTGGGAAGACCTGCCGTCAGGCGGACATGCGCCTTGGGCGAGTAGTAGTAGGCCTCCAGCTCGATGCCGATATTGCCGCGGCCCCAGCCCTTGCTGACGATCCAGGCAGCAATCCAGTCCATCGGATGACGGTCGGCGCGCTGCACGTGATCCTCGGGGAAGCCGACGACGTTTTCCGGCTTCATCCACGCCGTCAACAGGCCGCCTGCCGCATCCATAGCGCGGCCGATCCAGACGGGTTCTTCGTCGGCGATCGGCACGAGTACGACCTGCGGCGTATAGAAAGACCAGCCGTCATAGCCGGTGATGTAGTGCTGGTTCGCGACGTCGTTGACGATCAGGAGATCAAGATTGCGGCGCGCCATCTCGGTACGGATGGCGTGAAGCCTGGCTTTGTATTCCGAAAGCGGGAAGGGGAGTTCGATCATGAAGAACGCATCCTGTGGGCGGGGTTATGGTGTTGCGGTCAGGGTGAACAGGCGGCTGGGCGCGAGCGGATCCGGCGCGATGCCGTATTGCCGGAGGCTGGCCCAGGCCGCTGCCAGATTGCCGGTGACGACGCGAAGACCGGTTCGCCGTTCGATCTTCGTCACGCATTGCGCGGCCCTCAGCGCGGCGCTGCCGGTGAAAGTCGCATCCGCTCCCGGTGTTATGGTTTGGACGGCCAGCCGGACGATCTCGTCATGCGGCAGGCATGCCATTTCGGGGTCGTCCTCCATGCCGAGGCAGACGAGGCGGACGGCCGAAAAGCCCTGCCCGACGAACAAGGCGTGCATGGGTCCGGCGGTGCGCCGCACATAGGGCGTCAGAATGGCGATGCGCCTGGCATACAGCGCGACGGCCGCGCCGGCGGGTGTGATGATCGAAGTGCGCGGCTTGCCGGCGGCGAGCGCCGCTGCAATTTCGTCCTCGCCTATGATGACCGACCCGGAGCTGTTGCCGTAGACGATAGCATCGAGCTGTTCATCCGGAAGGGCAAGCGACGCCGCATCGGTGAGAAGCGGCTTCATGGCGCGCAGGTTTTTCGGTGTGGTCGGATTGGCATAGGCGACGCGCGTTACATGGACGACGATCTCGTCAATTGCCACCAAGCGCCGGAAATCGGCCTCGGCCGTGTGATCGGCCGCAAGGGCAATCAGGCCGACGCGCCAGGGGAGAGGGCGCTGTTCCAGGGCTGGCCGTGGCTGGATTTCGTCGATCATGCGCGCTCCGCAGGGTTCGACCTGCATTGAGCCGCGTAGGGGAAAGCATGTCAATCTGAGAAAAAGATACGTGTCAATTCACTAGAGCGAAAGCACGTTCAGGTCCGGCGCCGCGCGCAGCAGGGAGGCGAGAACGTCGAGGCCCGCGCGCAGGTTTTCTTCCTCCGTCGCCCCGACCGAGACGCGGACGGCACCCACGGGTGCGCCGGAAAGACAGAACGGCGTGCTGGGGGCGACTGCAACGCCGCGCGCCCTGGCCTGCGATGCGAAAGCGACCTCGTCATGATCGGGAGAAAGCGGTAGCCAAACGTGAAGTCCTTCGGGATGGGCACGATAGGCGAGGCCTTCGAAGCATTTCGCGACGATCCGGTTGCGGACGCGCAGCGTTTCGCGCTGCCATTTGAGCAGCGTGTCCATTGTGCCATCGACGAGCCAGAGCGTGGCGATTTCGGCCATGACTGGCGTCGCCATCCAGTTGGCCATCAGTTGACGATTTGCGATGGTGGCGGCGAGATGGTCAGGCGCGATGACATAGCCGATGCGCAAGCCCGGCATGATCACTTTGCTGAAGCCCGTCACGTAGAGTGTCCGCTCCGGGGCAAGGGCTGCGATCGGGCGTGGCCGATCGGACAGCAGAGGGCCGAAGACATCGACCTCGATGATAGCGACATCATGTTTGCGGGCGACATCCGCCAGGGCCTGGCGCCGGCCTTCCGTCATCAGCACGGCGGTGGGGTTGGCCAAATTAGGTTGCAGCGTGATCGCGCGGATCTGCTCGCGATCGCAGGCCTCGTCCAGAGCATCCGGCAGCATACCATCGGCGTCCGTCGCAATCGCGCGAACTCGGATACCGAGATAATCTGCCAGTGGACGGATCACGTGGTAGCATACTTCTTCAGCCGCCAGGATCGCGCCGGGGCCGACCGCGGTCATGAGCGCTACGGTGAAGGCAGAGGCGCAGCCGTTGGTGAGGAGTACATATTGCGGCGACACATTAATGCCCATGGTGGCCAGCCAGCCGGCAGCGGCGTCGTTGTGTCGAGGAAAGATCGTGTTGGGCCGAAACGACAGGACGGAGGCGGGCGCGATCGTGTCGCCAAGCCGGTGGAGGGCTGCCTTCATGCGTTCGAACTGCAGGGGAGTACAGACAGGTGTAACGATGGAAAGGTCGATTACATCTGCTTGGCCCTCCGCCATATAGGGGGACTGGAACGGAGGGCCGCTCGGTTTGACATAGGTGCCGCGGCCGACCTCGCCCGATACGAGTCCGCGGCGCGCCAGAATGTCGTAGGCCTTGCTGATGGTCTGGATGGAGAGCTTCAGGTCATAGGCGAGATCGCGGTGGGCCGGCAGCTTTTCATTCGCCGCAAGGCGGCCGCTCTTAATCGCGGCCGAAAACTGGTCTGCCAGGGAGATATAGACCGGGCGTCGAAGCAGGCCGGCATCGGGGTGCCATTTTGTCATGCTTACGCTGTGGGGCAAATGCATGGCATTTTCAAGTACCCTAAGGGCACTTCTGCCCGTATAGGACGCTGCGCCCGCTCCAAAGCGTCCGGATCCTGCAGTTGCGCCGTACGAGAAACAGGAAATCTGCGGATTCGGCACCTAGAACACCAAAATCCCTCGCAGCGACGGCCAGGGCAGGCTGAAGGATCGCACTTACGCGGGTGGAGCGCGCGATTTCGCCTGAGGTGCAACGCTGACAAGTGGTTGACGAGCGGATCCTGGTAGCCGGGGATAGCAAGGCAGTTGATCCTGAGAGACAGTAATCGCGCAAAGGCAAGAATGACTGCGCCAAACTCGCTCTCCGGCAATCTCGGCGAGAATTGCTGGTAGCGATCTGCTCGACCGCTACCGCGTTTGATCCCCTCAATAGGCTCGTTCGTATGCGAGACACACGTCCTGCTCTGAAAGCCCTTCGACGTGTTTGATCTCACGTTGCTTGTGCTTGACGTAGACGTCTGCGAACTCTTCCGGAAACCAGCTTTTGACGACGTCGTTGGCCGAAAATCGCTCTAGCGCTTCTCGCAGGCTCTGCGGCAGGCGCACGAGCCCCTTTGCTGCCAGTTCATCGCTGGAGAGCGCGGTCAGGTCTTCAGTGGTCGCGTCAGGAACGGCCAGGTTTTCCTTGATGCCTTGCGTGCCGGCATATACGAGTGCCGCAAGCTGAAGATAAGGGCTCGCCGTCGCATCCGCGGCGCGGAATTCGAAGTTGAATTGAGACGCCTTTGCGATGTCGCTGATGTCGGAGACAGGGCAGATGCGTACCGAGGCTTCGCGATCGCGGAAACCGAGATTGTTGAAGGCCGCGCTCCACCTGTGCGGAGTCAGGCGCAAATACGACACGACGCTTGGGGCGGTTATCGCAATTATGCTGTCGAGATACTTCAAGATCCCCGCGATGAACTTGGCTGCGAGCGACGAGAGTTCGTGCTTGCAGTTCCCGTCCCAAGTCGCCGGGTTGCCTCCCTTGTCAAGGAAGCTCATGTGGATGTGCACGCCGTTGCCAACGCCCGCAGGGTCACGAATTGGGGTAAACGTCGGTTGCCGCCCCAGCCGATGCGCGACCGCGCCGACGACCTCACGCGTGATGACGGAATGATCGGCGACGGTAACCCCCTTTTGCGGGTTCATCGTGACTTCATACTGATTGGCGCCGAATTCGCGCAGGATCGTATCGGGTGAGACGCCCGCCTGACGCATCGCGGCAATTACCGCTTCGCAAAATTCCCGCTCGGCGCGGAAGCCGGAGAGTGTGAATGCCCCGTGACCGTCATCGCCCATGTTCCTGAACTGAAACTCGTGCTCGAAGGCGCCAAACAACGTCAGTCCACTGACTTCCTCGAACTTAGCGAGCGCATCCTGGAGGATAGAGCGCGTACAGAACTCCCAGGGGCGGCCGTCCGTGTAACGGATATTGCCAAGAACGAACTGCTCGGGAGGAACATTGTCGTCGGTTTCAATCGAGACTTTCGTTTCCGCATCCGGAATGAGAACCAGATCGCCGAGCGAACCGAAGGGGCTTTCCGCGAGCACGTCGAAGCAGGTTATCTGAACATTGGTGGGCGTCCAGCCGACGCCGCGGCGAAGCCGTTTGTCAAACTGCTGAACTGGGAATGCCTTGCCGCGCACCTTGCCGGCCAAATCGCTGCAGCATGCGATCATCATTTCTTCACGCTTCATTTGTTCCCTCAAGATCGATCGTTGAACTGGGTTCTTCTCCGGGCATGGGCGAATCCAGTCGAACTTCGTCCCAGGCCTTGATCCTTGCCTGGGTGGAGGCCCAGTCGAATTCGGACACTTTTACGATTAGCGCTTCGACGAAGACATGCGCCCCCACAACGGTGTCCCAGGCCGTGCCAGCATCGATCGGTAGCGCGATAATCTCTGAACTGTGTCGCGCGATCGGTGACATCCATTTGTCCGTGATCAGGATGATCGTCGCCTGGCGCTTTCGCGAAATCATCTCGGCAAGCGCGGCCAGATTGGGCTGGTAGCGACGGAAATCGAATAAGACGACGATGTCCTTCTTGCGCATCCTGAGAATATGCTCCGGCCAGAACTCCGGATTGTCAGGGAGATGATAGATCTGGCTGCGTATCTGTCGCAGATGGATTGAGAGGAAGGATGCCAATGTATTGGACACGCGCCCGCCGAGCAGAAAGACGTTGCGGCTGGTGTCGGCGATGAGGCGGCAAACCTGGTCGAACTGCTCCTGAGAAACCGTCTCCGTCATTTCCCTGAGGATGACAGTCATGCGGTTGGCGTAATCGACTAGAAACGCAGGCTCGGCCGGCGCTTGGCGGACCTTGAGATCGAGCGGGGACTTGTTGCCTTCCTTCAGTTCCCCAATCAACTGCCGTTGGAAATCTTGATATCCGCCGCCACCGATCTTGCCTACAAATCGGGTGATCGAGGCGGAGCTGACGCCCGTTCTGTCTGCAAGTTCCTGGATGGGAAGCAAGCCGCTAAAGGGATAGTCGGCCAAGATCGCTTGGGCGATCTTCCGCTCACTTGCGGTCAGTTGCTCCGTCATTTTGCGCAGGCGTGTCCTTATTGTCTGCATTTTCCTCTCCATGTCTCCACATAACCGCAACGAAAGTTTTTTGTCAAACAATTTGGCTACGGCCTGAATGAATGAAAACATTCAATCATTCAGGCTCCATCGATGGTCCAATAGCATGCCTTCGTCGGCATCTCCACCTCGGATTCCGAGAGCAAATGATGAAAAAATTGCATCAAGACTGCAATACAATGTTGACAATGACGAAACACATTCGTTTGATGCGTCTAGTTCGAGGCACCAACATCATTCGCCGGGGACCCGTTAAGGCCGCCAAAAAGAGGGGAGAGCCAGATGCATTCAGCGACAGAGGCCGTATGGAAGATACTCGACCTGGATTTTCACGAGGTCGAACTCGTCACCGTCGCGGCGTGCTACGCCGGAGCCGAGGTGTCGGCGGTCGTCTTGGGGCAAGCGGTGGCGGGTTCCACGGCTACGACGAACACTTCGGAATCCACTCGCTCCTAGAGAGAGGACGAGAGTCATCTCAGCCGCCATCCTCGATTGGTGCGGCGCGCGGTAGTCCGGCCGAAACCTAAACAGCTTTTCCGCCCGTTGGCTTGGAAGCGCCTCCACGCCCAGCCGCAGAAAGAGCCCGATGCGCGACCTGCAGAAACGAAAACAAAAATGCCAATCAATGGAGTCTCAAATGCGCGACCGCAGCCGCTTTCATCTTGCTGAAAGCGATCCGCACCCGCTGGAGGTCGTAGGAGAGCGGTACCGTGGCCAGTTCTTTCTGACCTGCGAGCACGCGGGCAGGGCAATTCCGTCCTGCCTTGGTGATCTCGGCATCGGTCGCCGCGAAATGGATCGGCACATCGCCTATGATGTCGGTGCGGAAGAGGTCTCTCGTAAGCTTTCTGATTTACTGAGCGCGCCACTTTATATTCAGCGCTACAGCCGGTTGGTCATCGACTGCAATCGGCCTGCGCGTGCGAGCGACTCCATCCCGGAGATGAGCGACGGGACGGTCATACCAAAGAACATCGGCTTGTGCCCTCAAGATCGCGAAGAGCGATATTTGTTGATACATCGCCCTTATCACGATGCCGTGAAGGAGGCCCTGGGTCGGTTCGTTATGCTAAACGGCGAGCCAATTCTTCTCGCCATCCACAGTTTCACCCCGGTGATGCGAAGCACGGGTGAGGCCAGGGAGTATGAGCTCGGACTGCTCTATAATCGTGATGACCGGTTCGCCCGCGCGATGCTCGAAGTGGTGAACCTGAGCTATCCCGAGATCAAAGCCGCACTGAATGTCCCCTACACCGTCGACGACCTGTCGGACTACACAATTCCCGTCCATGGGGAGGCGCGGGGCATCCCACATGTCCTTATCGAGATCAGGAACGATCTCATCTCAAATCAAGCCGGCCAATCGCGCTGGGCCGACATCATCTCGCAAACGGCGCGCGCCGCTGCTGTCAGAATGGAGCTAATGACCAATGAATTATAATCAGTTGACGACTCGCCATGTGAAGCTCGATCCGGGAAGCTCGGCAATCCTTTTCATCGATGTCCAAAACTTCTGCGCCCGGCGCGACGGTGGCGAGTTCAAGGACGTATCGGCAAACGAGGTCGATATCAAATACGCCTACTACTTCGATCGCCTGGCAACAGTCGCGGTTCCGAACATGCAACGACTCCTGGCAAAGTTCCGCGAGGCTGGCATAGAGGTCCTCCACACAACGATCGAAAGCCTTACGCTCGACGGCCGCGACCGCAGCCTGGATTACAAGATCACTGGTTTCAATGTCCCGAAGGGCTCATGGGACGGAAAGGTGATCGACGAACTAACACCGCTGGAAGACGAAATCGTCCTGCCGAAAAGCTCTTCGAGCGTGTTCGTCTCGACCCACATCGATTACTTGCTGCGCAACCTCGGTGTCCGACAACTCGTCATCTGCGGCCTGCTGACGGACCAGTGCGTCGAATCCGCCGTCCGCGACGCATGCGATCTGGGTTACCTCGTGACCTTGGTTCCCGATGCGTGTGCGAGCTACACGCCGGAACGCGAGCAATTCTCGCTCAGCGCCATCAAGGGTTATTGCCGCCAGCTTTCGACCGATGAACTGCTCGCAGAGATCGAGGAGCTCGCCTCGAAAAACTAAGTCCACCGGTTCGGCAGGGTGCCGGGCCACATGCATTTGACCAAAAACAAAAGGGGAATGAAGAAATGAATAAATACCAACGAATCCTCGCCGCTACATCTCTAGCGATGCTGCTGGCAGGCACTGCGGCCGCCGACGACAGCAAGATCGTCATCGGTGGCGCCCTCTCGCTTACCGGCGTCCAGGCGTCTCTCGACACACCTGGCTACAAGGGCGCGCAGGTCGCCGTCAAATATCTGAACGACAATAGCGGCATTCTCGGCAAGCAGGTCGAGTTCATCAACATCGACGGCAAGTCCGATCCGGTGACCGTCGGTAACGTTGCTGTCGAACTGATAGGCAAGGGCGCCCAGGTCATCGTCGCGCCCTGTGACTTTGATTTTGGCAGCCCCGCAAGCCGCGAAGCGCAAAACGCCGGCCTGGTCGGAATTTCTCTCTGCGCCTCTGATCCGCTCTACAGTTCATGGTCGCTTGGCGACAAGCAGTTCACATTGTCGATGTGGAACACGACAATGGGTGCGGTCGCTGCCGACTACGCGGCAAAGGAACGCGGTTGGAAAACGGCCTATGTAGTCACCGACCAATACATCGCCTACACTAAATCACTCTCGAAATACTTCGTCGAGCAGTTCAAGAAAGAAGGTGGCGAGATCATCCTTGAAGACACCTATACCAACGGCGATAATAACTTCTCCGCGCAGCTTGCCCGGCTGAAGGCACTCGGCAAGGAGCCGGACGTCATCTTCGTGTCCTCGTACGGCACGGATATCGCCGTAATTGTTCGCGCTCTTCGCGAGGTCGGGTACGACGCTCCCATCCTCGGAGGCGACGTCTATGACGATCCGGCTCTCCACGAGGCGCTCGGCGAGAAGATGGGCAACAACATCTATTTCGTTACCCACACTTGGGCGGGCGAGGGGGCCAGCGACGACATGAAAAAGTTCCAGGCCCTCTACAAAGACATGTTCGAGGCCGAGCCTGATACGGCGTTCGTGGCAACTGGTTGGGACACGATTATGATGATCGCGCAAGCGGCCAAGGCGGCCGGGTCCGTCGAAGGTTCCGCTCTGGCCAAGGGTATTGAAGACCAGCAGTTCAAGCTTCTAACGGGCGACCTCGACTACGGAACGGCAGACGAAGGCCACGTGCCTAACAAGGCGGCCGCACTTGTTGAACTGCAGGGTGGCAAACCAAGGTTCCTCGGCTGGCGCAAACCCGAAAGCCTCCCGGCTCCCTGATCTTGACCTGCTGCCGGACGCTGTGTCCGGCAGCTTACCTTTAGGACTGGAACATGAACGCAACGCTCACTGTGGCGGGCGCGACCGTTGAGTTTTCGGGGCTGCGCGCGCTGGACAACGTATCGCTTTCCCTTGCCCCGCGCGAAATCGTAGGCCTGATCGGTCCTAACGGCTCCGGCAAGACCACACTCATCAACGCAATCACCGGACAAGTTCCGCTCGCCTCCGGATCGATCACTCTCGGCGAGCGAACGATTTCTGGTTTGACGCCGCGCCAGATTGCACTCGGAGGCATCAGCCGTTCGTTCCAGATCGTTCGGTTGTTCAACAACATGACAGTTGTCGAGAATGTCGAGACGGCGGCGATCGCCCGGGGCGACAGCCTGCGGGACGCGCGCCGAAAGGCGGAACGGCTGATCGAGGAGCTCAAGCTCGGGGCAAGGGCGCACGATCTTGCCGCAGCCCTGAACCACGGCGACAAGCGACGCGTCGAAATCGCCAGGGCGCTCGCGGCCGATCCGCAGTTTTTGCTGCTCGACGAGCCGGCCGCCGGAATGAACGACGCAGAGACCGAACGGTTGCTCCATGCCTTGACCATCCTGCCTGCGCAGCGGGGCCTTGGTATCATGATCATCGATCATGACATGGCGCTCATTATGCGGCTCTGTCATCGCCTGCACGTGCTGGCGTCCGGCAAAACCATTGCTGCAGGAAGTGGAGACGACGTTCGTCGCCATCCGGAGGTCATCAAAGCTTATCTGGGCAGCGCGGAGGCCGAAGCACATGCTGCAAGTTAATGATCTGGAGGTCCGATACGGGGCCATTCGCGCGGTTCGCGGTGTCGACATCTCTGTCGCGAAAGGGGAACTCGTCGCCCTCCTCGGGGCGAATGGCGCCGGCAAATCGTCAACCCTCATGTGCATCGCAGGTGCCGTGAAGCCGGCTGCGGGCTCTGTCCATCTCGAGACGGTGGCAATCGGCGGTTCGTCGCCGGAGCGCATTGTCAGAAGCGGCCTGGCGACGGTGCCGGAAAATCGGGACGTCTTTCCCGACCTGACGGTTGCGGAAAATCTCCGGCTCGGCGCTTACATCCATCGCCGGGATATTCAGGGCAACAAGCAAAATCTCGAAAGGCTGCTCGACCTATTTCCGAGACTGGCGGAACGCGCCCATCAGGCGGCAGGAACCTTGTCCGGAGGCGAGCAGCAGATGCTCGTGATCGCGCGTGCGCTGATGGCGCGGCCGTCCGTGCTCCTCCTGGATGAGCCCTCGCTCGGGCTTGCTCCGGCGATCGTCGAGCGGATCTACGAGATGATCGCCACCCTGAAGACAACCGGCCTCACGATGCTGCTGGTCGAACAGAGCATGTCGACGGCGCTCTCGGTCGCCGACCGCGCGTACGTAATGCGTCTTGGAAAGATCGAATTCACAGGCACGGCCGCGGAAATCCGCTCGCACACCAATCTTGGTGCCATGTATCTCGGAGGCTGAGCAATGGCTTTTACAATTCAATTTGTCATCGATGTGCTCAGTCTCGGCGGCGCCTATGCACTGATCGCGCTTGGCCTGGTGATCGTGTTCGGCATTTTGAAGCTCGTCAACTTCGCCTATGGCGAGCTCATCATGGTGACGGGCTACGGCCTCTACCTCGTCGGTGGCGCCGACATCCCATGGATCGGAATGGCGATCCTGGCGATCATCGTCGCGGTGATATTTGGTATCGCGACGGACTATATCGCCTTTCGACCTGTGCGGGCGAAATCGATGACAGCCGTGCTGATCACCTCTTTCGCGTTTTCGAATCTGCTTCAAAACCTGGCGCTACTCTTGATCTCGCCAAGGCCGCGCAACGTTCCTCTTCCAGCGTTCTTTTCCGACACCGTCGAGATCTTCGGCGTGGTGACGCCGCTCAGAAACCTCATCACAATTGCTGCGGCTCTCGTGCTCCTGTCTCTCTTCGCCTGGCTCATGCAGAAGACGATCCTAGGCATCGCGATGCGGGCGGCAGCGACGAATTTCACGATGGCGCGCATGCTGGGTGTTCCGGCCAACCTCATCGTTTCAACCGCCTTTGCCATGAGCGGCTTTATGGCGGGGGTCGCGGGGATCCTTTGGGTCGCCCGAATTGGGACGGTCGTGCCAGGTATTGGCGGCGAGCCCTTGCTCATCGCCTTCATCGCTACCGTGATTGGTGGCATGCGCAGCCTGCCGGGCGCTGTCCTCGGCGGGTTTCTGCTGGCGTTCATCGACACGACGCTCAATTACACGCTGCCGCAAGACCTGTTGAAATTCAGGGACGCATTCACGTTCGGTCTGGTGATCATGATTCTTCTTTGGCGGCCGGACGGGCTGCTGAAGGGCCCGGCGACCGGCGCGCGGACCTAGGAGGAGGAACAATGCAACGTCAACTCTACACAGCAGGCCTTCTGGCGCTCATCATCGTGGTGATCGCGACCGCGACCACCATTCTCGGGACGACCCTCTATGAGCGTATCGTCACCAATATGATGATCATGATGGTCCTCGTCATTAGCCTTCAGTCCTTCATGGGAAATTCCGGCATCCTTTCCTTCGCCCATGTCGGGTTCATGGCGATTGGTGCCTATGTATCCGCCATTTTCACCATCCCCGTGCAGATGAAGGGAATGGCGCTCCCCGACCTCTACCCGTTCATGAAGGACATGCATCTGCCGGTCTATGCTGCTATTCTCATCGGTGGTGTCGTTGCTGCGATCGTCGCAGCCGCCGTTTCGTTCCCGTTGATGCGACTTTCCGATTCAGCTGCCGTAATCACCTCCTTCGGCCTGCTCGTGGTGATTTACACCGTCACCAACAATTGGAGCGCGTTGACAAATGGCCCACGCACCCTATTCGGACTGCCGAAAGCGACTGATCTCGGGATGGCATCTGTCGCCGCGATCGGGGCCGTGATCGTCGCGGTTTGGTTCAAGGAGTCGCGGACCGGCAAGCTGCTGCGCGCAAGCCGCGACGATGAGCGCGCTGCCGCGGCGATCGGTGCCAATATCCCTGTGCTTCGGTGGCGGGCCTTCGTGCTTGCGGCATTGCTTGCCGGCATTGGCGGCGGGCTGTGGGGACATTTCATCACGTCGTTTGCCCCCAAGGCATTTTACCTGAAGGAGACGTTCCTGATCATCTCGATGCTCGTCATTGGCGGGACAAATACCGTGACCGGGGCTGTGGTCGGAACGCTGCTGGTAACCTTCGTCTACGAAGGTTTGAGAGCATTCGAAGGACAGCTCAATGCTCTAAACATCGCCGGCGGACAGGTCGTCGGACTGACCGAGATCGTCCTTTCACTCGCGATGATTGCAATCCTCGTGCTTCGGCCAGGCGGCCTGATCGAAAACCGCGAAATCGGGAGCATCTTTCGCCAGCGGAGGCCCCGGCCGGCAGCAAAAGCCGGAAAACTCTCAGCGAAACGGGAGGGATGAGTGACACGCTGTCGACCGCCCGCAACAGAATCCAGCTCCGCCACGGCGAATGTTGCGCTCTACCAGCGCGAAGCGCACTCGGTTTCCAAACTGGCCCATCTTCGCTTCTTCCCCCTTGCCGTAACAGGTGGCAAGGGAGCCACCCTCCGCGCGGATGACGGACGGATCTTAATCGACTTCTCCGCCTCCTGGGGTGCGGCGTCGCTCGGGCATTCGCATCCGGCAATACGCTCGGCAGTGGACGCCGCGCTCGCCGACCAGGCGGGCGCGAGCTACCTTTCGAGCGCCAATCTGCCGGCAATCGAGCTCGCCGAGATGCTTCTCGCCCTTGCGCCGGCGCGGGCAGCGGGAAGGGTCTGGCTCGGCCATTCCGGATCCGACGCCAACGAGACTGCAAGCCGTGTCATCCGAGCCGCTACGGGCCGACCGGGCATTCTGGCATTTGAGGGCGCCTATCATGGCGGGACAAGCGGATCGATGGCGTTTTCGGGGCACCCGTCGCAACAGGAGGTGAGGTCACCACACCTGACGCTCGTGCCCTATCCAACCGCTTCAGCGGACAGCACCCTGGAAGTGATCGACGACGCCATCAAGCGAAAGCCCGGCTATTTCGGCGCGTTCTTCATCGAGCCGATCCAGTCCGATGGTGGAGTGCTTGTGCCGCCGCCCGGCTTTTTCGAAGCGGTGCAACGGCGTTGCCGCGATAACGGCATCCTGCTGGTGTCGGACGAAGTAAAAGTCGGGCTAGGCCGTACAGGCGTCCTCCATGCGTTTCAAAATTTCGACATCGAACCGGACGTCTTGGTTCTGGGCAAGGGCTTGGGCGGCGGGCTGCCGATTTCTGCGGTGATCGGCCCGGAATGGCTGATGAATCACTGCGCCGCCTTCTCCTTCCAGACGTTGCACGGCAATCCAGTGTGCGCCGCAGCGGCCGGCGCCGTTGTTCGTACAATCGAAACGGAAAAACTGTTGCATAATGCATCTAAGGTCGGCGGGTATCTGCACCGTCTACTGGTCGATTTAGCCGCACGCCAGAGTGCTATTGCCGACGTGCGTGGGATCGGACTCGCCATAGGAATAGAGCTAACGCACCGAGCGAGTGACGGCTTGTCAGCTCGGGAACTCACCGCGCGGGTAGTTTATCGCGCCTATCAACTCGGTCTGGTGGTGTACTATGTGGGGATTTCTTCAAACGTTGTTGAACTTACACCGCCGTTGACTCTGTCGTACGAAGATGCGGCAAGGGGCGTTTCCATTTTGGAGCGTGCAATCAGCGATGTTGTCGGGGGCGTTGCTGACGAGGGCGAGCACGGGAATTTCACCGGCTGGTAATTGATACGGTCAAACCGCATTCGTTCACATCGTCGCCGAAAATTGCGTCTATACGATACGCCAAAAGCCGCGATGAAGGCCGCGGAAAATGAAGCCTCTGGTCTGGTGCATGTCATTGTATCCCGATGTCTCGGCCGCAGATCGCAATCAGGGCCGCGACCCGTTCAAACGAGTTAGCTGCACAGAACTATTGCCGGTCTATTCGGCAATGGGAAACGCGAAACTCGTTTTGACACGGTCCATCACGACCATCGTCTTGAAGCCTTTAATGTCGGGGTTTTCATAGAAGAACCGACGGGTGAACTGTTCGTAGCCTTCCATGTCCTTGGCGGTGACTACCAAGATAAAATCGGCGTCTCCTGTCACGTAATATCCTATCATAACCTCTCGAGTATTTCGGATAGCGGTTTTGAATCTGTCTACAATGTCCGCACGCTCTCGTTCTAGGGACACGAGAACGATCATTGTAATCTGACGACCGACAGCTTTCGGAGAGACGATCGACGCATCTGCCTCGATCACGCCCTCAGCTCGCAATCGCTTCAAACGCCGCTGACAGGCCGTCGGCGACAGGTTCACTATCCGGGCAAGTTCTTCTGACGTCAGCCGGTTGTTCTTCTGGACGGCTTCAAGCAAGGCGACGTCAGCACGGTCGAGTTCAGTCATAGCGAATTCCTGCGCATCTGCGCCATCCTTTGCAGGAATCCTGCATATTGTAGCGAAATAGCGGTGTCAATTGATCAAGAGGCGGCACTAAAGTTGGCGGACAATAAGCCTGCAAGCGAGGGCAGGAATCTAAATCAGATGCGCATGGCATCACCAAATTGCATAGGAAGGAAAGACCGATGACCATCAATATCAAGGAGATCTGTGAAAAGGATCGCAATACCGTCCTGCATCCCTTTACACAGCTCAAAGATTTCGCGTCTGGCAAGCTCGGGGACCCGACGATCGTGGAGACCGGTAAAGGTATCCGCATCCAAGATGCGTTCGGAAACCACCTAATTGACGGATTTGCCGGCTTATATTGCGTCAATGTAGGTTATGGTCGAACCGAGGTCGCCGAGGCAATCTCTCGGCAGGCTTATCGTCTGGCCTATTATCATTCTTATGCCGCGCACACGACCGATCAGCTGGCGATTCTTTCCGATCGCCTGGTGAAGATGGCGCCGGGCAAGATGAGCAAGGTGTTCTATGGCATGTCCGGCTCGGACGCCAACGAGACCCAGGCCAAACTCGTCTGGTACTACAACAACCTGCGCGGCAAGCCGACGAAGAAGAAGATCATTTCGCGCGAACGCGGCTATCATGGCTGCAGCGTTGTCTCCGGTTCAATGACCGGAATGAGCTTCTATCACGACCACATGGACCTTCCGTTGCCGCACATCGTCCATACTGGTGCGCCGCACCACTACTGGGGTGCTAACGCGAACGAGACTGAGCGGGAATTTGCCGCGCGCCGGGCAGCCGAGCTTGATCAACTTATCGAGGAGCTTGGGCCGGACAACGTCGGAGCATTTATTGCCGAACCTGTGCTTGGTACAGGCGGCATCACGCCGCCACCGGAAGGCTATTGGGAAGCGATCCAGGCGGTGCTAAAAAAGCACGATGTCCTCCTGATCGCTGATGAGGTCATCACCGGCTTCGGTCGAACCGGGTCTATGTTCGGTTCGCAGCACTATGGAATTGAGCCGGATCTGATTACGGTCGCCAAGGGCCTGACTTCTGCTTACTTCCCGCTGTCCGCCTCGATCGTTGGCGAAAAGGTCTATAATGTCCTTGAGGAAGGCGCTGATCGCGTAGGTGCATTTTCCCATGGCTATACGTATTCCGGACATCCAATCGGTGCTGCGGCCGCCAACGCCGTCCTTGATATTGTCGAGAAAGAGGACCTCCCTGGCAACGCCAAGGAAGTTGGGGCGTATTTTCAGAAGCAACTGAAAGAGAAATTCGCCCAGTTGCCAATCGTTGGTGAAGTCCGTGGCGTCGGCCTGATGGGAGCCATCGAGTTCGTAGGCGACCGCGAGGGTAAGAAGCGCTTCGATCCGGCACTTAAGGTTGGAGCTCGGATTTCGAAAGCGGCTCGTGACCGCGGGCTTATCGCTCGCGCGATGCCACACGGTGACATCCTAGGCTTTGCCCCTCCGCTCGTTACAACAAAGGACGAGGTTGACGAGATTGTCGCAATTGCCGAGAGCGCCGTCAAATCGGTGATGGATGAGCTCATCGTAGCCGGCCAAAAGATCTAGGTGTGCAGCGGTCGCCCCGATGCGGCCGCTCAACACTTGTTGTGACGCTGGACGACGATCAGCGCTCACGAACGGGCCTGGCTCAGGGGCTCGGCCGTTCGTCATTCCGAGCAAAATGTTCGCAAGCGCGGCCTCTGACGTGAGGGGCAGCGCCTAATAGTGCACGTGCTCTCGCGTTTGCATCAAAATCGGAAAGGGAAGCCCCTAATGAATGCCGCCAAGCTACATGTGGCAAATGGTACAAGCACAATTCCCGTGTTCTGCCCATACGACGGATCGTTGATTGCATCGGTTGACGAAACGGATGCCAGCAGGATCGACGATCTTCTTGCGTGTGCCCACCGCGGTGCGAAGCGTTCGCGCAACCTCTCAAGGCATGAACGATCGGACATCCTCGAGAAGACAGCACGGATTATAGAAAGCGAGCGTGAGACTTTCGCCAAAACCATTGTGGTTGAGGCAGGAAAAACGATCGTTCAAGCACGGAAAGAAGTTCTTCGCTGCATCAATACGCTGAAGCTATCCGCGGAGGAAGCAAAGCGAAATGCCGGTGAGATTGTGCCATTCGACTCCTATGCCGGGTCAGAACAGCGCCAAGGATGGTTCACGCGAGAACCGCTGGGCATCATCGCAGCTATCACCCCGTATAACGACCCCCTGAATTTGGTCGCTCATAAGCTCGGCCCGGCGATAGCGGGTGGCAATTCGATACTGCTGAAGCCGTCCGAGCTGACGCCATTATCCGCTATCAAGCTCGAAGAAGCGCTGCTGGAAGCTGGTCTCCCCGATGAAGTCATTACAATAGCAATTGGAGGCGTTGGACTGGCGAAGGCCATAGTATCTGCGCGGGATGTCAGAATGGTATCGTTTACCGGCGGCTTTGCCACGGGCGAGGCTATTTGCCGTACGGCAGGGCTAAAGAAAATGGCGATGGAGCTCGGCGGGAATGCACCGGTTATCGTGATGAGCGACTGCGACTTTGACAAGGCAGTGGAAGGATGCGTCTCTGGCGCGTTTTGGGCCGCCGGTCAAAACTGCATCGGTGCGCAACGTATCCTCGTCCAAGCCGATCTCTATGACCGTTTTCGGGGCGCATTTGTTGCGTCGACAGAGAAACTGAGGACAGGCGATCCTTTCAACGAGGAGACGGACGTCGGGCCGATGATCTCGAAGCAAGCGGCAGAACGTACCGAAATTGCGGTTACAGAAGCGATTGCGGGAGGAGCTGAATTGCTATGTGGGCACTACCGGGAAGGCTCGCTCTACTCCCCTACCGTTCTTGACGGCACGCCCCGGTCCTGCAGCCTCTGGTCTGAGGAAGTCTTTGCTCCCGTGGTAATGCTTGCGCCGTTCGCCACACTGGATGAAGCGATCAGTGAGGCAAATAACCCGGAATACAGCTTGCACGCTGGAATCTTCACCAACAACTTGGCGGTCGCCCTGGAAGCTGCCAACCGGATCGATGCAGGAGGCGTTATGATCAACGATTCCTCGGACTACCGCTTCGATGCAATGCCGTTCGGAGGATTTAAGTACGGCAGCATGGGCAGGGAAGGGGTGCGTTTTGCTTATGAGGAAATGACTCAGCCTAAAGTGGTTTGTATCAACCGGGCGTGAAATCTTGCCAACGCTGCGCTGGCAGACGTTCGCTGCGCCGTGTTTCCAGTCTTTCGACGGACTCAAACGCGCAGGAAGCCAATTCCAATTTACGATGCCCGGATAGGCCTGCGCACCGGCAATCGCAGATATCGTCACGCTCTATTTCAGGTGCGACGCCGACCTCCGGAAACCCTAGTGAATACACGGATTCAAACCGATCGCCTCGGTGATAGCAGCCTCCCAGCCACCTCTCCTCGGCGTGTAGACCGTACGAGCGATAGAGAATTTTGCTGTTTCTGGGATCGGTAATCTCTCCCGCCACTAAGGGCTTCAAAAGTAGAATTTTGATGGCGTCCGTCATGTTGGCGTAATTTCGAGTGTGGGACCGGGCCGTCATGATCAGACGGCATTCGGTGTGATCTGAAGGGCTTTTCCTCCTCGATAGGCGGCGGGCTGCCGGTTGCTCTGCCTTCAGTCGGATAGCCCGAACTTCAGTCCCAACGACAAGGCATTCGCCAAGCTGAAAGTAAACTTGCGCACCAAAGTCGATCGATCGGTTGAGGCGCTAAGGAATACGGTAGACCACGTCGTCACTATGTTCGAGCCACAGGGGGTGAGCAAAATATTGCAGGTTTTGCACCTTTGACCCCGAGTAGGTCTTACGTGCTCGATCCCTGACCTGGTATGGGGATGGTGGCAACTCGGCAGTTGAGCAGTTGATTCCCGATGAAGTCAAATAGGTTTTTCCAGAGTGAGGTACGAGCACTGCCTCAATCGCGATAAAGCGCAGCAAACCTGCACACTCTTCATTAATATGTATCAAGTCGTGCATCTCGGATGGTGCTATTTCTAACAAGATGACATTCTTCCGATACAATAGCATTTACCGATGACAATCTCGATCGTGCGATCAAACCAGGGAGGTTACCATCATGCTCTACAGTGAGAAATTCTTCGTGAGTGCTGCGGTAACGGCATCGTTGTTGCTGGGCTCCGTTTCTGCTGCTGCGGCGTTCACAGCTTGTGAAGTGACTGATACCGGCGGAATTGATGACAACAGTTTCAACCAGACCGCATGGAAAGGCGTCCTGGACGCAAAGGAGAAGCTTGGCGTCGAAGCCAGATACCTGGAATCGCAGGCCGAAACCGACTACGAAGCCAATATCAATTCCCTGCTTGGCGGGCAGTGCGATGTCATCATCACGGTTGGCTTCCTGCTTGGTGATGCAACCAAGAAGGCCGCGGAGGCCAATCCGGATCAGAAGTTTTCCATCGTCGATTTTTCCTATGATCCGCCACTTAACAATGTGGTGGGCCAGGTCTACTCCACCGACGAAGCGGCGTTTCTCGCCGGCTACCTTGCCGCTGGCGTTTCGAAGTCCGGCACGATCGGCGTCTTCGGAGGCATCAACATTCCGCCGGTGACGATCTTCATGGACGGGTTCTACCGTGGAGCGAATTACTACAACAAGCAGAAGGGAACGAAGGTTGCCGTTCTCGGCTGGAACCCCGAGACGCGTGAAGGTCTGTTCACGAACAATTTCGATTCGCTCGATGACGGACGCGCCTTCGCTCAGAACCTCTACGATGAAGGCGCAGACATCGTGCTGCCGGTCGCAGGTCCCGTGGGCCTTGGTTCAGCGGCGCTCGCCGATGAGCTCGGGACAGACAAGCTGAAGATCATCGGTGTCGACGCGGACCTCTATCTGACCGACCCGCAAAAGAAGCACGTCTACCTCACGTCGATCACCAAGCGCATGGATTCGACCGTTTACGCGGTCATCGAAGCGGCAATGAAGGGCACCTACAAGGGCGGCGTTCTCGTCGGCTCGCTTGAAAACGACGGGGTCGGGCTTGCCCCGTTCCATGACATGGAAGGCGAAGTTTCGGACGAAATGAAACAAGAGCTCGCCGACATTCGCAAGGCGATCATCGACGGGACAATCAAGGTCAATGAATAATCCGGCTCGCACCTTACCCGCCGCCTTCACAGGCGGCGGGCACGGTCTCTTGCGTCGGCCTTGGGAGAGCGGCAGTGGATATCGAACTAAAGGGGATCACCAAACGCTTCGGTCCGGTAATTGCCAATTCGAATGTGAATCTGACGATCCGCGCGGGAGAGGTCCTTGGGCTCCTCGGCGAAAACGGCGCCGGCAAATCGACGTTGATGAATATCTTGAGCGGGCTCTATGCCGCCGACGAGGGCCAGATCCTGCTCGATGGCAAACCGGCTGTTTTCCGCGGTCCCGGGGACGCGATCGCGGCCGGGATCGGAATGGTGCATCAGCACTTCATGCTGGTTCCTGTATTTACCGTCGCGGAAAACGTCATTCTGGGTGTCGAACCGACCGGCAAGTTCGATTGGCTCGATCTGGCAGCCGCCCGCGACCAGGTCAACGAGATCAATAGAAAATTTGGTCTCGAGGTTGATCTTGGCACCCGCGTCGAAGACCTTCCGGTCGGACTTCAGCAGCGTGTCGAGATCATCAAGGTCTTGTTCCGCTCGGCCGATGTCCTCATTCTGGACGAGCCGACAGCAGTTCTGACCCCGCAAGAGGTTACCGAGTTCTTCGAAATCGTCAGGTCATTGCGCGACGCCGGCAAGGCCCTCGTTTTCATCACGCACAAACTGAACGAAATTCTTGAAATCGCCGACAGTATCAGCGTGTTGCGAGATGGCCAGATCGTCGGCGAGGGCGACCCAAAGACGCTGACGGAGGCGCAGCTTGCGGAAATGATGGTCGGCAGGCCGGTCGTCTTTGATGTCGAGAAGGCACCCTATGCGCCGGGCCGCACCCTTCTTGATGTCAGCGAACTGACAGTACTGAGCGAGGACGACAAGATCGCTGTCGATCGCGTCAGTTTTCACGTCAAAAGTGGTGAGGTCGTTGGGATCGCCGGCGTCCAGGGCAATGGCCAGTCGGCGCTGATCGAGGCGGTGACCGGTCTCCATCATGCCGCCGCCGGCAAGATACTGTTCCTCGACAAGGATATTACGCGTGCGTCGGTTCGCGAACGTCACCGTATGGGTATGGCGCACATTCCGGAGGACCGGCAACGAAGCGGAATGATCACGAATTTTACCGTTGCCGAGAACATGGTGCTCAACACCTATTACGACGAACGTTATGCATCCGGCCCGAGTATCCGCTGGCCTGACGTGTTCAAGAGCGCAGCGAAGTACGCTGCCGATTTCGACGTGCGCACGCCTTCGGTTTTCACCAGGGCAGGCAGCCTGTCGGGCGGCAACCAGCAGAAGCTCATCGTGGCGCGCGAACTGGAACGGGAGACGTGTCTCGTCGTCGCCGCGCAGCCGACACGCGGCCTCGATGTGGGTTCCGTCGAATACATCCATAGCCGTCTGATGCATGCCCGCGACACAGGCGACGGTGTATTGATCGTCTCCTCGGAACTGGATGAGATCCTTTCCCTGTCTGATCGGATCCTTGTGATGTTCAAGGGTCGCTTTGTCGCCGAATTCGATGCGACCAAAGGTCCTGTCGACAAGAACGCCGTCGGGCTCGCCATGGCAGGAGCACAGGCATGACCGTTCAAACCGCCAGTGAGACGCTATCTGAAAAACTCCTGCAGCGAGCAGCACCCAGTCGTGCCGAATACGAGGACCTCGTGGTCGTGCCGGTCTTCGCGTTCATCGTCGCGTTAATCATCGGGGCCCTGGTCATGCTGGCAACCGCGGTCGATCCGGTGACCATCGGCCGCTCCTACATTGCTCTGTGGGAGGGCTCGGTCGGTTCGCTCAATGCGGTTTCAGAGACGTTGACGGCAGCTGCGCCACTGATCCTGGCCGGCCTCGGCCTTGCGCTTGGTTTTCGGGCCGGCCTCTTCAATATCGGAGCCGAGGGACAGATCATCGTCGGCGGGCTCGTCGCGGCAATCGTGGGCTTCAGTTTCGAAGGTTTGCCATGGATCGTGCATTTGCCACTGACACTTCTGGCTGGAGCCTTTGCCGGTGCCGCCTATGCTTCGATTGCGGGATGGTTGCGGGCCGCCACAGGCGCGCACGAAGTGATCTCAACAATCATGTTGAACCTGATTTCGTACCGCCTGCTTGACTACATGCTACGACTATCCTGGGTTCAAAAGGCCGAACGTGCTGATCCGATTTCCAAATCTGTCTTGGAAAGCGCGCAACTTCCACGGTTGTTCGCATGGATTGATGCGAACCTCCGCGTCCATGCCGGCCTCTTCCTCGTGGTCGCGGCAGTCATCCTGATCTATTGGCTGCTGTTTCGGACAAAACTGGGATTCGAGTTCCGCGCGAGCGGCGAGAATGCCGACGCGGCACGTTACGCCGGCATCCGCGCACCGCTCATCATCGTCACCGCGATGGGGTCGGCCGGCGCACTTGCGGGGCTCGCCGGCGCGAACCAGGTGCTGGGCGTTCTCGGCCGCGCGACACCGGGCTTTTCCGCCGGTATCGGTTTCGATGCGATTTCGGTTGCTCTGCTCGGTCGCTCCCATCCGATCGGTGTCCTGTTCGCCGGGCTGCTCTTTGGTGCGTTGAAGGCTGGAGGGCGCCAAATGCAGGTCGATGCCGGCGTCAGCATCGATCTGATCGGCATAATTCAGGCCTTGATCATCGTCTTCATAGCGGCACCCCTCCTGGTGCGTGCGATCTTCCCCTGGGGATTTCGAAAACCCATGACGGATGAGAAGGACAGCGCGTCATGACCATAGCATCGCCGCATTCAACGTCATCCGCACGCGACATCGACATGCGCAAGAACCGTCAGGCATGCATATCGGGAGCCGCGCTCATCGCGCTCGCTATTCTGGTGACAATCGTCTTCAGCTTAGGAACGACGGGCAACGCGGTCTTTCGGCTGTCGCGTCCCACCGATACCTGGGCTCTTCCGGATCTCGTGGTCGCCGTTGCCCCTTTCAACTACCTGATGGCCGCGGTTCTGGCCTTCCTTGGCGTGCGCCAGTTCCTCCGTGGCGGGGCGAGGTGGACAGCGCTCTCCATCGGATTCGGACTAGTTCTTGCTGTCTTCGCCTTTCTGGTATGGGCGACTGCGGGCAAATCCTTTTCACTCACCGGAATGCTGCAGGCCACAATGGTGAGGGCCGTCCCTATCGCACTCGGAGGATTGGCTGGCGTGCTGTCCGAGCGCGTTGCTGTGGTCAACATCGCCATTGAGGGAATGTTGCTCGCCGGTGCATTCACGGCGGCGCTGACCGGATCCTTGATAGGCGGGGTCGGTGGATTGATGTCGGCCGTCATTGTCGGCGGTCTCTTCGGGTTTATCCTGGCTGCTCTTGTTGTCACCTATCGCATGGATCAGATTATTGCCGGCGTCGTGATAAATCTGTTTGTGCTGGGGCTGACATCCTATGTCAGCAGCCAGGTTTTTCAGGAATACCGCTTCTTGAACGACGCCCCGGTGTTCCGCGCGGTCAAGATCCCCCTTTTCGGCGACATACCCGTGATCGGCCCCATGCTCTTTCAGCAGAATGTGTTCGTCTACGGCGCCTTGGTTATGGTTGCCCTTGCTACCTATTATCTCTTCTACACCCGACACGGCTTGCGGGCTCGTGCGGTGGGCGAGCATCCGCGCGCGGCCGATACGCTTGGGATCAATGTCTATCGAACGCGCTATGTGAACGTCATCCTCGCCGGCATGGTCGCGGGCTTTGGTGGCGCATGGTTCACCCTCGGTACCGTTGGGCGCTTCGATGAAAACATGACCGGCGGGCGTGGTTTCATCGGCCTGGCCGCAATGATTTTCGGACGTTGGCATCCCGTTGGCGCGTTGATGGCCGCATTGATATTCGGATTTGCGGATTCATTGCAACAAAAGCTCGCCTTGCTGCAAACCCCGATCCCATCGGAATTTCTTGCCATGGCGCCCTATATCGCGACGATCATTGTCGTCGCGGGACTGATCGGTCGTGCAAGGCCTCCCGCTGCGGATGGTAAACCCTACATCAAGGAATAGCCCGGGAGCCGGCTGGCCTATCCGGCGACTGTGTCCATAAAAATATGAATCAGATTTGCTGGAAACGTGCGTCTCTTTTCCCGCCGACAGGGAGCCTGACAGCGTAGCGCCGATCAAGAATGAGAACGCTTGTTCCGCTTTTCAGCTGATTTCAAGATTGCCTCCGACCTTGGAGAAGATCTGGTCCGACAGAGCGGTGATGAGCGCCTGGTCGGCTCCGTTGCGCGGAACCAGGACGAATTCCACGTCCTCGAGCTGCGGCAGAATGTCTTGGGGGACTTCTTTCAGTCCGGCGGGCGCCATGCTGCGAGGCTGCACCAGGACGCCCATGCCCGCGCGCGCTGCAGCCGTCAGTCCGCTGAGGCTGCCGCATGTGCATACGATGCGCCAGGAAATCCGGCCCGCATCCAGCGCTTCGAGAGCAAGCTTGCGGGTAATGCTTGGTGGCGGGAACGCGATCAATGGCCAAGGAGCCGACTGAGCCGCCAGCTGCAGCGGGTCGCGTGCCAGCCAGACCAGCGGCTCGCGATAGACGAGACGACCGCGCTGGTCGCCAAGGCGTCGCTTGGCGAAGACAAGGTCGATTTCTCCTAGATCCTGCATTTCGTACAACGCACCGCTCAATGCGACGGTCAATTGCAGATCCACGGAGGGATACGCACGGATGAAATCTTCAAGGACCGCTGTCAGGCGGCTGGTTGCGAAGTCTTCGGAGACGCCAAATCGCAACTGGCCGCGCAGCTTGTTTGCCGCAAATAGGTCGATGACCTGAGCGTCGATCGCCAGCATTGCGCGGGCGTGGCTCGCTAGGACTTCGCCGTCGGGTGTCAAGCCGACGCGATGGGTGTCGCGAAAGATGAGACGGCGATCAAGGGCGGCTTCCAGCTTCTGGATATGCTGGCTGACCGTTGACTGCCCAAGCCGGAGATATTCCGCGGCGCGGGTGAAACTGCCTGTCTGCTGAATCGCGAGGAAACTACGCAACTGGACGAGATCGAGCATCTTATATCCCATTTCGTGATGGGTGTTATTTCTTGCATCTTGTATCACAATAATGGAATGAGCGAGACGACGTCCACCGGAATGAGAAGATGCGCCGTTTCCTCCCTGATACCTTCACAATGCTGCTCTTGGCGTCAGTGCTCCTGGCCTCTGTCCTGCCGGTCACCGGCGAGGCGCAGGTGTGGATGGCGCTTGCGACGAAGCTCGCCATCGCTCTGCTGTTCTTTCTGCACGGCGCGCGCCTCTCGCGCGACGTGGTGATCGCCGGCCTGCTGCACTGGAGGCTGCACAGTGTGATCCTGTTTGTAACCTTCGCCATCTTTCCACTTCTCGGGCTCGCCGCCGGTCTCATGCTGCCGTCATCGCTTCCCGCGGCGCTCTATACCGGACTCCTGTTTCTCTGCGTCTTGCCTTCGACAGTACAGTCCTCGATCGCATTTACGTCGATGGCCGCTGGCAACGTGCCGGCCGCCATTTGCGCTGCGTCCGCCTCGAATATCCTTGGCATGTTCCTGACGCCGCTTCTCGTCGGCTTGCTGCTTTCGGCGTCAGGCGGCGGTGGATTTTCGATGACGGCGCTCGAGCAGATCCTGCTGCAGTTGCTGGCGCCCTTCATTCTTGGGCAGATCCTCCAACCGTGGATCGGCGACTGGATCCGCGCCCGCAAGAAGCTGCTGGCGCCGGTTGATCGAGGCTCGATCCTGATGGTGGTCTATCTCGCCTTCAGCTCCGCTGTCGTCGAGGGCCTGTGGCGGACGCTTTCGTTTCAAGATCTCGGCATTGTCGCTATTGTCGACGTCGTCCTCCTCGCAACGGTGCTTGCCGTCACCATGTTCGGCAGCCGTTTCCTCGGGTTTTCCAGAGAGGACGAAATCACCATCACCTTCTGCGGCTCGAAAAAGAGTCTTGCCAGTGGCGTTCCGATGGCCGGCGCGATCTTCGCTGGCCAGAGCGTCGGCGCCATCGTCCTGCCCCTTATGTTGTTCCACCAGATCCAGTTGATGGTGTGTGCACTGATTGCCCAACGCTACGCGCGAAGTGCCTGACGGCGAACCGACGTGGCGGTTGCTCGTCCCCACGCCGCTTTTAGCTGTGAGACGCCTCTGGTGGAATTCCATCCTTTCTATCCAGGAAGCCATTGTGTTCGCCTTCAACGAGGTTGCCAAACTCGCCAGTGCACGACAGGCCGTGATATGGCCACTTGAGCGGGACTTGGACCTTACCTCCAGATATATCAATGGCGACGTCGTCTGGCGCAGACCGACTTGTGCAACCATACTCCAGATGATCGCGAACCCGATCTACGGCGGAGCGTACGTTTGCGGTAAGAGTGGCTCAGTGCCCCGATACGATGGCGATCTGGAATTCGACTCAAGACGCGTTATGAACGGTTGGCCTTATTCCGGATGCACATGGAGGTTACCTCAGTTCGAATGGGCAGAGGAGATCGGCGATGTGTTCAGCGACAACACGCCGGCCAGCCTCCATTAAAATATGTGAGGGGTCCATCTGCATGGTGGTGAGAGGCCCCTCGATGGGAGGCCTCTCAGTTCTATGCTGAATGTCTGTCGGCGACTTAATCGACTTTGGGCACAAAGCTATAGGTACCGTCAGTCCCCTTTTCCCATTCATACATAATGTAGCCTGGGACCTTGAGATCGCCCTTTTGGTCGAAGGACAAGCTGCCAAGCACGGTCGGGAACGGCCCCTTTGCCTTCATTGCTTCCGCAACTTCCTCAGGATTGCTGCTACCTGCTGCCTCAGCGGCGCCCGCTATGACCTGCAGAGCAGCGTACGAATAGAGGGTATAGGCTTCAGGGTTGAAGCCGTTCGCTTTGAACCTCGCAACAAGGTCCTTGTTGGCCGCATCCAGTGTCGGATCCGGCCCGAAGGTATTCAAAGTTCCCGCGACCGCATCACCCGCTATCGAAGCCAGTTCGTTCGATACGAGACCGTCACCCGCGACAAGCGTTGCCTTCAGTCCCTGATCCTTCGCCTGCCGGATGATGAGTCCAGCTTCCGTATGTAGACCACCCCAGAAGATGATCGAAACGCCGCCCTGCTTCATTTTCGCGATAAGTGCGGAAAAATCCTTATCACCGACGTTGATGCCTTCGTACATCACTTCGATGAGGCCCGCGTCATTCATGACCTTCTTGGTTTGGTCAGCGAGACCTTGCCCATAAGGGGTCTTATCATGGACGATGGCGACGTGAGCATCCTTGAAGTGACTGGCAATATACTCGCCAGCGACTGCGCCCTGTTGATCGTCACGACCGCAAACACGAAATGTGTTCCACAAGCCCCGCTCCGTATAAACGGGATTTGAGGCAGCCGGAGTGACTTCGAGGATCCCATTTTCCGCGTAGACTTCGGAAGCTGGGATCGACACACCGGAATTCAAATGTCCGATTACAAATTTGACCCCATCGGCGACGAATTTGTTGGCAACTGAGATGCCCTGTTTGGGATCGGCGACGTCATCCCCGAGCACGATCTTGATCTGCTCGCCATTGATGCCGCCGTTCGCGTTGATGTCCGCGGCGGCCTGTTCAGCTCCCCTTTGCATCTGGGCGCCGAAAGCAGCATTCGCACCTGTTATTGGAGCTCCGATGCCCACGAGAATTTCGGCTCGTGCTCCTCCGGCGATCATTATCATCGCCATCAATGACGCTGTCGAAAATAGTCCTCTTTTCATTTCTTCCTCCCATGAAGTGGACGTAAGTCAAAAAAGCGGCGCGCCCACTGTGCCGCCGTATTGGGTTGAGCAATCGTTGGCGCAACCAAGCAACTAGCGGGTATTCCCCATGTGAACGGTCGAGTTTGCTGGTGTCGTCAGTAGTAGTTATTGTCCATTTGGCTGGTGCCGCATTAGCGAAGGACAATTATCGAATCCACGATAGTTCGTGCTGCCCGCCTTCGGCGGTGGCCTTACCTCTCCGCCTCCCGGCCCAGCGATCACACGTCAGGCCACCAAGCACTCGTGATCGTGTGTCTATGTAGGCCGGCATCACGCCACATGGCTCCGCACCGATGCTCGGTCCACCTTTCCGTTGTTGAGACGCGGCAGCATCGGGACGATGTCGAATGATTTCGGGATCTTGTAGTTGGCGAGCGCCGCCGCGCAATGCTGCCTGAGGACCTCAGCCGTGACCATGGCACCCGGCTTGCACTCGATCGCGCAGCGTACCGCCTCCCCATAGACATCGTCAGGCGCGCCATAGACGACGACCTCGGCGACTGATTCATGCGTCTCGATTACTGCCTCGACTTCGCGCGGGTAGACGTTGTAGCCACCAGATTTGATCATTTCACGCAAGCGACCCTTGAGCGAGATATTGCCGTCGGGCCGTCGGGCCGCAAGATCACCCGTCTTCAGCCAGCCGTCGGCCGTGAAGGCCTCGCGGGTTGCTTTCTCATCCCCCCAGTAGGATCGTAGCACGCAGGTGCCGCGTGCCTGGATTTCGCCGGTCTCGCCTATCGTGCAGATCCCGCCGCTTTCGTCGGCGATTCGCGTCTCAAACCGCGGATCGAACTTGCCGATCGTGTTGAGAAGGACTTCATCCGGGTCGGCGTCATCCGAATAGGCAACTGAGCTCATCACCTCAGTCTGCCCATATTCGACGAATACTTTAGCGCCTATCGACCGCAGTGCGGCAAGCGTCGGAGCAGATACCGCGCCCCCGCCGATACAGATCGAGCGCAAGGAGGAAAGGTCGCGGTTGGCGAAATCCGGATGGTTCACTGCCAGCGTGAACATTGCGGGCACCTGCAACCATGTCTGAGCTCGCTCACGCTCGATCAACGCGAGAACGCCTGCGGGATCGAATTTCGCCTGAAATATCAGCGTGCCTCCGCCCACCAGGCATCCCATCGTCGTGTTCATGATGGCACCAACGTGATTGATCGGCAGGTTCGAAATGTATCGTCGCGGTTCGCCGTCGAGGTGGTCGTATTGACCAATTGCCGCCCCAATCAGCCCGTCATGATGGAGGGCAGCCCCTTTTGGCTTCCCCGTAGATCCGGATGTAAAGACGATGACGGCGACGTCCATGCGACCGGCAGGACTCTTTCGCGCAGCTGCCGACGCCGGCATGGCGGCGACATCGGGCGCGGAAAGGACCGCTACGCATCCTGCGGCGGCATGCGCGCGGCCGGCCAGATCGTGTTCGTTGGGTGCCTCGGCGTGAAGCAGGACCTTTGGCTCGGTTACCTTGAGAACGTGAGATATCTCATCCGAAGAATAGCGTGGATTGACACCAACGTAAATTGCGCCGAGACGCGAAGCCGCCATCAGCAGCAGGAGATAGTCGATCCCCGGGGCGGCGAGAAGGGCGACGCGGTCGCCTTGTTGAACTCCCTTGTCTTCAAGCCAGTCGCAATATCTATCAACAAGCTGATTTATCTCGATATATGTCACTCTTCTGTCGCCCTCGACGGCGACTTCGGCCCCGGAATTGGAGGTGGCATAATGATCAAGAACAGCATCAAGTGTACCGAAGCCGGGAAGAGAAGAGGGCATTGATGATCAACCTTATTGACTACGCTCGATTGGAGTTTCCGATTGACGGCTCTCAATAATTAACATAGTTGTAAAAATCATACAAGCCGTATTGTCTCGCTGACTGAGGAGGTGGCGATGTCTCTGATGCATATCAATGGCGCGGATCTGTTCGTTGAAGAATTCGGGACCGGCGACCCGGTCATCTTTACACACGCCTTGTTTTTCAATGGCCGTATGTACGAACGTCAGATCGAACGTATTGCGGCGCGCTACCGGTGCATAACGGTCGACTGGCGCGGCATGGGCCGTAGTGGCAAGCCGCTCGGCGGCTATGACGTCGACAACCTCTGTCACGACGTGATCGGCGTCGCCGACAGGCTGGGCCTCGATCGCTTCCACTGGGTCGGCATGTCGGTTGGCGGCGTGACGGGCATCAGGATCGCCGCCCAGATGCCGCAGCGGATCAGATCGCTGGCGATCGGCGGTGCGTCCGCCGAGGCCGAACCGATCGAGAAGGTCGTGAAATACGAAAAGCTGCTCCTCGACGGCTTTGCTCAAGACCCGGCGAGCGTCGTCGATGGGCTTCTCCCCATTCTCTACGGCGAGCCCTTCCGCACGGATCCGGCGCGCGCCGACGTGCTGGCCCGCGAGCGCCAGCTGATTCTGTCGAATGACGGCCCGGCCGTTGCCCGCGCATCCGCGCCGATCCTGCGCCGGGTCGATATCCGCCACATGCTGCCGCATGTGGGCAGTCCGACCTACGTCTTCTGTGGCGCGCTCGACGGGGCGAATCCCCCGGAGAAGTCGAGGACAATCGCCGCTGGGATTTCCGGAAGCCTTTTTGAAGTATTCGATGGCGTCGGTCACCAGCCCAATGTTGAAGCCCCGGAGCTTCTCGCCGATCGCCTGCTTGCGCATCTCGACCGGGTTTCAGGAGGAGCGCCCTAGGCTGCGCGCGTCGCACCGAGGATTATCCACCGCTTCGCGACGGGCACGACACAATCGCGCGTCGTCGAGATCGACCTCGAGGCGGAACCCCGGGCCTGTCGGACATGCCGAAGCGCAGGCGGCCAGCGCAGATTGTCAGGCTCGACGCGTTTCTGGGCCGCTTCTTTGACCGGAGAAGTCGATGCATTTAACGAACCAGGATCTGATCGAACTCGTGGAGTGGCGACGGAAATTGCATATGACGCCGGAAATATCCGGCGAGGAAACCGAGACCGCACGGGAGGTCGAAATCGCCCTCGCGGCGACCAGTCCGGATCGCATTGTCACCGATCTGGGCGGGCATGGCGTCGCTGCCATCTATGGTGGTTTCGAACCGGGACCGTCGGTGATGTTCCGGGCCGAACTCGATGGCCTGGCGATCGAGGACATGTCGGATGTCGCTTACCGGTCGCGCATTCCGGGGCGGGGACACCAATGCGGCCATGATGGCCACATGGCGACGCTGATGGCGCTGGCGCGCGGCCTCTCTCGCAAACGCCCGAAGCGAGGCCGCGTAATTCTCATGTTCCAGCCGGCGGAGGAGAACGGCGCCGGCGCCGCTGCCGTCGTCGCGGACCAGCGCTACGCCACGATCAAGCCGGATTTTGCCTTCGCCTATCACAACATGCCGGGAATGGCGCTGGGGCGGGTAGCCTTGGTTGATGGTCCCATTACATGCGCCTCGCGGGGGATGCGTATTGCCTTTACCGGGCGGACCGCGCATGCATCCATGCCGGAAACAGGTCTTTCGCCAGTGCCGTCCTTGCTGCGGTTGTTGCCGGCGCTCGAGGGCCTGTCGTCCGGCGAGCCTCACTCCCCCGATTTCGCCATGACGACGGTCACCCACATCGAGGCGGGCGAACGCGTGTTCGGCATAGCGCCCGGTTGTGGCGAAATCTGGCTGACGCTTCGCACGCTCGCAGACGCCCGCATGGAGAAACTTCGGCTGGACGCCGAAAGGATTGCGCATGAGGCGGCAGCCGCCGGTCTTGCTGTGGAGATCAACTACGACAACATCTTCGCCGATTGCGTCAACGATCCGGAAGCCGTCCACTATCTCGGGCGCGCACTGGACGATGAACACATCGCTTACGATTCGGGTGACCTTCCGCTAAGGGGCTCCGAAGACTTCGGCGGTTTCGGAAAAGACGGAACGAAGATCGCGATGTTTCTTCTCGGCGCCGGCGAGAACCGCCCCCACCTTCACAATCCAGATTACGACGTCCCCGATGAACTGATTGGCATCGGTGCACGCATCTTCGATCGGGTCGTGCGCGGCATGCTTGGCTGACGAATCTCCCGCCATCCGGCTCGCCGCTGAACGACCGACACGCGAAAAGAGCAGTCTGTCATCCTAAATCGTCCATCGAGGACGGGATTTCCTGCTGGACCAGGCCCTTCGGCCCCGATGCTGTGGTCTACGCTCCTCAGGGTTTTGAGGATGTGAAATCGGACGTGGCAACCATCGTTCTCGATAGAGGCGGTACGGCATGCGCAGAGGCGGTTGCCCCGCTGGACGAACTGCGCAACAGCACCGCCGTGGGCGCACACGGCAGCAACGGCGCCGCATTGGTGTGTAGGTTCAAAACGACACGCGTTTTGACTTGCGACTTCGGAAAGCGCAGGCGAACCGGCAGGGTTCATGATGAAGCGTGGTCCCCGAGGTCTCGCCCGGGGACGAACAAGTTGCCCGCACCGTCAGATTACGGCAGCACAGCCGTCGCGGCGCGATTCCGTTCCCGCCTCATAACCGTCGTCACGTCGCACGATGGCCTGCGCGGCTCCGAACTGATAGTCCCAACGTGGTTGCCGGACGACCTGGTGTCCGCGCCGACAGAGATCCGAGACCAGTGCCTCCGGCAGATCTTCCTCGACCATGAGCGTTCCATCGTCTGCGATGCGCCAGCGCGGCGCGTCGATCGCCGCCTGCACGTTCTCGCCGCGTGCGAGGAGGCGGGCGGCGATCTGGACATGGCCTTGCGGCTGCATTCCGCCCCCCATGACGCCGAAGGCCGCCAGCGGACGACCGTTGCGCGTCATGAACCCCGGAATGATGGTGTTGAACGGTCGCTTGCATGGCCTCGCCTCATTCGGATGGCCCTTTTCGAAAACAAAGCAGGAGCCCCGATTGTGCAGCGAGATGCCCGTGCCGGGCACGACAAGGCCAGACCCGAAGCCGCGGTAGTTCGACTGGATCAGTGAAACCATCATGCCCTCGTGATCGGCGGCGCAAAGGTAGACAGTACCCCATCCTTCGTTCGCGATGGGATCGGCCGGCCGTGCCCGCTCCGGATCGATGCCGCTGGCAAGCCTATCGAGGACCGCGCCGTCGAGAAGTGCTGCAGGTTCCATCCGCATCGATTGTGGGTCGCCCACCGTTCGGGCGACGACCTCGCGCGCACGCCGTGTCGCTTCTATCTCGACATGGAGGTCGGTTGCAGCGTCGCGGCCAAAGCCGATGCGCTCGATCAAGGCGAGCGCGATGAGGGCCGTCAGCCCCTGTCCGTTGGGCGGAAGCTCGTGGATCGTGGCGCCCGCGAAATCGACCGACATCGGTTCGACCCACTCGGCAGCGTGGTCCTCCAAGTCGCCCTTGCGCATCGACCCTCCGGTTTCTTCGGCAAACGCCACGATCTGACTTGCAAGACGTCCGCGATAGAACGAGTCCGCTCCTTCCTGTGCGAGGCACCGAAGCGAAGAGGCGAGGTACGGATTGCGGAAACACGCGCCAGGCTCTGGCGCGCGGCCATTGGGGAGGAACATCTCCGCAAAGCCCGGTACGTCACGGAACCAGTTGGCCTGCATGGCCCAGTGTAGGGCAACAACGTGCGGGACGAGGAAGCCGTCCGTTGCGTAACGGATCGCGGTTTCGAACAGATCTGCCCAAGCCAGACGACCGAAACGCGAATGCAAAGCCTCCCATCCGCGTACCTGGCCGGGCACGGTGACCGTGTCCCAGCCCGTCATTGGCATCGTGCCTGCCCCGGCGAGACGCTCGGGCTGCCAGGCCCGCGCCGACCGTCCGGAACTGTTGAGGCCGTGGAGATTTGCTCCGTCATGGACGAGGGCGAACAAGTCGCCGCCGAGTCCGTTCATTGTCGGCTCGACCACCGTCAGGGTTATCGCGGTGGCAAGAGCGGCGTCGACGGCGTTGCCGCCGGCGGCAAGAGCGGCTATGCCGGCCTGTGCAGCCAGCGGCTGGCTGGTGGCAACGGAGGCGGTGCCGAACTGCGCGACCCGTCGGGAAGCATAGGGGAAACACGTGTCGAGGCTCATCGCCAGGCTCCTTCCTCGGCGTCGTAGGCGCCTCTGCGCAAGTCACCGACGCCGGTGATCAGTGTCTTCTTCTCGATCTTGTTGGATGCGGTGCGCGGGAAGCTGTCGACATAGCTGACATATCGCGGAACCTTGAATTTCGCCAGGTAGTTGCGTGCGTGCTCGAGGATCCTCTCCACCGGCAGCGTGTCGCGACAGACACCGCTCTTGAGCTGGACATAAATCTTCACTTCCTCGCCGCGCACGGGATCCGGAACCGGGACTGCGGCGGCGTCTTCGACCTCCGGCAGCATGCAGATTGCGGCCTCGACTTCGCGCGCAGCAATATTTTCCTGCGAGCGGCGGATCATGTCTTTCAGGCGCCCGACGACATAGAGAAATCCCTCTTCGTCCTCGCGAAACAGATCGCCGGTGCGAAACCAGCCGCCGCTACGGAAGACCTCGTCATTTGCGTCCGGCCTGTTCCAATATCCCCTGAAGATCGAGCGCCCTCTGACCCAGAGTTCGCCGATCTCCCCGCGCGCGACAGGTTGGCCTTGGGAATCGCGGATCGATGTTTCACGACACGGCGCCGCAATGCCGACGCTTCCTGAATCATACATCTCGTCAAGCTCCGGCGGCATCCAGGTTCCGAGTCCGATTTCGGTCATTCCAAACCCTTCGCGCGCCATGACTCCGAAGCGATTGTGGAACTCGCGGCAGGTTTCCGGCGGCCAGCCGAAGGTTGCGACCTGTTTCAACTTCGTTTGCGAATCCCTCGGCGACGGCTCCTGCCGCGTCATCAGTAGCGGAAACATGCACCATTCGATTGAATGATCGTGGATCCAGCCCAGGAAGCGCGAGGAGGAAAGACCTGGCGCGATAACCAGCGTCGCGCCCGTAATCAACGCCTTCAGTGTGATCCATTGCGGATCCATGTAGAAGTAGGGCTGGGCGGATAGGATGCGGCGGGCAGGTTCCAAATCCCATGCGATGGCTGCATTGGCGAGAACCAGCCAATAGTCATGCGTCAACATGCAACCCTTCGGGAAGCCGGTCGTCCCCGACGTATACTGGATGTTCACGAGACTGTCGGGAACCACGTCATCACTCGTGACGGGCTCCGACGAGCAGAGTGCAACGACACGCTCGAATTCGCCTTCCCCGGTTCCGAGATCGACGATCCTTGTCGGCCCTTCCAGTTCGACTGACAAACCGTCGATTGTCCTGCTGAAAGTGGTGTCGTGAAGAAGGATGCGTGCGCCGGCATCATTGACGACATAGGCGATCTCGTGGGGAGTGTAGCGCGTGTTGACGGGCACATGGACCGCGCCGATGCGGGCAATGGCGACAAAGAGCGCTGGATAGGCAAGCCGATTGGGGAGCATGACCGCCACGCGATCACCTGGGCTTATGTCCATCTTAAGAAGAGCTCGGGCATATTGGTGGGTCAGCACCTCAAACTGTGCGAAGGTTATTCGTTCTTGTCGGTCGAAAACCTCAATCGCCACCCGGTCGGCAAAGCGAGTGCATGCATTCCTTACCGCGCATCCGATAGTCGTGCGCGGAATGGCTTCTCCGATTTCATGCGTTCGACTTATCGCCGCGGCGATTCGGGTTTTCGGAACTGAGCTGCTGTGGGTCATTGGGTCGCCTGTTATCTGTTCGCACAACGCGCCGCGCAGTATCGATCAAAATTGACATATTTGTCAAATATATGGGATTACCTTATCGCTAAAGGTACACGTATTGCGTTTTACGGTATGTGCCGTGATAAGCAGACCATGGAAGCCAAGGGCTAGGAGCAACACCATGTCGACCGAAGTGAACCAGTCCAAACGCTATTCAAAGCGACGCGAGCATATATTGACCGAGGCGCTTCGTGTTTTTTCGGAACGTGGGCTGGAATCCACAGGGATCAAGGAAATCGCGACAAGTCTGGGTCTGACGCATCCGGCGCTGTACCACTATTTCTCGTCCAAGGAGCAACTCGTCTACGAGGCGGTGGAAAAGGCAATTCTCGATGAGATTGCCGCGATGGAAAAGGCAGTAGAAAATCTCCCGTCACATCCCGCACTGCAACTCTATTCCCTTGCTCGCGCACAGGTTTTCCATGAATTGGACGACCGCGCTTACATTCCTTTTGTGAATGCTTTCCTATACGGTCCGCTCCGCAATGCCGCAAAGCTGAGTGAGGAGCAGCGCGATGATATCCTCAGGTTGCAGCGGCGCATCGTCGGTCTTTACCGAGATGTGGTCGTCGCCGGACAGAAGTCCGGTGAATTCGCACCCGGTTCGCCGACCATGGCGGCATTCGGCATTCTCGGCATCTTGTCCTACACTGTCTTCTGGTTCCATCCCGATGGCCAGATGAGTGCCGAGGCGGTCGCCGAGGTTGTTGCGGCCCAGGCCGTACGTTCAGTCAGCCGGCTTGTCGACGCGGAAGGACAGGCCAGTTCCAAGCTCCTCAGATAGATATTGACAACTATGTAAAAAATGAGAAACTGATCGCATCGTGGGAACAAAAAAAGGGGAACCTTACCATGAAGCGACTGATTATCACTGCTACCGCATTCAGCCTCCTTGCGAGCACGGCGCTTGCAGAGGTCCAGGAAGGAAAGTTCAAGGTCGTGGGTACTTGGGGCACAGGCGCCATGTATCCGGAGCACGAGGCGCCGTTGTGGAGTAAGGCGTTGCCCGACGCCTCGGGTGGCAAGCTTGTCGCCGAGATCCAGCCCATGACCGATCTGGGCCTTAAAGGCTTCGAAACCGTCAAACTGCTCCAGACAGGTGTCTATGACGCTGGTTTTGGCGCCTATTCCTACATTGCCTCGGGAAATCCCGTATTCGAGGGTATCGACCTCGCTCTTGCATCCGGAAGCGGAGAGGAGAACCGCCGGCTTGTCGAGGCTTATGAGCCGGTCGTCGCCGAGGCATTCGAGCGCATCCATGGCGTGAAACTTCTGGCGAGCTATCCGTTCCCTGCGCAGATCCTGGTTTGCCGCGACGCCTTTAACGGCCTGGCGGAGCTCAAGGGGCGCAAGATTCGCGTCTACTCTACGACACTGGGCGACATGGCCGAAGGATTGGGTGGTGTGAGTGTCACGATCCCGCTTGGTGATGTCGTGCCGGCGCTCCAGCGCGGTGTAGTCGATTGCGGCATTTCCAGCGGTATCAGCATGTACACCGCGAAATGGCAGGACGTCGTGAAGTACGTGTACGAGACGCCGGTGTCCGCCGGCATCGCCTTCCTTGCCATGAACAAGGACAGATGGAACAAGCTCAATCCCGAAACGCAGGCGGTGATTGAAGCGGAAGTCGCCAAATTCGTGGATGGCGCTTGGGCCGCTTTGGAGGACTCGCAGATCCAGGGGGTGGCCTGCCTCACAGGCCAGGGCGAGAAATGCCGCTACGGCGAGCCTGCCAAGATGCAACTCGTGAAGGCGACGGACGCCGACGAAACGATCAGGAAGCAGCTGCTCGCCGGGTTTGTTCTGAAGCGGTACGCCGAACGCTGTGGTGACGAATGCACCGCGCGCTGGAACGAAACCGCCGGTGCGGTGGTCGGCGTCGACGCGAAACCGTAATCGCGCCAGACACAATCCAAAAACCACAAATTGGGAACATCAGCGATGTTGGACCGAATCCTGCTTCGCGGGCATAGCACGCTTGAGCGCGGCGCCCGCATTCTTGTCTGGGTGTGCGGGGGCGCCCTCATCGTGATGTCGTTCGTCATCACCGTCGAAGCCCTTATGCGCAAGTTTCTCAGCCACTCGTTTGGCGGCGTGGACGAAATTACTGCCTATGTTTTCGCAATCACGACGACCCTCGCGTTGCCATTCGCAATCCTGCAGCGCGCAAATATCCGGATCGATATACTGCGCAATTTTTTTCCCGCCTCCGTGCGCGCTGCAATGGACATTCTTTCCTGGGCTTCCTTCACGTTCGTCTTTGGTCTGATCGCCTATCGCGCCTGCGGCCTTGCGTGGCAATCCTGGCAGGAGGGAGCCCGGTCAATCACGCCTTTGCGCAGCTACCTGGCTATTCCCCAGGGACTTTGGGCTCTGGGATTGGTCGCCGCACTGATCGCGTCGCTTTCAGTGGCGGTTCGCTTTATCGGGCTGGTTCGATCCGGAAGGGTGCAAGACGCCGCGGCGCTGCTGTCGCCCACCGATGAGGTGGAGCAGGAGCTTTCCCACATCTCCGCACTCGCCGCGACGTCAACCGGCAGCCGCAAGATCGGAGAAATGTCATGATCACGGCCACTATCTCCATTTTGCTGGGAGCGCTCGCCCTGTCGATCTCGGTCGCCGCATCGCTGGGCGTTGTCGCCTTCGCGCTGATGTGGTTCTTTACGTCCGCGCCACTTGACAGGATGGTCGGCGAGGTCGCGTGGCAAGCCATGTCCTCGGACACGCTTGTCGCCATCCCTTTCTTCATCCTGCTCGGCGAGCTCCTGCTGCGCGCGGGTATCGCCGAACGAATGTACGGCGCGCTGGTCGAATGGCTGTCCTGGCTTCCGGGCGGCACGATGCATGCTAATATTGGGGCCTGCGCTCTCTTTGCCGCATCGTCCGGCTCAAGCGTCGCGACCGCCGCGACGATTGGAACGGTGTCAATTCCGGAAATCGAAAAGCATGGATACAGCCAGCGCCTCTTCCTTGGTTCGCTGACGGCCGGCGGGACGCTCGGAATACTTATTCCTCCCTCCGTATCGCTCATTGTCTACGGTGCGCTCACCGAGACCTCCATCCCCCGACTGTACATGGCAAGCATGCTTCCGGGAATCGTTCTGGCCGGATTATTCATGCTGCTGATCGCCGGCATATGCATCATGCGCCCGGCGGCTGGCGGACGGCCGGTCAAAACCTCATGGAAGAGCCGCATCCGTGCGATTCCTGATCTGTTCCCGCCGCTTTTCATCTTCGCACTGGTCGTGATCACGATCTATGTCGGAATCGCAACGCCGACGGAAGCCGCAGCCTTCGGTGTCGTGGGAGCCTTGGGGCTTGCCGCGATGCATGGCCGAGTGACGACTGCAATGCTGACCGAAGCGATCGAGGGCACCATGCGCACGACAGCCATGGTCACCGCTATCATTATGACTGCGCTGTTGCTGAACTTTGTGATGACCTTCCTCGGCATCTCCCGGCAGATTGTCGACGTCGTGGTCGCCCTCGATCTCAGCCCGACGATGCTGATGCTCGCCATCGTCGCCTTCTACCTCGTGCTCGGCTGTTTCATGGAGGGCTTTTCAATCCTCCTGGTGACGGTTCCGATCATCGTCCCGATCGTTGTCTCGCTTGGCTATGACTCCATCTGGTTCGGCGTCGTCCTGACCCTGCTGCTGGAGGCTGCGCTGATCACGCCTCCGATTGGCATGAACCTCTATGTCGTGCAGGGCGTGCGCAAGGGCGGGCCGCTCAGCGACGTCATCATGGGATCGCTGCCGTTCGTCGTCATCATCTTTCTGATGATCCTGATCCTGATGGCTTTTCCCAATCTGGCCCTGTGGCTGCCGTCAATTGCCTTTGATTCCTAGGAGAAATACATGCGTATCGATCTATCCGACCGGACATCCCTCCAACAGCACCTCGGCAAGGAAATCGGCCGATCCGGCTGGCACATCATCAGCCAGATGGACATCGACACATTCGGCCGGCTTACCAAGGACGTTGATGCCATGCACATGGATCCCCTATGGGCGCGCGATCACAGCCCTTACGGCGTGACGATCGTCTACGGCTTTCAGACCATTTCCATGATGACCGCGATGATCAACGAGATTCTGAAGCGGGGTTCCACCGAGGCCTACAAGCTCAACTACGGCTTCGACCGAGTCAGGCTTATGGCGCCGGTCCCGGTCGGGGCTTCGATCCGCGGCATTGCGAAGCTCAAGAAGATCGAGGATCGCGGGGAGAGCCGATTCCTGGTCACGATCGAGATGACGGTGGAGGTCGAGGGAAAAGAAAAGCCTGCTGCCGTCGCCGATTGGCTGTTCATGGTGGTCAACGGCGACGAATCGGAACGTCGCCCTGAAATGGCCGGCGGCGCGAACCGATGAAAAGGATAGGCTTTCTCGCTTATCCCGGCGTCGAGGAGCTCGACCTGACAGGGCCATGGGAAATGGCCACGATGTGGCGGACTTATGCCGGCGGCCCCGATTGTCTGGTTGTCGCTGCGGAGAAAGGCTCGGTCAGGTGCGCGAAAGGCCTCGAGATCGTTGCGGAACATGATTTCGAGACCTGTCCATCGCTCGATGCTCTGGTGGTTCCCGGAGGGTTTTCCGCCTTCGACGAGATGGGCAATGAACGTCTCGTCGGCTTCGTTCGGGATCACGGCGGCGAGGGCAAGAATATCCTGTCGGTCTGTTCCGGCGCATTCATCCTGCTGGCCGCCGGTCTCCTCAAGAACCGCAGGGCGACGACGCACTGGAAGGTCCTGGACCGACTGCGTGAGGCCGGTGTCGACGTGGTCGAGGAGCGTTTCCTCCGTGACTGCAACGTCTGGTCCAGCGGCGGTGTATCTGCCGGGATGGATCTGATGCTGCATTTCATCGCCGAGACAGCCGGTGCGGATACGGCCGGCGAAGTCCAGCATAACGCTGAATATTACCCCACGCGCAGGCTCTACGGGTCGGCGCACCTTTCTTCGGGCATGCCCGCCTATATGAAAACCCTGTGAGGTCGTCATGAGTACGTCGCCTACCAAGAATGTTGTCGGTTACACGGACCCGATCGCCGTGATGGCGGGAGAGACGTTACGGATCAAGGTTTCTACGACCGCCAAGCAGGTGCGTCTCGGCGTCCGCAGGATCGAAGGCGCCTTCTGGTCGTCCGAGGTCGGACCGAAGGTGAACCTCGGGAATGCCGAAGGTTTCGAAGACACGGTCTTGGCGGGGGAGCATCACAAGGCGCCGCTTGGCTCCTATGCGACGGCTCCGGTGGCGGAGGCCCTGCGCGTTTCCGCGACCAAGACATTCGGCCTCCTGTTTATGCCGACCCTCATGGGGCGGCGGCAGACAATCGCGCGGTTCTATGACGCGGATGGAACCGATCTCGGCGGTGTGTGCCTCGAGGAGGATGGACATGTCGCTATCGTCGATGCGAAGGACGCGGCACTGTTGCGCGCCGGGTCTGCGCTTGAACGTGGTCGCTGGACGGCAATTGCCGTCACGTTCGCACAGCCGGAAGGAGGGGCCGTTGTGGCGATTGCCCCGCTTCTCGGGAATGTCAGCGTGGCCAGCGCGGAACGCCAGCTTGACGGGCTGGAAAAGGCATATTCCCTGTCGCTCGGCGCGCGCATGTCTGGCAGTCTCCCCTGCGAGGCCGTCGACGGGCGTGTCGCCGACCCAGTGCTCGCGTCCGCGGACGCCCGGGATATCGCATCGGCACTGGCCGGCGGCCCTGAGGGGTGGCGGCGTTTAACACATGACCATGGCGCGGCGACAATCCATTCGCGATGGGACTTCTCGCTGTTCCCGGAACGCGATCGCGTCATCGACGTCGGACCTGCGCGCTGCGATGCCGTCTTGGTTAACACACCGACCCGTGCGATCACGGGCCCATTCTGGGATGGCAGCGTCTTTGACTGGCGTCAGCGGCCGGGGCACTACAACGCGGTTCACTTCCATTCCGACGACCTTGCCGACTGCGGGTGGCCGGACGCGTTGGCGCTGGAGATCCCTCAGGGTTGCGCCTCAGGGCTCTATGGTATCTCGCTCGAGACCGATAGCGGGTCGGACGTGGTCCCCTTCGTGGTCCGCGCGCGTCATGCTTCCAAGGCACCTGTCGCCCTCCTCCTTCCGACGTTTACCTATCTGTCCTACGGCAATGCGCCGAAAGCGATGCGGGGACCGGACCACGGGATCACCTTCTACCCCGACGAAGCACCTATCGATGGACATCAGGGATTTGGTCGGTCGCATTATGACCGGCACAAGGACGGTTCGCCGGTCATGTTATCCTCTCGTCTACGGCCCGTGTTGTCGATGCGCTTTGCGAGCCTGCCGTGGGGTATCGCCCCCGACACATGGCTGCTTAGCTGGCTCAGGCAACAGTTCGGCCAGGTCGACGTGCTCACTGACGAAGACCTGCACCGCGAAGGGACCGAAGCCCTGGCCGGACATCGGGTTGTCGTTACCGGGAACCATCCCGAGTATTATTCGGCGGAAATGCTGAATGCGCTCGACGCCTATTGTGACGGCGGCGGTCGGCTGCTCTATCTCGGCGGCAACGGTTTTTACTGGCGTGTGAGCGTTTCAGACCGTGTCCCCGGCCAGATCGAGGTGCGCCGCACCGAAGACGGCACCCGTGCATGGATCGCCGAGCCGGGCGAAGGTCACCACATGATGGACGGAGGCTATGGTGGGCTCTGGAGGCGACTTGGCCGGCCGCCCAACCGGCTGGCAGGAGTAGGCTTCGCAGCGCAGGGGTTCGATGAGAGCGGGTATTACAAGGTCAATCCGGATGCCCGTTCAGGGCCAGCCGCCTTTGCACTCGACGGAGTGGGCGACACGTTCGGACGCCACGGCTGGCTCGGCAACGGCGCAGCCGGTCAGGAAGTCGATCGGGTGGAGCGCCGTCTTGCGCCTGAGGCAGATGTTCACCTGATCGCGAGCAGTTTGGGCCATCCCCAGTCCATGCTTCGTACCAAGGAAGAAATGCTGTCGACAGTACTTCCCTTTACCGATCCGAAAGCGCGGTCGGACATCGCGATCAGGTTTGCCGGCCGATCTGGGGCGGTCTTTTCCGTCGGATCCATGACCTGGGTCGGGGCGTTGCTCGATGGTGGTGACCCGGCTGGCCGCAACGACGTCGTCCGGATGACGGCGAATGTCATTAACCGATTTCTCGATCCGGCGCCGTTTCGCGCAGACCGGTAGGCAAGAACCAATTGATTGAACCATCGGGCTCTCGGAGCGGGAGCCAGACGACGAACCGTTGGAAGAGAAGACAAATGAAACTCGGATCATTGGTTGCCATTACCGTCGCAGTGGTCTTGGCATTTGCCGCGCCGCTTGCAGCACAGGAAAGAGGCGGTGCGCTGAAAGTCGCGCTTTTTCCCGAACCGCCGACGGCTGTGGCCGGTCTGTCCGGCCTTGGCTCCGCCAGCATTGTTTCCAGCAAGATCTATGAGGCGCTCGTCAAGTTCGATTTCGAGCTGAAGCCGCAGCCTTGGCTAGCGAGTTCCTGGGAAAAGTCCGACGACGGGCTGATCTGGACCTTCAACCTCGTGGAAAACGCCAAATGGCATGACGGAAAACCGTTCACGGCCGCTGACGTCGTGGCCTCATACCAAGTGTTCTCAGTGGAGAATGATCGCCTGAAACTGGTCGCTGACAAGGTGAAGAAGGTCGAGGCGACGTCGAAGCACCAGGTGCGGTTTACGCTTGAGGAGAGCATCCCATCCTTCATCTACATGCTGAACTACGGCAACCTGCCGATCATACCTGCTCACCTTTATGCGGGCGGAAATTTCCGGGAAAATCCGGCCAATTCCACACCGATCGGAACGGGGGCGTTCTACATCAAGGAATGGAAGAAGGGCAGCTTCATCCATCTGGCCCGCTTCAACGACTACCGCGACGGAACGAAACCCTATCTCGACGACCTCTACTTCGTGATCATTCCCGACGCTCAGGGCTGCGCGGTCGCCTTTGAGGAGGGCAGCGTGGATGTTGTTTCGGCATCCAATCTCGAAGGCTTCGACGTCTCGCGACTTGCAAGCCTGGATGGTGTCAAATCGACCACAAAGGGCTGGGAGATGCTGGCTCCGCACGCCTTCTTGTGGATCAACACGCAAAAGGTGCCCCTCGACGATGTCAAACTGCGCCAGGCGTTGAACTATGCACTGGACAAGAACTTCGTCCGCGATGTGGTTTTCAGCGGCCTTGCAACGCCGCCACGCGGTGCATTCGATTCGCGGACGCTCTTCTTCGATCCGTCCGTCAACGCGTACGAATTCGATGTTGAGAAAGCGAAGGCCCTCGTTGCCGCGTCGTCCTACAAGGGCGAAGTACTGAGGCTTAGCACCGCACCCGTCGGCTCCGCCTGGGCGCGCCTTGCCGAATATGAAGTGCAGGCTTGGAAGGAGATCGGCCTCAATGTCGAACTCGACACCAATGACGTGGGTGGCTATCTGAAAAAGCTCGGCGAGCGCACTTATGATCTCGGTAATATCTATCTCTACCAGTATGGTGACCCTGCGGTCGGTGTGACGCGAAACTTCTATTCGCGCAACGACGTTATCGGTTCGCCATGGAACAATGTTGGCCGCTATTCCAATCCCCGATTGGACGAGTTGCTCGCGAAAGCCGACGCCGTGGGTGACGCCGCCAATCGCTCCGCACTCTACGCCCAGGCCCAGAAGATCATTGCCGACGATGCCGTCCAGGTTTGGACGGCCGAGCTTCAGTTTCCCACGCTATACCGTGCAAGGGTCCGGGACCTGATCACCACAGCACTTGGTCTCAGCGACAGCTTCGAGAATGTCTGGATCGAAAAATAGGTGCCAGTTCGGCCGACCGGCGCGTCAGCCGGTCCGCCGGGTCGCGCCCGGAGTTGACGCCATGCTCAGGACTGTCCTGTCCGAATTCGCCAAGCGCATTGTCGTGATCCTTGTCGTAATCACCGGAACGTTCCTGCTCGTCAGGGCGGCGCCAGGCGATCCAGCGGCCTTTATCGCCGGTGAGGCAGCTTCGGGTGATCCCGCATACATCGAGCACCTGCGTGCCCAGATGGGCCTTGATCAGCCGTTGCCTGTTCAGCTCGGCTATTATCTGAGGGACGTCGCGAGCCTCGACTTGGGTAAGTCCTATCGCGAGGGTCGGCCCGTGTTCGACATGATCGCCGAACGTCTTCCCAATACACTCATCCTGGCGGGTGCGGCCTTTATCCTTGCGCTGTTCATGGGCACGGCGGCAGGTTTTGTCGCCGCCATCCACCGTGGCCGGTGGATCGATCGACTGATCGGCCTAGGCTCCGTTCTGTTCTTCTCCTCGCCGTACTACTGGGTCTCCCTCATGGCGATCCTGCTCTTTTCGGGCAAGCTGGGATGGTTCCCGTCGCATGGCACCGAGACGATCGGGGCGGGCTATACCGGGATCGCAGCAATTCTCGACTACCTGCATCACCTCGTCATGCCGGCCATGGCTTCGGCGCTGTTTACCATGGCTCTCTATACGCGCCTCGTTCGAGCATCGATGATCGATACAGCCAATGCCCTCTTTGTAAAGGCCGCACATGCCAGAGGCATGGCGCCGGCAAAGATCTGGTTTCGGCATGTGCTGCGCACCTCGTTGCTGCCGATCACGACGATGGCGGGCGTTCAGGCTGGACAGCTTGTCGCCGGAACGATCCTGACAGAGACGGTTTTTGCATGGCCTGGCATCGGCCGTCTGATGTACGACGCACTGGGTTCACGGGACTACAATGTCGTGATCGGGGTCTTCATCGTCACCTCGACAATCGTGATCCTGGCCAATCTTCTGGTCGACCTCCTCTACCGGTTTGTCGACCCGCGAACCCGCAGCGCCTGAGGACCGAGCCGATGCCGATCTGGAAATCACTTCTTTCACGGCTCGACGCCGTGCTTGCGCTCGCATTTTTGACTGCAATCGCTCTAGCGGCGCTGTCGGCGCCGATCGTTTTCCCCGACGGGCCTTGGCGCATGGTTGCTCGTCCCCTGATTGCACCATTCACGGACATGACGCACCCGCTTGGAACCGATGCACTTGGGCGAGATCTAATGGCGTCGCTCATGTTTGGGGCGAGAACATCGCTGGCGATTGGCCTCGTTTCGACTTGCGTGGCAATCGTCGTCGGCACGAGCATTGGGGCCGTTGCTGGTTTCGTTGGTGGTCGCGTCGACAGTGCCCTGATGCGCAGCACGGAGATGTTCCAGACCGTGCCCAGCTTTGCGCTTGCAATCTTGCTGGTCGCCATCTATGCGCCGTCGACTTTTTCCATCATGATCGCGATCAGCGTCGTCAGTTGGCCGCCCGTTGCCCGGTTGGCGCGTGCTGAGTTTCTCTCCATGCGCAGGCGCGAGTTCGTTCAGGCGGCCATGCTCTCCGGGCAATCGAGCCTCCGCGTCGCGTGGTCTCAGATACTCCCCAACATCCTGTCTTCACTGACCGTCATGGCAGCGCTGATGGTGTCGATGGCGATACTGTTCGAGAGTGCGCTGAGCTTCGTTGGTCTCGGGGACCCGAAGGTCGTCAGTTGGGGATATTTGATCAGTGCCGGGCGTGGTGTCATGTCGCAGAGCTGGTGGCTCACCTTCCTGCCAGGACTTGCGATCATGTCGACGATCGTCTCGATCACTACCCTGGGTGATGCGATTGGCGACAGCCAGGATCCGTATTTCGAGCGGAGGGAATCCAAATGATGCCTGGTCTCGTCCTTGACGTTCGCGAACTCGTCGTAAGCCTCGGACAGCAAGAGACGCCCATTGTCGAAAATGTCAGCTTCTCTGTCGAGGCTGGGAAGACGGTTTGCCTTGTAGGTGAGAGTGGATCGGGCAAGTCGATGATCGCCAATGCGGTGCTTGGCCTTCTGCCGAGCACGCAATTGAGGATCACCGGAGGCGATATCAGATTCCGAGATGACAGCGTGCTCGGGCTGGCCAAGACCGCGATGCGTGACCTGCGTGGGAAGCGGATCAGCATGATCTTCCAGGATCCGATGTCCGCGCTCAATCCGGTGAGAAAAATCCAGACGCAGTTCAACGAGGTGTTCTCGGCCCATCGCATCGAGCCGCAGGGTGGGCGCGACCTTCGCATGCGTGAACTGCTCGATATGGCGCATCTTCCGGACCCTCGCCGCATCCTCGATTCCTACCCGTTCGAGCTGTCCGGAGGTCAGCGCCAGCGCATCATGATCTCAATGGCAATGGCGCTCAATCCGGATCTCCTGATCGCAGACGAGCCGACGACCGCACTCGACGTGACGACGCAAACGCAAATTCTTCACTTGATTGAAGAATTGCAGAGGAGTTTCTCGACGGCGGTCCTCTTCATCACCCATGATTTCGGTGTCGTCGCCGAAATTGCCGATGATGTCGTGGTCCTGCGCCAAGGCCGTATCGTCGAGCAGGGGAGGGTCGGGGATGTGCTCAAGGATCCCCGGCACGATTATACGAGGGCGCTCATCGGCGCGGTACCGGCGTGGAGGCCGCGATCCGGTGGGCTGCAAGCTGCGCCGATCATATCCGCGCGCGCTCTGCGCAAGACATTCAAAGGCCATTTCACCGCGCTCGACGATGTCTCGATTGAGCTCGCGGCCGGAGAGACCCTTGGTATCGTCGGTGAAAGCGGGTCGGGAAAATCGACCTTCGCGAAGTGTCTGATCGGTATGGAGGAGCCCGATTCCGGGGCAATTGCCGTCCATGGGACAGACATCGTGCCTCTTCCGCGGTCCCTGAAACGCCGATATCGGCATTGCATGCAGATGGTGTTTCAGGACCCCACGGCAGCCCTCAATCCGCGTCACACGATCGGTCGGACGCTCATGGATGTTGCCCGGGTGAACGGTTCCGCGCGAAGCGCAGAAAGGGACAGGGCTCTTTGTCTTCTCGACGACGTGCAGCTTGACCGCAGGTTTCTCGACCGGTTTCCCCACGAACTTTCGGGAGGCCAGCGCCAACGCGTCTGCATAGCCCGCGCCCTCGCTGCCAACCCAGAGGTATTGATTGCTGACGAGGCTTTGTCGGCACTGGATGTATCCATGCAGCGGGAGATGCTGGACTTGTTCGACGACCTGAAGAAGAAACGTGGTCTGGCGATCCTCTTCATCACACACGATCTCAGAGTTGCTGCCGAGATCTGCGACAACGTTGTCGTGATGCAGAACGGCAAAGCCGTGGCTAAGGGTACACCCGTGGAGGTCATGATGGCGGGTCGGCATCCATATGTCGATGAACTTCTGACAGCGATACCGGGCCAAGACTGGTTTCCAGTCGGGTCGATTTCATCCGGTGATCCGCGGCCGGACCTTGTATGCACCTGATGGTCGGTGTTGATCAGAGAGTTGCCTTTAACCGACAATCGGCGCTGTAGCCTGACACTCCGCAGCGCGCCAAAGGCCCGCAGACCAATCATTATTGTTCCGCCATCCAGGTAGGGCAAATCTGCAACAGATACGGGATCCTGACGAAATGAACACCTCGTTTAGAAATTCGATTGCGGCGATGCTCCCTGACCTGATCGAGTGGCGACAAGATTTTCACCGCCATCCTGAGCTGATGTATGATTTACCGCGCACCGCGGGACTTGTGGCCGAGCGGCTTCGCTCATTCGGCTTCGATGAGGTGATCGAGGGGATCGGCAAAACCGGTATCCTCGGCATATTGCATGGCTCGAGCGGGCCGGCGGCATCGAAGGATAAGCGCGTCCTGTTCCGGGCGGACATGGATGCTCTTCCGATTGAAGAGGCCTCGGGTGCGGCGTATTCGTCCGCTGTTGCGGGACGGATGCATGCCTGCGGCCATGATGGACACACCGCTATTCTGTTGGGCGCCGCAAGGTATCTCGCTGACACACGAACATTCGATGGGACACTCATCTTCTGTTTCCAGCCGGCGGAGGAAGGTCAGGCGGGCGCGCAAGCCATGATCGATGACGGCATGCTCGAGCGTTTCCCGGTCAAGGGAGCTTACGCGCTCCATAACTGGCCGGGGATGCCGGTCGGTGAATTCGGTGTCATGCGGGGTCCGGCGATGGCGTCGGCCGATGGCGTCTTCATCACCGTTCAGGGTGAGGGCGGACATGCTGCGCAGCCGCACACGACGCGCGACCCGATCGTGGCTGCCGGCCACATCATCAGTGCCGTACAGACGATCGTCAGTCGCGTGGTGGATCCATTTGAACAGGCGGTGGTTTCTATCACAGCGATCAACGGTGGCGACGCTTTCAACGTCATTCCCGACAAGGTGGAGATGAAGTGCGGATTCCGGTGTTTCTCGGAGAAGGTTGCGGCCACGATCGAAGAAGAGCTTTGGCGGATCTGCGAGAAGACCGGCGAAGCGCTCGGCGTCAAAGTGACAGTCTCGAGACCACCCCTCACGCCCTATCCTCCAACAATCAATCACACGACGGAGACCGAGATCGCGCTCGACGCCATGCGCGCAGTGGCCGGTGCCGACAAGGTGAGGGACGATCTGAAACCAGTTATGGGCTCCGAAGATTTTGCCTTTATCTTGCGGCAGGTGCCGGGTGCTTATGTTCTTCTCGGTAACGGATGCTCCGCCGCTCTTCACAACCCCGGATACGACTTCGCCGATGATGCCATTGGCTATGGAGTCGCGTATTGGAGCGAACTTGCAGCGAGGGTCTTGCCGAAGTGATCCATGTCGACTGCTGTGTCGCATAGCAACTTTGGTCCCGGCTGCTATGATCTCGGCGCTTCAGATTGATTTGGCTATGAGTGATCTCGGCTTGCGGGGTTGTCGAAGCCCACGATCTGAGCGCATCGGCGCGGGTGCATGAGTCGGAACTCCTGGTCAATCACTCTTGTCGCTGCGCGATGAAGTCCGGCCCCAGGTCGGCCACGGTCGACGTGTAGGTGACCGCCGGGAGGCGTCGTCTCAAACCCACTGCGGAAGCTGCGAAATCCCCAAATCTCCCATATGCTTCCACCCTGGTCGCCGGTGCTGGCATGCAGGCCGCGGTCAGCGGGTCGAATACCTTGACCGCGGCAGCACATGTCAGGCTGCGACGGCGGACGCCGGCGCGTCTTGCCGCTTCCGGTACCGGATCAACTCCTCGATGGTGATGATGGGAAGGTCGTGAAGGCGGCAGAACTCCAGAAGTTCCGGCAGCCGTGCCATGGTACCATCGTCATTCGCCACCTCGCAGATCACGCCGGAGGGTCGACGGCCCGTAAGACGCGCTAGATCGACGGCGGCCTCCGTGTGACCCGGACGGCCGAGCACGCCGCGGGGATGTGCCCTGAGGGGAAAGATGTGGCCCGGCCGGGCAAAGTCTGCCGGTGCCGACGTCTCGTCCATCAGCGCCCGCACGGTCGCGGCCCGGTCGGCGGCGGAGATTCCGGTGGTCGTGCCGTGAACATAGTCGACCGACACCATGAATGCCGTCTTCAGGTATTCCGTGTTGTCGGGGACCATCAGCGGAATGTCGAGCGCGTCGAGGCGCTCGCCCTCCATAGCCACACTTGGCGAAGTCACAACGGAAACGCGCGGAAATTTGCAGGCACAACTGAATAGGGATTAGAACAAAAATTTCTCAGTGTGCTCGTCACCCGCGCCACAGGCTATGATCGCCTTGCGACGATCATCTGCGGTCACGGCATTGTGACGTAGAGAAGTAGGTCCTAACGATGACGTGTTTGAGACCCCTCACCATGCCGCCTGCGAGTGGCCTCCGGAAAGAGCAAGACGTGCGTCGTCACTGGTTCATCATGAGCTGCGCGGTCCGGGCTGTGGTCACGGGACCGGATACAAGCCTCATGAACTTCTGGAAATCGACGGCCGGATGGCGAGATGCGTAGATCACGTCGCGGCTCTTAATCGGGAAATTCTGTCCGATGATGAGGCTGTCGGCAACCGACATGTCGAACCGATAGACGATCGGGTACTTGCCTTCCTTGTTCGGCGCCATGCCCTTCGAGAGAAGGTCGTGGAACCGTTCGGGACCAAGCAGGTCCGAGACAATCTCCGGCTCTTCGTAACGGAAGACGAAATAGCCTTTCGCGTCGATACGTTCGTCGCTTCCGCCTCCAGCCAGGGCGATCGCCTCGAGGAGGTTTACGTCGTTCGCACCGAACGGAATACGTCCGTTCTTCCAGACTTCTCCGAGTGCAGTGAACGTGCGTGGATCCTGAGTGACGAATATCTGATCCTTCGGCTGTACGTAGATGTTTTCCGACGGATTATCGACGATCGATTGCAGCAACGCGGTACCGGTCTTGTTGCCACGCGTAAGCGTCACATAGGATTCATAGGGTTGGGCAGCGGGACCGCCGGCCTTGGCGATCACCTCCATGATGGTCTCGCCCGAAAGCCCCAGCGGCACCATTGAAGGCTTGCCCACGGCGCCGGAGACGGTCACGTTTCGAGATGCAGTGCTGGCACTCGTCACGATCACGTCGGGCTCGACAGCCTTGTTGACAAGTGCACTCAGGACGGCCTGACGGGCCTGTTCCAATGTGCGGCCGGCAAAGACGACCTGCCCGACATAGGGGATCGCAGCCTTTCCGTCCGGTTGGACGACGATATCAATATTCGTCTGCTTGGAATCCGAGGTCGAAAACAGGCCGTCGGAGCCCGCCTCGAAGATCGTCACGCGCAGCTGGTCGCCGACGCCGATCACCGCGCTCTTCGCACCGCCACCGATGCCGAAACGTCGCTTGAGAAGGCCGACGGAAAAGTTCGCGACGGTCCTCGCAGTGCGTGCGTCCACGTCGACCACTTCGAACACTGCGGCGTTGGGCCGGTGCGACTCAGCGATGGATCTTCCGGATTGTGCATTTATGTCCGCTGCCAATGGACCTGCGCCGGGAAGAGCCTGACAACCTGCCAGGCCCGCACAAACAACCACCACAACAATACGTTTCAAACCAAAGTCTCCCGACAAAGACCACCCGAAGGCAGACTGCGTTCCCATAGCATAGGAAAATTCGCCATTTCCAGCCGGGAAGCACAAATAAGAATGCACAACTAACATTTTGTGAGCGGCCGTATCCTCAAAGCCTCTTGTCATTAGCGCTTTTTCCGATGAGTCGAAAACGCCCTTCGCCGACGCAATGATGATTGTGCCGGACTTCGAGTGCCCCACCCGAGTTCGAAAGTCGCGCTCAACCATGCGCGCAGCTCCGAAGTTCTGGATGTCTCCGACTGGGATGTAGCGGCCGAAGCCGTTACGAAACCGTGAAGACGACCCGCGCCCCTGTGTCTTCACGAGAATCGAAGCGGCAGTCTTCTCAGGTATTCGAGCTTCGAATCGAGGAGTTCACGCTGCGGCAGAGCCCGGCAACAAATCTCGTCGACGACTATCTCGCCACGATTTGAGCTGATGCCGGCGGGGCTGCCGTCTTCTGATGGTGGTCCTGCCCGATCCACCACGTCCCGAGTGCATCAAGGAGAGGCACGAGGGTCGTTCCGGCGGGCGTCAGGTCGTATTCCACACGGAGCGGATACCCGTCGAACGCCGTTCGCTCGACGATACCCGCATCTTCGAGCTTGCGCAGTTCCAGGGTGAGGATGCGGTGCGAGACAGTCGGATTGTCACGCCTCAGATCACTGAAACGCTTTGTGCCGTCCTTCAGGTAGTAAATGAGCAAGGTTGGCCAGCGTCCGCTCAGCACCTGCATCACTTCTTCGATCGGGCAGCGCGAAACAAGGTTCTTCATGTCGGGGCTCCGGCGTGGTGACAAAAATGTGCGTAATTTACATGGGCAAGGGTAGGCCGTAGATCCACATTGCTGCGCAGCGTGATCAACAGAAATCACGGAGAAGAACGTTGGAACCTATTCTTGTTTATGGCTTTCCCCTCGGGAGCTCGATGGGGCTCGTCGCGGCCCTCGAATGGCTGGGAAAACCCTATCGGCTCTGCCGGGTCGATATGCTCGGCGTGATGCGCAACCCTTCCTACGCCCGGCTGAATGCACGACACGAGACGCCAGCCCTCGTCACCGACGACGGTCGGGTCATCACCGAGACCATGGCGATCGCTCATTGGTTTGCGGCACGCGACACGGAGTGGCGTATCAGCTTTGATCCGAGGTCGGCTGAGGCTGATCGCATGATGCAGTTGATGGCCTTCATCAATACCGGCTTCACTGCGGCCTTCAGCCCGCTTTGGGCCGCACTCGAGATGGACCCTCGGGACCCGGTGCTGCAAGACGCCTTGAGGCGGTGGGGCCGTGAGGCTGTGATCGCACGGCATGACAAGCTCGAGGCGATGCTGGGCGACAGCCCCTATCTCCTCGGAGATCACCCGACACTGGCCGATGGCGTCTTCGTCGGCGTTGCCCGCTGGGTCGATTTTCACGAGGTCGCACCAGCAAGCCGGTGGCCCCGAATCGAGACGCTCCGCCGTCGGCTGGAGGCGGATCCAGCGGTGCGCTTTGCAAGTGCGCTCGAAAGGGGTGATGCTGCTGCGGGATCCGGCGCCCTGCAAGGACATATTTCACTTGCGGAAGTGACCGATCGTTTCGGTCGCGGTTAACGAATGCAGGTCGGCCAACGCCGATCTGCTACTTCCATAGCTTTCGGTCTGGCGCGCGATCGTGTCGCTGGTCGTCCGCGCAGGGCTAGGAAATCAGCCGCGCGATCATGGGCCTAGCTCCTTTCCTCGAGCCTGGAGAAGGCGGCGAGCACCGTGCGTTCGGAGCGTTCGAGATAGGCTTCGAGCGCGCGTGCAGCGTCGGCGCATTTCCCAGCCTTCAACTGCTCCAAAATCGCCGCGTTCAGGTCGACGTAGGGCGCATGAAGAAACTCCGGATCGTCAAGAAGTCCGAAACTCAGGCGCAGTTCGGCGGCAATCTGACCATAGAACGCATTGAGACGCGTGCTGTCGGCGAGGTCGACGATCGCCGCATGAAACGTCATGTTGGCACTGCCGACGCCGACCCAGTCCTTCGCCTCGCGGCATTTCAGGGCGGTCTCGACAGCTGCGTGCATGCGTTGGACGGCCGGATGTTCCGGATAGGCGCGTTCGAGCGCCCGACATTCGATCAGCCGGCGGACCCGGTAGATGTCGATGATCGACGCCATGCTCGGTGTGGAGACGAAGACGCCGCGGTTGGGCTCATGCCGCAGCAGACCTTCCTTGGTGAGGAGACGGAACGCTTCGCGAAGCGAGTTGCGCGACACATCGAAATCGTCGCTCAATGCAGCCTCCGACAGGCGTTGGCCGGGCTTCAGCTCGCCGCCGATCAGGCGCACACGGATCTGTTCGGCAAGCCGTTGTGCTAGCGTCAGTGCTGGATCGTGATGTGCCATTGGCCCCTTTCGGCGCGCCGTGTGTTCTGCTGTTCCCGAGAGGCCGTCCGTTCCCGGATCCGGGCAACGGCGTGTTGCCGGGTGACCCCATGGGCCAATATCCCCGAAGAAGGAGGAGAGGCAAGGTCCCCTTCGCGGGAGCGGCAAATATGCGCAGCAGAAGGGCAGGTTCTGCACATATCCACACCACTGCGCTCAACAGAATGGCAGAATGATGGAATCAAAAAAGAAAATTGTTCAACAATCTTGACAGAATTGTGAAACGCGGCGACGCTGTCCCTGTCGCATACAGCAGACCTGCCGGCCTCCACGCTTCAGGCGGGCCATAATCATAAGGAGAGGGTTCATGGAACAGCATTCGATATCCCCAGGTAGTGCGGCTCCGGTCGAAGACGCGTCGTCTTCCGCTCCCGCCAGCTTATCGGCCAAATCTCGTCGCGCCTCGCTCACCGCGGCTATCTTCCTGATGGCGACTTCGGCCATCGGACCCGGCTTCATCACCCAGACGGCCACCTTCACGTCCAAGCTCGGCGCCGCCTTTGCCTTTGCGATCCTCGCCTCGATCGTCATCGATTTCGTGGTCCAGCTCAACGTCTGGCGGATCGTGACGCTGACGCGCATGCGCGCCTCCGAGATCGCCAATGCAGCCATTCCGGGAACCGGCTACGCTCTCGCCGTGCTGGTCATCGTCGGCGGACTCTTCTTCAATATCGGCAATATCGGCGGATCCGGGCTCGGCCTCAATGCCATGCTCGGCATTGACCCGAAGCTCGGCGGGGCGATCAGCGCGCTGATCGCGATCGGCATCTTTCTCTCAAAACGTGCGGGCGTCGCCATCGACCGGCTGATCATCGTCGCCGGCGTCATGATGATTGTACTGACGCTCTACGTCGCCATCGTCTCTGGGCCGCCGGTCGGTGACGCGCTCTACCAGACCGTCCTGCCGGCCACGATCGATTTCGCCACGATCACGACGATCGTCGGCGGAACGGTCGGCGGCTACATCACCTATTCCGGGGCACACCGCCTGCTCGACAAGGGAACGGTCGGCATCGAAAATCTCGGCGCCGTGAACCGTGCCGCACTCTCCGGCATCGCAGTGACGGGCCTCATGCGCTACGTGCTCTTTCTCGCGATCCTCGGCGTCGTCGCAAGCGGTGTCGTCATCGATGTTTCCGGCAAGGGCGCCAACCCCGCGGCGCAGGCCTTTGAGGCTGCCGCCGGCACTGTTGGCCTGCGCATCTTCGGCCTCGTCCTGTGGTTCGCCGCCATTACCTCCGTCATCGGCGCGGCCTATACCTCGGTCTCGTTCCTCACGGCCTTCAAGCCCGACATCAGCGAGCGTGCCCGCAACCTCGCGACGGTCGCCTTCATCGCCGTATCGCTCTTCTTCTACATCGTGATCACCACGCCGCCGGCGCAGATGCTGGTCTTCGTAGGCGGTCTCAATGGCCTCATCCTGCCGATCGGCCTTTCGATCTTCGTCTATGCGGCCTGGGCGCGGTCGGACCTGATGGGCGGCTACCGCTATCCGCGCTGGTTGCTTGTTCTCGGTGCGGCGGTCTGTGCGCTCACCTGGTACATGGGCTACAAGTCGATCGGCCCGATCTTCGCGCTTCTCACGGCAACCGCATAAGGAGACCTTCGATGACGGTAATCGATCTCAACAGCGATCTCGGCGAGGGCTACGGCGCCTGGAATATGGGCGATGACGAAGCCATGCTCGCCATCGTCTCCAGCGCCAATGTCGCCTGCGGTTTCCATGCCGGCGACCCTGTCGGCATCCTGAAGACGGTCAAGGCGGCGGCCGAGAAGGGTGTTTCGATCGGCGCCCATGTGTCCTATCCTGATCGCGTCGGCTTCGGCCGGCGCGACATGGATGTCACGGGAGGCGAGCTCACCGCGGACGTCATCTACCAGATCGGCGCCCTCAAGGGCCTTGCCGCTGCGGCCGGAACGACGGTCGGTTACGTCAAGCCGCATGGCGCGCTTTACAATCGCATCGCCCATGATCCGAAGCAGGGGCAGGCGGTAATCGACGGCATCAAGGCGGTCGATCCCTCCCTTGTCCTGATGGGGCTTGCCGGCTCTCCGATCCTCGACCTCGCTCGCAAGGCGGGACTTGAAGTGGTGGCGGAGGCCTTTGCCGATCGCGCCTACCAGCCGGATGGCCAGCTCGTCTCACGTCGGGATCCGGGTGCCGTGTTGCACGACCCGCAGCTGATCGCCCGGCGCATGCTGCGGCTCGCCTACCAGGGAACGCTGGAGGCGATCGACGGCTCGATGATCAAGATCGAAGCGCAATCGATCTGCGTACACGGCGACAGCCCCGGCGCCGTCGCCATCGCCCGGGACATCCGTCGCGCCTTCGAGGCCGATGGTGTCCGCGTGCGTTCCTTCCTTGCACACTGAGCGGAGGGAACTGGCATGATCGCTCCCCAATCTCTCCGCCATGTCGACGTGGGTGCGGCACGAGCTGCGCGCGAGCGTTATCGGACCGGCGTCGTTGAGCCGACGTCCGGTGTGGCTCCCGGGTTCACCCAGGCAAACATGATCGTGCTGCCGCGCGACTGGGCGTTCGATTTCCTGCTTTACGCGCAGCGCAACCCGAAGGCCTGCCCGGTTCTCGACGTTTGCGATCCAGGTTCGCATGAGACGGTGCTCGCCCCCGGCGCCGACCTGCGGACGGACATTCCGCTCTACCGCATCTGGCGCGACGGCAGGCTTGCCGAAGAGACGCCGGATGCAACGTCCGCCTGGGCCGAGCATCCCGACCTCGTGAGCTTCCTGATCGGCTGCAGCTTCACGTTCGAAACGCCGATGATCGAGGCCGGCATCGAGATCCGTCATATCACCGACGGCACCAATGTGCCGATGTACCTCACGGACCGGCCCTGCCGGCCTGCTGGACGGCTCAAGGGAAACATGGTCGTCTCCATGCGGCCGATCCCGGCATCCCGCGTCGCCGATGCCGCGATGATCTCCGGCCGCTTTCCCGCCGTCCATGGCGCCCCGGTGCATGTCGGTGAACCCGAACTCATCGGTATCCGTGATCTGTCGAAACCGGAGTTCGGCGATCCGGTGCGCATTGAGCCCGGCGAAGTGCCGGTGTTCTGGGCCTGCGGGGTGACGCCGCAGGCAGCCGTCATGGCCTCCGGCGTACCGTTTGCGATCACGCACGCGCCGGGGCACATGTTCATCACCGATATTCCCGATTCCGCCTATCACGCCTGAGGTCGGCATGCGCTTTCTGCCCGTCAGCCTGACGACCATTCTGGTTGAGCTTGCCGATCTCGAGGAGACGCTGGCCCTCTTTGCCTCGCTTCAGGCCGAGCCGCTCCCCGGCGTCGAAGACCTCGTTCCGGCCGCCCGCACGCTGATGATCCGGTTCCGGCCGGAACGCGTGAGCGCCGGTGAGCTTGCCGCGGCGGTCTCGGGCCGTGATCTTTCGGTTCGCACTTCGCTATCCGAGCACCTCGTCGAAATCCCGGTGCATTACGACGGCGAGGATCTGGGCGAAGTCGCAGCATTGACCGGGCTCTCCGTCGAGGAGGTGATCCGCCGGCACACGGAAGGCGAATTCACGGTCGCCTTCTGCGGCTTTGCGCCTGGCTTCGGCTATCTCGTCGGCGGTGATCCCGCCTTGCAGGTGCCGCGGCGGCAGAGCCCGCGCACCCGCATTCCGGCAGGTTCCGTCGCACTTGCGGGCGCCTTCTCCGGGGTCTATCCGCAGGCGAGCCCCGGTGGCTGGCAGATCATCGGCACGACGCCGGAAAAGATGTGGGACCTTTCCCGCGATCCGCCGGCGCTCTTCCAGCCCGGCTACCGCGTTCGCTTCTTCGATCTCGAAAAGCGCCGGAGCTCGACTGAAACAGTAACATCGGCCACAACGACCGTGGAGAAGGCGCCAGACGAGACTGGGAGCGGACCCGCGGCCCCTGTGTTCAAGGTTCTCGCCGCGCCGATTCCCGCACATTTCCAGGATCTCGGCCGTTTTGGCCAGACGGGGCAGGGGGTCTCGGCGTCGGGCGCTCTCGACCAGGGTGCGCTGAAAGCGGCGAACCGCGCGGTCGGCAATCCGCCCGATCAGGCCTGCCTCGAAATCACGCTTGGCGGCTTCTCCTTCGAGGCAGCGGCCCGCGCCGTCGTCGCCTTTGCCGGCGCGCCGTGTCCAATTCTAGTGCGCGATGCCGCCGGCCGGGAGATCGAGGCCGCCGCCTACCGGCCGATCGGGCTTGAACCGGGCGATGTCGTTTCCCTCGGCCATCCCCCGGCCGGCATGCGCAGCTATCTCGCGGTCCGCGGCGGCTTCGCCGTCAAACCAGTGCTCGGCAGCGCCGCGACCGACACGCTTGCCGTCGTCGGGCCCGAGCCTGTCGGCGCAGGGGCGGTGCTTGCGCTTTCAGACGAGCGCGAGGGTCTGACAAGCGTTTCGCTCACCGAGACGCCGGCCTTTGCGGCACCGAAACCCGGAGAGATTGTGACGCTCGACGTCGTTCTCGGGCCGCGCACCGACTGGTTTACGGAAGCCGGTCTCGCGAGCCTCACCGATCAGCTCTGGGCGGTGACCCCGCAGTCGAGCCGCGTCGGCATCCGCCTTTCGGGCGAGCAGCCGATCGAACGTAGGGACAATGCCGAACTGCCGAGTGAGGGGACGGCAACGGGGGCAATCCAGGTGCCGCACAGCGGGCAGCCGGTGCTCTTCCTCGCCGATCATCCGCTCACCGGCGGCTATCCGGTGATCGGCGCAGTCGCCGAGTACCATCTCGATCTCGCCGGACAGGTTCCGGCCAACGCGAAAATAAGATTCCGGCTGGTCTCGCAATTTGCCGAGATCATGCCGTCGACCGGCCGAGACGCCGCGGAAAGACAGTGAGGAGACGCCCGATGAAAAAAGTCCTGATCGCCAACCGTGGTGAGATCGCCGTGCGGATCATCCGCGCCTGTCGCGACTACGGCCTGCAGTCGGTCGCCGTCTATGCCGACCCCGATATGGACGCACTCTTCGTGCGGCTCGCCGACGAAGCCTACGGGCTTTCCGGCATTCGGCCGGCCGAGACCTATCTCGACATCGAAAAACTGATCGCGGTCGCCCGCCGCTCCGGCGCCGATGCGATCCATCCGGGTTACGGCTTCCTCTCGGAGCGGGCGGAGTTCGCCCGCGCCGTGATCGAGGCCGGCCTCACCTGGATTGGTCCGGACCCACAGGTCATCGAGGCGCTCGGCGACAAGGTCGAGGCTCGGCGGATTGCAACAGGCGTCGGCGCACCGCTCGTCGCCGGCAGCGACGGCCCCGTCTCGTCTGCTGCCGAGGTGCTCGCCTTTGCCGAAGCGCACGGCCTGCCGGTCGCCATCAAGGCCGCCCATGGCGGCGGCGGCCGCGGCATGAAAGTGGTCTGGAAGATGGACGAAATCCCCGAGCTCTACGAGTCCGCCGTGCGCGAGGCGACCGCTGCCTTCGGCCGCGGCGAGTGCTTCCTCGAGCGTTTCCTCGACCGCCCGCGCCACGTCGAAGCGCAGGTGATCGCCGACAGGCTTGGCAATGTCGTCGTGCTCGGAACCCGCGACTGCTCGCTGCAACGGCGCAACCAGAAGCTCGTCGAGGAGGCGCCGGCACCGTTCCTCACAGACGCCCAGCGCGACACGATCCACGCTGCGTCCCGCAAGATCTGTGCCGCGGCCGGCTATTCCGGTGCGGGCACGGTCGAGTTCCTGCTCGGCGTCGACGGCACGATCTCCTTCCTCGAGGTGAACACCCGCCTGCAGGTCGAACACCCGGTGACCGAGGAAACGACCGGTCTCGACCTCGTGGTCGAACAGTTCCGCATCGCCGAAGGCCTGCCGCTTCGCGTGACGGAGACACCGGCGCCACGCGGCCATGCGATCGAATTCCGCATCAATGCCGAGGATCCGGGCCGCGGCTTCCTGCCGACGCCCGGCCGTATCGACGCTTTCGTGCCGCCGTCCGGTCCCGGCATTCGTCTCGACAGCGGCGTCGAGACCGGTTCCTCGATCCCCGGTGTCTTCGATTCGCTGGTGGCGAAGCTCATCGTCACTGGAGCGACACGGGAAGAGGCGCTCAAACGCGCCCGCCGGGCGCTCGCCGAGTTCCGGATCGAAGGCGTGACGACGGTGCTCCCTTTCCATCGCGCCGCGATCGAGGCGGAGGATTTCGTCGGCGAGGACGGCTTCAAGGTCCATACTCGCTGGATCGAGAATGAATTCGCCGGACGGCTGGAAGCCGAACCCCGGCCGGAACCGGTCACCGAACCAGCGCTCGTCCGTACGCATGTCGAGATCGACGGCCGCCGGCACGAGCTTGGCCTTCCGGCATTGCTCTTCCAGGGCTTTGCAGCGTCACCGGTCGCCGGGAACCAGGCACAGGCCATTCCCGCCGCGGACCCGGCCATCCTCTCGGCGCCGATCGCCGGGACGCTGCAAGCCTGGAAAGTTGTCGACGGCGACAAGGTAGAGAAGGGTGATTTGCTCGCCGTGATGGAGGCGATGAAGATGGAAACGCAGGTGACGGCGACCCGCAGCGGCGCCTTCCGCATTGTCGCCGGAACCGGCAGCTATCTCGAAGCCGGTGCAACCCTCGGCCGCTACGAGGAGTAGAAAGCCGGCGGAGGTCCGACTCAACTTTTCCGGCTGAAAAGCCCGAACCCTTATCGCTGCGCAGGGGACGTACGTTCGAACTGCCCGGAGCGCTCGCGTTATCGAAAGGCCTGTACCCGCAGGTCACACCAGCGAATTGTCCTCAAGGTTCTCATCGCATCCCGGATGATGCGTGTTGCGCTTCCGTTTCAGGCGGCTGAGGGTGAAACGAACCTAGCTCGAGCATGCAGCATTCGCCAGTAATGCCGGTCTAGGTGGTGCTTCTGACGCGAGCACCGCCGCCGCCCGTCAGCGCACGAAATTTGACTTGCGGCGGTGAATTACGAGAGACCGTCGCCGAAGTCGCCCAGCCCCTCAGCCGCGTCCCGAAGCCGTGGCGGATATCACCGTGGTTCCACGCAGACGTAATGACCGGTGACGAAGGTTCTGAGAGCAAATTTGCCGCCGGCGAGGGGCTCCATATGGAACTTCTCCCAGGATCCGATGCTGGTGCGATTTGCGTTGCACTCGCGTCCGCCTCCCGATTCGGCGGTCAGCAGATGCCCGTTGGCCGTGAGAAAGCTCACCGTCCCGTCTCCATGCTTGATCAATCCCCATCGCTCCCACGCTCCGACTTCCGGGCGGTTTGCGTAAACGCCCTTTCCGCCTCCATCGACGGCAGAGAAATGACCCATGTGCGACATGAGCGAAACCTCGCTGCTGTCGCGGCAGGTTCCGATCTCGAACGCTTCCCATTCTCCGACCTGGGTACGGTTTGCGACCACGGGGCCGAAGGTGTTGGGGTCGGGCTCGCTTTCAAGCACCAGGCCCAGTGCTGCGCCGATCGCAAGGCCGAGCGGCGTCCCGATCGAGACGGCATTGGCGATCGTCGCCAGGGGCGCAAACTGCAGCGCCGTCGCTAGAGCCGGTGATTTTGCAATGGCCGCGACGAGCCAGGCGGTGATCGTGACCCCGGCGACGCCGATCCTTGCGCTGTCGGCGAGAAGTTCGAACCGCCCGCCCATAAGCCGGGGATGAACGAGAATTCCCTGAACGCCGACCACACCATTGATCTCAACGCCATTGTTGCCGCCGAGCCGATCCACAAAGTTGATGTAGACGATGGAGGCGAAAAGGGCGCCGGCAATCACCGGAGCTGCGACCCCGGCAGCAGCAAGAAGCGGACCCCCTCCTTCGATCAGAACCTGGCTCAGCTTGATCGTCTGGTCATGATCCAGGATCAGCGTCCATACCGGACCCTTCATCTTGAAGTCGCCGGCCGACGGTCCCTCCCGCACGATCTCGTGGACGGCCTTGTAGGTTTCGGGATCGGCCAGGAAGTGGTCGATATCGAACGCGCCGCCATGCAGCAGCAGCCCTCTTTGCGACCGGTCGAGATCGGCAACACGATCCTCGACGCGCCCGATTGGCCGACCGCGATTGGCGCGGCCTTCAACCTGTCCTTCGCCGGCGCCTATGGGTCGGAGAACCATCTGTCCCTCCATCGTTCAACAGAAAATCTCATCGCACGTCATGTCAGGCGGATTGCTCGAGGCCTTGTCTGACCATGGCCCGTTCAGGCACCTCCACGGCCTTCCGGCTACGGAAGACAACCACCGCAAACAGAAGCATCGATGCAAGGGTGAGAACCGAACCGACCTTGGCCAGCAATTCGCCTGCGCCAGAGACCGCCATGGCTATGCCCGGAACGAGCAGCACCACGCCGACGGTTGCCACAGCGAAATGCAGCTTCGCCAGCAAGTGTTCGCCGGCCCGGGGAACGAGGTGGTAGTAGATGCCGAAGAGTGCCAGCGTCACCCAGCCCACGAGATTGAGGTGGGCGTGGGCTGCCGCCAGCCTATGATCGCCAGTTGCGGCCATGACGATGCCCCAGATCATTCCAAGCGTCACGTAGATGACCGCCGTCATAAAGAACCAGAAAGATATGCCACGCATGTCCGTTGCTCCTGTTAGCGCTTGCGAGATCAAGCCGCGCCGAGCGGCGGCCCGGTGAAGGTTAGGCCGAAACGTGCGCCGATCGCGGCGACCTGATCCATGTCTTCGGGGATACGGCAGTTGTGCTTAGCCATCTCGGCGAAGAAACGTTCGAAGCCGCCGGGGGTCATGATGGTCAGCATTCGGGCAGGTAGATCGCCGATCACCCGGAACGTGTGCTCCGTCCCGCGTGGAACGAAGACGACGCTGCCCGGACCTTCCAGTCGTCTTTGGCCATTCATCCAGAATTCGACTTCGCCGGACTGGATGTGAAAGGTCTCGTCCTCGCGATTGTGAATGTGCCGGGGAGGGCCGTAGCCCGGCTGGTCGAGGCTTTCGAAGATGCCGACGCGCGTCTGCGTCTGCGCCGCCGTCAGGGAGATCCTGTAGGTCGTGCCGAGCCACTCAACGCTGTAGGGTACCGAGCGCGCAACCATCGAAGCCTCCCGCCGTCGTGTCATCGTGATCGATGCGGGAAAGCGTGCCAGAACGGAATCTATAATTGAAATCGATAGTTGTTATAGAATAAATTCGGCGGATGAATTTATCGAGCTTCGACCTCAATCTTCTGCGGGTGCTCGATGCCTTGTTGCACGAGCAGTCCACCGTGAAGGCCGGCGAACGCATCGGCCTTTCGCAGCCGGCCGTCTCCTCTGCGCTCGGCCGGCTTCGCCATGCCCTGAACGATCCACTTTTCGTGCGCGAGGGGCAGCGTCTCGTGCCCACTGAATATGCGAGACGTCTCGAATTCCCCCTCCGTCACATCCTGGAGGATGTCGAGGCGCTCCTTGCCGGGCCTGAGAGCTTCGACCCGGCGAACGCCGAGCAGAGCTTCAAGATCTCCGGCTCGGACTTCTTTGCGGAGATGCTGATGCCCTCGCTTGCGAACGCGCTCTCGCGACTGGCGCCGAAGATCCAGGTGCAACTCGTCGACCTGGTGCCTGACAATTACGTTGGGACGCTCGAAAGGCATGGGATAGACCTCGCCTTCGTGCCGAAGATCGACTTTCCGACCTGGACCGACAATGCGCCGGCCTTCCGCTCCCGCTTTGTGATGATTGCGCGTTCAGGACATCCGCGGCTGGCGCACGCCGAGGTCCGGGCAGGCGAGATCGTGCCGATCGATCTCTTCTGCGATCTCGGCCATGTGGTGTTCTCACCCGAAGGCAAGCTGAAGGCCATGGGTGATGCCGCACTTGCCCGGATCGGCCGGGAACGGCGTGTCGTGATGACCATGCCGGTCTTCGGAGGCGTCACTAATGCGGTCGCGGGAAGCGACCTCGTCGCGCTCTTGCCGGAACAACTCGCGCGCAAGGTGGCGCCCCGTTTGGGCCTTGCCATCTACACGCCACCCATGCCGATCAATCCGGTTCAGATCTGCATGATCTGGCACAGGCGCAACACCAATCACCCGACCCACCGATGGCTGCGGGACTTGGTTCTGGAGCTTCTCGCACCCCTGAACGACGATGAAGAACGGGCGTAGTTCGACGTTCGAGGAACGCGACTGTCTGTTCGCTCTTTCACTTCTGTGAACAGTCATCGCAGCGGAACCGGCGGTTTGGGCATGTCCTCATGCCTATACCTGACATGCGCGGTCGCCCGGATAGGTCGAAAATAACCTTGCAATTCTGGAATTAAATTCCATAAATGCAAGGATGATTCCCAGGAGAAAAGCCGCCCAGCTCGTCGAGCTACTGAACACCAACCCCGCCGTAGCACTTCTCGGCCCAAGGCAGGTTGGAAAAACAACGCTCGCCCTTGAGGTTGGCGAAAGCCGGTCCGCGCTCTATCTCGACCTCGAATCCGAGGCCGACCGGGCAAAGCTTGCAGAACCCGAGCTTTATCTTTCGAATTTCGAGAACCAGCTCGTCATCCTGGACGAAGTTCACCGGGTCCCTGGTCTGTTCCAGAGCCTGCGAGGATTGATCGACCGTGGCCGTCGCAAAGGCATTCGTACCGGCCGCTTCCTTCTGCTCGGATCGGCATCCATTGATCTGATGAAACAATCTGGAGAAACTCTGGCAGGTCGCATAGCGTATCTTGAACTCGCGCCGATTGATGCACTTGAGGTATCCGAAGGTGATCTCCAAAATCTATGGCTCCGGGGAGGCTTTCCGGACAGCTTCCTTGCCGCGAGCGATCGGATCAGTCAGCGCTGGCGCCAGGATTTCATTCGGACGTACCTCGAGCGGGATATCCCCATGCTGGGTCCTCGAATTGCGGCCGAGACATTGCGACGTTTCTGGACCATGCTGGCTCACCATCAATCTGGTCTTTTGAATGCGGCTGAATTCGCTCGATCTCTCGGCGTCGACAGCAAAACGGTTTCTTCTTACCTAGATCTGATGGTCGACCTGCTTCTGGTCCGCCGACTTGAGCCCTGGCACAACAACGTCGGCAAGCGACTCGTCAAATCCCCTCGCATCTATGTTCGAGACTCCGGCCTTCTTCACGCTCTACTTGGATTGGAAACCCTGGATGACCTCCTTGGTCATCCAGTAAGCGGAGCGAGTTGGGAAGGCTTTGTAATCGAAACTCTGATTTCTGCTATGCCCGAGGGTTCTCTGCCCCACTTCTATCGCAGTTCTGCCGGCGCCGAAATCGACCTGGTTCTGACACTGCCTCGTCAACGGCAGTGGGCGATCGAGATCAAGAGAAGCCTCAGTCCAAATGTTGAACGCGGCTTCCATCATGCGTGCGAAGACATTCGTCCCGAGCGACGGATCGTTGTCTATCCCGGTTGTGATGCTTACCCGCTCAACATTCAGACCGAGGTTCTTCCGTTACGTCGACTGGCAACCGAACTTGCCGAACTCGGGCAATGAAGTGATGTCGAGTGGGCGGGTGCCTTCGACGTTCGTCGTGCAAACTGTCCGGTGGCGTAATTGTCCCGGGTCCGGTCGTATGCACAACGATATTCGAGCATCGCTCCGGCAAAGGGTCGATTTCCTCACCCCGCCTCGCGCTTCCCCTCCGCCCGTTCCAGGAGAGCGAGCAGTCCCTCGAGGAGACGGGTTGGCGATGGCGGGCAGCCGGGGATATGAAGATCGACCGGAACGACCTCCGACACGCCGCCCGTGACTGCGTAGCTCCCGGCAAAGCAACCGCCGTCGCGGGCGCAATCGCCAACTGCCACCACCCATTTCGGGGCGGGCATTGCGGCAAAGGTCCGTTCGAGCGCCTCGCGCATGTTCTTTGTCACGGGACCGGTGACCAATAGCACGTCGGCGTGGCGCGGCGAGGCGACGAAGTGGATGCCGAAACGCTCGACATCGTAGAAGGCGTTGTTGAGCGCGTGGATTTCGAGTTCGCAGCCGTTGCAGGAACCGGCATCGACCACACGGATCGAGAGGCTGCGACCGAGCCTGCGTCGCGCGCGCTCATCGACGGCGCGGCCAAGCTCGTCGACTGCCCCTTGCGAAGGTGCTGGCGCCTTCTCCGTAAGGGGCTTCCGCACGAGGCTTTCGAAGAGGAGTTTGCGCATGGCTTCCGTCCCTCCCTAAAGATCCTGGCCCGAATAGGAGCAGTTGAACGACTTGTTGCAGAGCGGGAAGTCGGCGACGATGTTGCCTTCGATTGCGACCTCCACCAATGGCCATTGAAACCAGGAGGGGTCGCGCAGATGGCACCGCTCGACGGTGCCGTCCGCCGAAAGCCGCAGCCAGACGAGAATGTCCCCGCGAAAACCCTCGACGAGAGCTGCGCCCTCGCACGTCCTGCCGAGGTCGGGCACCGGAACGGCCATCGGTCCGTCGGGCAGAAGGTCGAGCAACTGGTCGACCATCGAAAGGCTCTGCTCCACTTCACGAATGCGCACCCACACACGGGCATTGACGTCGCCCTCGGCAAAGACCGGCACGTCGAAGATCAAACGGTCATAAGGTGCATACCGCAGGACATGGCGCGCATCGAAGCCGCGGCCCGAAGCGCGGCCGGCATAGCCGCCGGTGCCGTATTGCTGTGCCAGTTGCGGTTTCAGGACACCTGTCGTCACAGTTCGGTCCTGGAGCGAGGTCGTGTTCTCATAGAGTTCGATCAGGGGCGGAAAGCGCCGGCGGATGTCGGCCACGACCTGCCGGATCGCGGCGATACCGCTACCTTCGAGATCGACGGTCACGCCGCCCGGTGCGATCCGGTCTCGCATCAGTCGATGGCCAAAGGCGGTGTCCGCAGCACGCAGCACCTTCTCGCGCAGTACGCCGCAATGGGCGAGCATGAGGGGAAAGGCCGCGTCGTTACAGATCGCCCCGATGTCGCCGAGGTGGTTTGCCAGCCGCTCGAGTTCGGCCATGAGCGCGCGCAGCCAGACGGCGCGCGGCGGGGCCTCGAAGGCGATCGCCGCCTCGACGGCGCGTGCAAAGGCAAGACCGTAGGCGACCGTACTGTCGCCGGACGTCCGCCCTGCAAGCTGCGCTGCGCGGCTGATCCCGGCGCCCGCCATCAGCCCCTCGATGCCCTTGTGGACATAACCGAGCCGCGCTTCCAGCCGGACGATCGTCTCGCCGTTTACGGAGAACCGGAAGTGCCCCGGTTCGATGATCCCGGCGTGGACGGGGCCGACGGGGATCTGGTGCAGGCCTTCGCCTTCCGCGGACAGGAAAGCGTAGGTGCGACCCGTGTCGTCCGCAGGCTCCGCTGCGCCGAGGGGGGCGCGGATGCCCCAGCGTCCGTGGTCGAGCCACGGCCGCGGGTCGGGTAACCCGACCGGCTCCAGCCCGAAGAGATCGCGGATCGCGCGTTCGAGACGCATTGCCGGCGGATGGTGGCGCGCGACGGATGGATAGCTCCCGCTCAGACCTTCAAGGCTCACCACCCCGATTGTCCCGGGCTCTTCGAAAAGCGCCATGTGTACCGCGTTCGGCTCGCCCCAAAGGCCGAGGAGCGTCCAGCGCCCCGCGGCGAGCACCTCGGCCGCAGCGATCCAATCCGCCTCGTCGACGACGGCACGCGCAAAGGGGCGGTGCTGCTCGACCAGTCGGCTCTCGAGGAGGAATTCGGCAAGTGTCGTCACGATCTCCTCCCGTCAGCGAAGCAGGTTGGCGATGTGCTGGAACCAGGCGACCAGCGGCGGTGGCAGGTAGATCCCCGCGATCAGCACGAGCGCGAGATGGGCATACATTGGCAGGTATGAGGCTTGCGCCGGTGCCGTGCTCCCGCGCGGACGGCCAAACGCTGCCCCTGTCAGCCGCAGGAGAAGCGCCCCGAAGGCGACAAGCAGCCCGAACACCAGCAGGACACCGAGCACGGGCTGCTTGGAGAAGGCCGAACTCACGATCAGGAACTCGCTCATGAAGATGCCGCCGGGCGGCAGGCCGGCGATTGCCACGACCCCTGCGACGAGCCCCCAGCCGAGGCCCGGATGGGTCTCGGTCAGCCCCCGGATCGCCGAAAGCCGCTGCGTTCCCTTGATCTGGGCTACGTGGCCGACGGCAAAGAATATCGCCGACTTCGTCAGCGAATGCATCACCATGTGCAGGAGACCGGCGAAGTTCGCAAGTGGCCCGCCAAGTCCGAAGGCAAAGACGATGATGCCCATATGCTCGATCGAGGAATAGGCGAACATGCGCTTGATGTCGCGGCGCCGGTAAAGCATGAAGCCGGCGAAGATCAGTGAGGCGAGCCCCATCGTCATCATCAGTGGTCCGGGTGCGAGCGCATCCGGACTTGCAGACAGCAGCATCTTGAAGCGCAGCACGGCGTAGAGCGCAACGTTCAGCAACAGGCCGGACAGTACAGCCGAAATCGGCGTCGGCCCCTCCGCATGGGCATCCGGCAGCCAGGCGTGCAGGGGTGCAAGCCCCACCTTTGTGCCGTAGCCGAGGAACAGGAAGACGAAGGCGATATTGAGAAGCGCGGCGTCGAAGGAGGCCGCATGCTGGATCAGGATCGTCCAGACCATGGCGTCATAGCCTTCGCCCACCACCGGCTGGGCAGCCAGATAGACGAGAATCGTCCCGAACAGGGCAAACGCGATGCCGACGCTGCCGAGAATAAAGTACTTCCACGCCGCCTCGAGCGCTTCGTGGGTCCTGTAGATGCCGACCATAAGCACTGTGGTCAGCGTCGCAAGTTCGACCGCCACCCACATCAGCCCGATATTGTTCGAGACGAAGGCGAGGTTCATCCCGAACATCATGACCTGGTACATCGCGTGGTAGAAGCGGAGGTTCGCCGGTGTCAGCCGGCCGATCTCCAGTTCATGGGCAATGTAGCTGGCGCTGAACACGCTGGTTGTGAAGCCGACGAAGGTGTTGAGGACAATGAAGACGATGTTGAGGTCATCGACCAGGAGATACTGCCCGGCCTCCGGTCGCGGCGTGACGAAGAGCGAAAGGGCCGAAAGAAGGGTGAGCAGGCTCGCGACCACGTTGAGCCGGGCGGTGAGGCGATAGCCGGGCAGAACCGCGAGCACTACGGCCGCCACGATCGGAATGACGAGGACCGCGCGTTCTGCGTCGAAGGCGAGGAGGGGTGAGAACGCGTTCATTTGCGCATCCTCCCCTTGAAGTCATCAAGGGCCGCGACATCGACCGTGTCGAAACGCTCACGGATGCGGAAGAGGAAGACGCCGATGACGATGAAGGCAACCAGGATCGAGAACGCGACGCTGATCTCGACGACGAGCGGCATGCCCTTGGCGCCGGTCGCGGCCAGAACGAGGCTGTTTTCGAGCGACATGAAGCCGACGACCTGGCTCACCGCATTCCGCCGCGTTACCATCACCAGCAGGCTGATCAGCAGTACCGACAGCGCAAAGGCGAGATCTTCGCGCACAAGCGGATTGGCCCCGGGGGTGACCCTGAGCATGACGACCATGGCAAGCGCCACGAGCCCGATGCCGGCAAGCATCGTCGGCCCGATGCCGACCACGGTCTCGATCTCGCGATGAATGCCGAGCTGGCGGATCATCCGGTGCAGCACGACCGGGATGACGATCGCCTTGAACACGAGCGCGATTGCCGCCGTCACATAAAGGTGCGGCGCATCCTGAATGTAGGCCTGCCAGGCGACCGAGAGGGTCAGCACCAGCGAATGCAGAGCAAAGACGTTGAGGAGGGCATAGAGCCGGTCCTGATAGAGCATCATCATGCTGACGACGACGAGGCCGCCGGCCAGAAGATGTGCGATGTCGAAGACGAGACCGTGCATCAAAGGCTCCTCGAGACGAAGCGCAGAAGGGTTGCGAGCAGCCCGAGCATCAGGGCCGCGCCGAGGAAATCCGGAACGCGGAAAACCCGCATCTTGGCGGTCGCGGTCTCGAAGACGGCAAGCAGGATGGCGGCGACGGCAAGCTTGACGGGGTAGGCGAGTGCCGCGACCACGTAGGTTGCTGGCGCGTCGCCGGGGCCGGCAAGCTGGAACGGCACGAAGATGCAGGCGATCAGCGAAACGTAGAGCAAAAGTTTCAGCGAGGCGGCAAGTTCGATCATTGCCAGATGCCGCCCGGAATATTCGAGCACCATCGCCTCATGCACCATGGTGAGCTCGAGGTGGGTCGCCGGGTTGTCGACCGGAATACGCGCGTTCTCCGCTATCGCCACCATGACGATCGCGACGAGTGCGATGCCGAGTGAGACGCGCAGGCCGACCTCCGGTGAATTGACGAAGGCGGCGATGCTCGAAAGCTGCGTCGAGCCGGCGACGAGCGCCAGTGAAAAGATGATGAGCAGCATGGCCGGCTCGGCAAGTGTCGCGATCATCATCTCACGGCTCGAGCCGATCCCGCCGAAGCTTGTGCCGACATCCATTCCGGCAAGCGCGAGAAAGAAGCGGGCGCTGCCGAGAAGCGCGACGATGGCGATCAGGTCCGCCGTCCAGCTGAAGATGAGCCCCGTCGCAAACGTCGGCACGATCGCGGCCGCCACCCAGGTCGCGGCGAAGATCAGATAGGGCGCGACCCGGAAGAGCCAGGAGGCACTCTCCGCCACGATCGCCTCCTTGCGGAAGAGCCGCACGAGGTCACGGTAGGGCTGGAAGATCGAAGGCCCCCGGCGGCGCAACAGCCGCGCCTTCACCTTGCGTACGAAACCGGTCAGCAGCGGCGCCAGCGATATGACCAGGGCCATCTGCAGGGCCTGGACGAGGAAGGCGAAGATCACGTCCATAGCGCCACCACCAGAAGAAGGAGGATCAGGGCGACGAAGACGAGGCTGAGATACCGCCGGATCGTCAGGAATTGCAGGTGATTGAGCTTTTCCGCCGCATAGCCGACGACGCCGGTCAACGGCGCATAGAGCCAATCCCAGATGAGGTCACGCATTGTAACGGTCAGCCGTGCGGGCCGCAGTTCGCCCGGCGCCGGCATATCGACACGCTCTCGCGCACGGAAGACCAGAGTGCCGAACACCCGACGGATCGGTTGTGCGAAACCGGCTGCGGAGTACTGCGTCATCGGGCTCGGTTCGGGGAAGCCGCAATCCCATGCCGGCGCCCGCCGGAGTGCCCGCGAGCCGAGGCGATGGACGAGGAAGGCGGACACGGAGGCCGAAAAGGCGATGAAGAGGAAGACCAGAAGGCCGTTATAGGAGCTGTGGGTTTCGGTGATTGGCACGATTGACAGCCAGCCGATACCGGCCTGTTCCGGAAGCCGATCGCCGACAAGCGCAAGCGCGACCGGGGCAAGGCTGTCCATGACGAGGCCCGGCAGGATGCCGGCGAGAAGGCAAAGTGCCGCAAGCACGAGCATGGCAGCGAGCGAGAAACGGTCGACCTCGGCCGCCACGGAGGCGATGGCCGTGCGCGGGCGCCCGAGAAAGGTCACGCCGAATGCCTTGACGAAGCAGGTGGCGGCGAGCGCCGCCGAAAGGGCCAGGAGCCCGCCGATCGCCGGGACGATGATCTTCAGTCCCCATTGCGGCAGATCCGGGCTCTGGAGGATTGCCTGGAAGGCAAGCCATTCCGAGGCGAAGCCGTTGAAAGGCGGCAGCGCCGAAATCGCCACGCTGCCGACAAGGAAGGCGAAGCTGGTGACAGGCATGCGATGGATCAGCCCGCCGAGCTTTTCCATGTCCCGCTCGCCGGTCGCACTCAGCACCGCGCCGGCGCCGAAGAAGAGCAGACTCTTGAAGAAAGAGTGGTTGAGCACATGGAAGAGCGCCGCCGTGAAGGCGAGTGCCGCCGGACCGCTCATGCCGTTTGCCGCAAAGGCGAGCGTCAGTCCGAGGCTGACGAAGATTATGCCGATGTTCTCGATCGTGCTGTAGGCGAGCAGCCGCTTGAGATCCCGTTCCATCAGTGCGTGCAGGATGCCGAGGCTGGCGGTCGCGCCGCCGATCACCAGTACCAGAATGCCCTGCCAAGGTGTCGGCTGTCCGAGAAGGTCGAAAACGACGCGGACGAAACCGTAAATCGCGACCTTGGTCATGACGCCGCTCATCAGCGCCGAGACATGGCTCGGCGCGGCCGGATGGGCAAGCGGAAGCCACACGTGCAGCGGCACGAGACCCGCCTTCGAACCGGCGCCGAGAAGAAGAAGCACCAAGACGCTTCCGGCAATGAGCGGCGTATGCTCTGCGGAGCGGATTGCGGCGAAGGCATAGTTGCCGTCCGCTCCCGCCAGAAGCCCGAACGCGAGCAGCAGCGTGAGCGTGCCGAAGCTCGCCATCACGATGTAGATGTAACCGGCCCTGCGGTTGGCCGCCTCGTGATGATGCGCCATCACCAGTGCCCAGGAGGCGAGTGACATGAATTCCCAGGAGATGAGGAAGGTAAACGCGTCGGCCGCCAGGATCACGAGGTTCATGCCCGCGAGGAAGGCGGGAAAAAAGGGAAGCACCCGCTGCGGCGCCTGTTCATGATACCCGTAGCCGAGGCCATAGAGGCTCGCGAGCAGCCCGCCCAGTCCCACCACCGAAAGAAAAAAGGCCGAGAGCGCGTCGAGCCGGAGATGCGATCCGAGCCAGGGCAGCCCGAGCGGCAGCGACATCTCCGAGGCGGGAGCCCCATTCGCCGCGCCGAGCAGTTGCAAGACCGCCGTCGCAAGGATGACTGCGGAAACGCAAAGGGCAAGTGTGTAGACGAGGGAGGTTGCCCAGGCTTTCCGTCCCGTCGCTGCGCCGAGCACTGCTGTTCCCACATACGCGCCGACCGAGACGAGGATGACCTGGACCGGCGTCATGAACGACCCCCCGCGTCCTGGATGCCTGTGGCGTCTTCGCCCGCCTTGGGCGCCGCTCTCAATCGCACGCCGCGTCCGCCGGTCTCGCTTGCAGCGCCCTCGTCAATCAGTTCGATGCCGGCTCCGTCGAGCGCACGCAAAAGGCGCATCAGCGAGTCGACGTTGCCGCGGATGACGTGCGGGCTTGCTTCCATGCGCTGGATGGTCGGTACGGACACACCGACGAGGCCGGCCAGTTGACGCTGGTCAATTCCGAGAAGAGCCCTGGCGGCTCGCAATTGAGCGGAGGTAATCACAGTTCCGCCATCGCTTCTCATATTTCAGCCTTGGTGTTTCATGTTTACTACCAATCTATTGATGTTTCAAACCATATTCTTACGGCGCGACATTTCGCGAACCTTCGGCGGAATTCTGCTTTTTTCGGATCGCAATACTCCCGCGATCTGCTCCGCCTTTTCTTGCGTTCCGTCATGTCTTGTCGGCCACGCATTGGAGGGGGAAGCTTGCCCGACACGGGTCGGCGCTGGCGTCTTTTCATAGCGGGTCGCAAGAAGGTGCAGTCGGTACCGTGCTGCTTACGCGCACCATGCCTGAAAGCGAAGCGCTTCTTCTCCACACCAACGTTCGCCCGGGTCTTCCGACCGACGCGAACGAGAGGTCCGCTGGAAAAGGCAAGGCTGTTGCGAGAGGGAGAGTGGGGAAGGGGCTTCCTGGCGGAGTGAGGTGTCTGGAGAGAGGCTCCGGGCAATCCGCCATGGAGAAAGCCAGATGGTAAAAGCTTCTGAAAAGATCACACTCAATACCGGGCGCGAAATTCCCTTCAACAAGCTTGTGCTCAGTCAGCGGAATGTTCGCAAGACGAAGGCGGGCATGTCCGTTGCGGATCTCGCCGAGGACATCGCCCGACGCGGACTTCTGACCAGTCTCAACGTTCGCGTCGAACATGACGCGCAAGGGCACGAAACCGGGTTCTTTCGTATTCCGGCCGGCGGGCGCCGTTACCGGGCGCTCGAGCTCCTCGTCAGTCAGGGACGCCTTTCCAGAACCGTCGCCGTTCCCTGCATCCTGAGCAAATCCACGACCGATGAGGTGGAGGACTCGCTTGCGGAAAACACTCAGCGCCTCGATCTGCATCCGCTGGATCAGTTTCGGGCGATCATGACGCTCTGGGAGGAGGGTGTCGGAGAAGAGGAAATCGCCGGACGCTTCTTTATTTCCGTCGCGACTGTGAGGCAAAGGCTGAGGCTTGCATCCGTCTCTCCGCGCCTTCTCGAGCGATATGCCGCCGACGAGATGACGCTCCAGCAGGTCATGGCGTTTTCGATCACCGATGACCGCGCACGCCAGGAGCAGGTCTGGGAGTTGATTTCGCGCCAGCCGTCGCGCGAACCCTACTACATTCGTAGGCTCCTGACCGAAACGACTGTGCGCGCAACGGATCGCCGCGCAGTCTATGTCGGCATCGCGGCTTATGAAGCGGCGGGCGGGATCGTGATGCGCGATCTCTTCGACGACGATAACGGCGGATGGCTGGAGGATCCATCCTTGCTGGAACAGCTCGCGATCGAAAAGCTCAGGGCAGACGCCGACGCTCTGAAAACCGACGAAGGCTGGAAATGGGTCGAGGCCGCATTTGATTTCCCATACGGACACTCCGCCGGTCTTCGTCGTTTCTACCCAGAGCGGGTCGAGTTGACGGATGACGAGCTTGATCGCCGTCAAGAGGTTGAGACACAGTACAAGACGCTCGATGCCGGTTACGCAGAAGCGACCGAATACGACGCCGACCTCGAACAACGGTTGGAGGAACTCGGCGGCGAACTTGATCGGCTGAACAATCGACCCCTGGTTTTTGATCGGCAGGAGGTCGCCCGCGGCGGCGCGTTCATCTCGCTTGGCGCCGACGGCATACCGAAAATCGAGCGGGGCTTCGTCCGCCCCGAAGATGAGCCGGCTGGTACTGCCGAAGGCGACGATGCGAGCGACCGTAACGAGGAGGACGACGGCGAAGGAGATGGTGCGCCGTCCACGACGGAAGGTGCCCGCTCCAGCGCAGAGGCGAACACGGTGGATGGAGCCGACGAGGAAGATGGTACCGCGCGTGGACTTTCCGACCGTGTTGTCGAAGACCTGACGGCCGCGCGCACCCTGGCACTCAGAAATGCGCTCGCCAACGATCCGGCGATTGCCTTCGTCGCCGCCCTGCATGCCCTCGTGCTCAGGACCTTCTTCTCCCAAGGTTCCGCTTCCTGCCTCGAACTGACGTTCCAGAGCGCAAATCTGGGCCAGACGCCGGGCCTTTGCGACACCGTCTGGGCAAAGGAGATCGACCGACGCCACGAGGCGTGGGGACAGGATCTCCCGCGGAATGCCAGCGCGCTCTGGGACTACCTGATCTCGCTCGACGAGGTCCGTCGACAGGCCTTGTTCGCGCACTGCATTTCGCTGTCGCTCAACGCCGTCGTCCAGGCATGGAACCGGCGGCCTGCCGCACTCTTGCATGCCGAACAGCTTGCCCGCTCCCTCGGCTTCGATATGGCCGAGGCAGGTTGGGAACCGACCGTCGACAACTACCTCGGCAGGATCACCAAGGCGCATATCTTGAAGGCCGTTCGCGAGGCCCGTGGAGAGCCGTCGGTCCAGCTTATCGACCATCTCAAGAAGCCCGACATGGCGCGCGAGGCCGAGCGGCTGCTGCGGCGTAGGAAATGGCTCCCGGAGCCGCTGCGCGCATCTGCTCCCGAAGTCTCGCCGGAAGAAGCCGCGGCTCGCGCCGTCGCTGCCGATGCGAATGCCGGTGGCTATACGAGCAGCACTACGGATGAGGATGCAGGAACTGGCGCTCCGCGGTCTCCGGTGCAGGAGCCGGACGCTGGAGATCCTGCTTTCCGTCTCGTCGAGGATGAAGGCGCATCGGTTTCGGCCACAGGTTGAGCCAACCCTTCAAGAAGGCCCGGCCCTCCTGCCGGGCCTCGCTCTACTCCGCCGGCTGCCATCTCTTCGGCGGCAACCACCCCAACAGCCCGGCCCTTCGCGCCGGGCGATCTTGTTTCAGGAGACAGCACATGAATACCACGATCTTCAGTTCAATCCCTGCTTCGACCACAGGATTCAAGGTCGACATCTCGCGTGGCGAGCGTGTCGGACGCGTGTCGTCGGAGTGGTTTTCTCGCCCCGCAGACGAGCGCTATCTGTCGCTCGGTGCGCTCTACGAAGCCGTGAAAATGCGATCCGACCGTGCCCAGTCGCGTACCGTCGAAAGTGCGGCAATCCGGGTTGAGGCCAATCGCGCTGATGCCGACAGGATCGAACTGATCGTCCCCGGCCAGAGACGGCCCCTTTTCCCGACCCACTGGAGCTATGGGCAGCTCTGCAGTCTCGTTGGCGCACCGGCGACCTATATGCGCCAGCTTCCCGCGCCCCTTGCCGGCATCAACCTCCAGCACGGACTGCTCTCCCACCGGTCTGAGCTGATGAAGACGCTGGAGACCGATGACGAACGTGTCGAACTCCGCGCCATCACGGGGCCGGAATACGGCAGGGTCTGGGATCATGAACTGGTGTCGGCGGTCATGCATATTGCCGGAAACGGAACCGGTGACACGATCTGGAAAGTGCCGGGTGTTCTCGACTGGTCAACGATGACCCACAATCCCTTCGTCGAAGTCAGTGAAGAGACCACCACGCTCTATGCCAGCGATCGCGACGTCTTCCTGTTCCTCGTTGACGACACCCACCCGATCGAAGCCGGCCGGCTGCCCAATGGCGAACCGGATCTCTATTTCCGCGGTTTCTACTGCTGGAACAGTGAAGTGGGTTCGAAGACACTGGGGATTGCGTCCTTCTACTTGCGGGCGGTGTGCGCCAATCGCAATCTCTGGGGAACGGAGAACTTCGAGGAAATCGTGATCCGTCATTCGAAGTTCGCCGGCCATCGCTTCGCCCGTGAGGCCGCGCCAGCATTGACGAGCTTCGCCAACTCCTCTCCGGCAAATTTCGTCGCGGGAATCAGGGCCGCGCGAGATCGTATCGTTGCCCGCACCGACGAGGACCGCGAGGGTTTCCTGCGCAAGCGCGGCTTCTCGAAAGGTGACAGCGCCAGGATCATCGAAACGGTCTTGCAGGAGGAGGGGAGGCCGCCGGAATCGATCTTCGACTTCGTTCAGGGCATGACGGCGCTTGCCCGAAGAAGAACCCATCAGGACGCTCGTCTTGAACTGGAGGGGAAGGCAAGAAAGTTGCTCGAGCAAGCCTCGTGACAATCTTCCCGGCGCTCAACGATCCGTATCATTTCTCCTGTAACGAGGTTCCGTGTCTGCCTCGTGTCGAGGGAGGTGCCGTGCAAGATACCACTCCGTCGCGCGGCCAACCGCTCGGCGGGGCGCATCGGATCGATCTACCTCTGCGTGTCGTTTCTGAGGCTCGGCTATTGTGCCTTGCAAGACATTCCGGAATATAGTCGCCACACGCGGCCCGGAAGGCCCATCGAGAAGTCTGCCATATTCAATTGGCAGGCAAACGTCGGATGAATTGACGCGGTTGTTTAATCAGGGGTGGGTAACGATATAGCGCCAACCTAGGGTGGCGTTATAGGGTTGACGTTATATAAAGTGGAAGCTATATCCAATGTCGTGGAATGTGGTATTTGATGAGGACTTCGCTAGGGAGTTCAGGGGGTTCGACAAGGAGGTAAAGATCGAACTGCGAGCAATGGTCTTGCTTCTCGAGATCGTGGACCTGAGCTTGGACGGCCACGCGCTGATACCCTTAATGGTTCGGACTACGCAAATATGAAGGAGCTTCGATTTGATGCGGCTGATGGAGTTTGGAGGGCCGCATTTGCATTCGATCCGGAGAGAAAAGCCGTTATTCTTGTCGCCGGAGACAAGTCGGGTACGAATGAAAAGAAGTTCTATAAGAAGCTGATCAACACTGCTGACAAGCGCTACAAAGCGCATTTAAGAGAGTTGAAGAAGAAGGAGAAAGAGTGATGGCTAAATCAGCAAAAGACGTTTTTGCCGAAACGATGACTCCCGAGATGATCGAGGCGTCCGACCTGCGAGCTAAGGAATTGCTTGAGGAATATGACACGCTTCAAAAGCTGCGGAAAGCCCTCGACCTGACACAGGAGCATATCGGACGCAAGATGGGCAAGAAGCAGGTTTCGGTTGCGCAGATGGAGAAGCGCTCCGATTTTCTTCTTTCAACGCTTCGGGATTACGTGGAGGCTCTCGGTGGAGAGCTAGAGCTGGTCGTCAAGTTCAAGGACCATGCGCCTGTTCGTTTGGCGGGTATTGGCGAAAAGATTTTTTCGGAAGTTCCACGAAGACAGAACCGCTCCCGCCGTATTGCCGCTTAACATATTGCCATAGTGGCAGCGACAGCGGTCCGCTCCATTGTCTGCACGCCGCCGCTCCTGCACCGAGGTTGCATACGGGAATTGACCGTGAATAAGCGCTAAGGAACCGCGTCGCATGCAAACGGCGATGTCGTCTTGTGGTGCGCTCCGCGGGAGTTGTGGCGGTTGCTAGTATCCAAGATTGCTCTTTTAATTCAATTCGATAGCCGTTTTCTATGATCTTTGCTACCTAACGCCCGACATCATTGATTTGGTGTCGTCGTCGCATTTGCGGGACTGGGCACGGAGAGCTCGGGCGTAGGCGACGCGTCGGCAGGTTCATGGCCACTCTGTCAAGTCATATGGACTTTACGTGCGGTGCATATGGACTATAATTGCTTTGTTGGAGGTTGCGATGCAAGTTGCAGAGAAAACACGCGAGCCCGCTAACATCAACGCCGTTGCGCTGAAAGCCTACGCACGTGTTGTCGACCTCTGGCGCCTCAGCGTGAAGGAGGCAGCTGGTCTTGCAGACATGTCCGAGAGTACATGGAAGCGCGCCAGGAAGCCCGATTTCGCGGGAGAGTTGACGAAGGACCAACTCCTGCGTCTCAGTGCGGTGATAGGCATCTACAAGTCGCTCGAACTCTATTTTTCCGAGCCGCTCGCGCGCAGTTGGTTCTCGCGCCCGAATGCGGGGCCCCTGTTCGGTGGCCGACGACCCGTGGACACCGCGATCGAGGGAGGGCTGCCGCAGATCCTGGCGGTTCGTACCTATCTCGATGCCGTGCGCGGTGGCGCATGAGGCGGAGCGAGATTCGCGACCGAGGTCTGATCCGTCTTTTGCCTGCAACCTACCACAAGCCGCCCGCGCTTCGTGGCCTCGTGGACACTGACGACGAACTCACGGTTCTTGCGGAAGTCGAGGGGTTAACCAGTGGCCGTCTTCTCGCCGAACGGGGCAGAAACCCTCATCTCGACCCGCGCGAACTTGCCTGGCGGCGGCGGAGCCGTGATCTTGCCGTCTATGGAGATACGCACGTTAATGCTGCCTTCGTATACACGCGCGCGGGCGGCAACCGCTTCAATTCCGACGAGCGTGGCGCCTGGTACTGCGCCTGGGATGTCTTGGTCAGCGTCAGCGAGGTGGCCTGGCATCGTACAAGGGAGCTTGGCTACGCAGGTTCATTCAATGACAGCGCCCGATACGTCGAATTGTTGGCGGACTTCATCGGTGAGTTCAATGACATCACCGACGAACCACGCCATCCAGCGCTGAACCCCGATCCTGAAATCGGCTATCCCGAAGGGCAGAGTCTTGCCCGGCATCTGCGGCGCGAAGGCTCGCGCGGCCTGATCTACCCGTCTGTCCGGGCGCCTCACCCTGGGGGGAATTGTCTTGTTTGCTTCGAGCCTCACGCCATCCAGAATGTCCGCCCGGGGGCGTCCTGGGATCTCGTCTGGGATGGAACCCCGGATTATTCAATCCTTGCCGTCGCTTGATCTCGCTTGTGAAGGTCACTCTCGGGAACATCCATCCTTCGGATGCAGAGTTCAATCAACCTCGCGATCCTGGATTCGGGCCGGTCGATTTGCCGGGGCTGGACCGATCAGCGCTGCACCTTGGCGGATTTAGCGGTTACGGCAATCTCGGCATGTGGCCGTCGGCTACACGCCAGACCCACGACGCGATCTCGGGCCTTGCGCTGGTCATTTCCGCCACGATGCGCTCGTAATTCTCGTCCGCTGCCGCCGGAACGATGAACATTGCGACGGGTGCCGGTCGCAGGTCCGGTAAGGTGACGGACACAATCGGTCGATCGCGAGTAAGGTTGAAGCGCAGACCCTTGATGCTCTTTCGCCGCAGACCAGACAAGCGCTTCAGAAGCAACTGCTCGTGCACGTTTTCAAACGGAATCCAGTTCTCGTTCACCACCATCACTGCAAGCTCTTCGATGGTCGCGACACCGCAGGCGGAAATCCCGAAGGTGGCGATCAGGATCAGGTGATGGTCTTCACTCGAGCGCCAGAGTTCGAGTTCGGGCTTGAACCTTGCGTTCAATCGCTGCCACGCAGCTTCCTCGATGATCAGCGGAAACGGAAGATGCCGTAACGTGGCGCGTTGACTGTCACGCCCTGGCTTGAATTCCTTGACCTCCGCAATTGTGAGCATCAGCCTGCGCGGTCCCGTTCCGGACGCCTGTGCAGCGGCCAACGTGGCTGTCCGGCGCGTCGCGATGCCCGCCTTGTCGTCCGGGTGGAAAACCTCCGGCACGAACAGAAGCTCACTGAGTTCCTTGCCCTGGACAGTCATCTGTGCGGCGGCACCCAGAACACTCGCGCGCACTCGACCCCAGCCACGCTTGCCTGCCCAGGATGACCTCCACTCGGTCAGTTCCCCCACCTCCCAGAGATAGTGCAGCACTGCCCGCAAAGAGAGCTTCTTCGCCTCGTTTCGTATGGGCGCCTCTGCAGGCTCGATGGGCTGAGAAGGCGTCTTGCGCGATCCTCTCTTCGTAATCGGAAAATCCAGCCTCAGGCTCGCGCGCCCGTCTGCGCCAATCCTGATGGCGCCCCCGACCAGGGGTCCGAGACCCGACAGTTCGTAAGGCGGGTCATAGGACGGGCAGGACGGATCGTGGGCCCGCCCCGAAAGGGGCATGCGTTTGACGATATAATTCCCCTCTACCCGGGCGATGTACATCGGGATCGGCGGCTCCCGGCACAGGCAGTGCGGTCGAGTTTCCTGTTCGTAGGCGCGCGACAGGAACGACTGGATCGCGTTCGGTTCTCCATCGATGATCCTGCCGTCGATCAGAAATCGTCGCATGTCCTTCCTCCTGTTTTCTCCTCGCAGGTCGTGCTTAGGACCAGCGCGCTCCGGCGGGAGGCGTACGACCTTCCGCTATTATACTGCCGTTTATGGGGCAGTATAATGCAATTGGAGGCGCGATGAAGGCTGGTGAAGGCGGCTGAAGGCTATGGGTTTGATTGAACCACGACGAAGTCACGCAAGGAGGGAGAGAGGGGCCGCGGTTTGGGCGGCCAGCCCGGTTTGGAGAGCGCCCGGTGGGCCGCTGACCAGTCGCTCTCGGCAAGGTTTGCCATGACCATGATCCCTCTCCAAGTGCTCGAGCAGGCGCCGAAACGCTCCGCCTACCTGACCCACGCAGTGGGGGCGATGCGCTGCGTCCTCCTGGCGCGTCACTCGTCCCGTTCTCTATGCCAATGCCACCGACCCGACTGCGATGAACGCCGCCGCGCCTCTTACGAAGTTCCCAAGCTTTCGGGAAGCGCGCTGCATGTCGGGCGTGATCGGCCGGCTGTGATGGAGGTTCCCATGCTTTCAGCCTCGCAACTGGCGGACCGCCTTGCGAAAAATGTCGAGGCGGTTTGCCGTCATTATCTCTCGGCCGGTCGTCGTCTCGGCAACTATTGGCTCGTCGGGGACGTTGCCAACAATAGCGGCCGCTCACTCTATGTTCATTTGGCTGGCCCACGTGCGGGTCACTGGACAGATTGCGCGACCGGACAGCACGGTGATTTGCTCGATCTCGTGCGAGAGACCTGCGACCTCGCCAGTTTCCGCGACGTCGCCGACGAGGCCCGACGCTTCCTCAGCCTTCCGCACCCGCCCTTGGTCGACGCTGATCGGCTGCCCTCCCGTGGGAGTAACGTGAACGATCACGTGTCGGCCGCGGCATCTGCGGTCGATCGCGCCAGGCGCTTGTTCCGTATGACACAGCCGCTCGCCGGCACAGTTGCAGACGCCTACCTGCGCGGACGCGCGATCCGGCACGGGGCTTTACACCCGGCCCTGCGCTTTCATCCCTGCTGCTACTACCGGGATCTCGCGACGGGTGTGACGAGCAGTTATCCGGCCGTGATCGCCGCAGTGACCGACGAAGTCGGTGCGATCACGGGCGTTCATCGCACCTATCTCGATAGCGCGGCACGCAAGCCGCGCAGCATCGGCAAAGCCCGGGTCGACACGCCGCGCCGAGCGCTCGGCAGGCTTCTCGGCAATGCGGTCCGCTTTCACTTCCCCCAACATGGCAGCGTTCCGGTGATGGTCGCCGGTGAGGGGATCGAGAGCATCCTGTCGCTTTCGGAGGTGATGCCTGCCATGCCGATGGTTGCCGCGCTGAGCGCCAACCACCTTGCAGCGTTCCGGCTCCCGACTGGATGTATCCGCCTCTACATCGCCACGGACGCGGATGCGGCCGGCCGCCACGGCGTCGAGGGCTTGAGCCGCCGGGCGCAGGCACTCCGAATCGTGCCGCTCGTGCTTAATCCGGAACTCGGTGATTTCAACGAGGACCTGCGTCGGCTCGGTCCTGAACGTCTCACGGCCAGCTTGCGATCGCAACTCGCGCCTGACGACGCCCGGGCCTTCCTACGATGATGAAGCCACTCCTGTCGGTGCGGGCAGGTCGGGCGTGGCGGGGAGGCCGGGTCGGATGGTCGGCGTTTCTGCGGCGCGCCCGCGTGCCTGCCGAGGACGACCCTTACCATACGGCCGTCGGGCCTTCAGCGGGTCAGGCGGGTTTCTTCCCCGCGCCGTTGGCGCATCGGCTGTTCCGAAAACCGGTGCCCGGTTTTCGGGCCGATCGGCGCCGGCGCTCCTCGCGCGACAAGAATCCCTTCTTCCGCCGCCCGGCGCTTCGCTGGGCCGCGGCGCTGAAGCGCCGCGGTTCCGGCCCGCCGCCGTAAGGACAGAGGTCGCCGCCAGGCCGCGAGAGGCGCGGCCGCAACCGACGGAGACCATCATGGACCTGACCCTTCCCGCCGACGACGCCTTTGAACCCCACCACACCTCATCTCCGACCGACCGCTTCATCTACGAGATGCAGATCTACGGGCATCGTCCTTTCCAGGACGAACCGGACCCAAGGCCATTGCCCGAAGAGCCGCTCGTCCAGACGGCCCTGACCGCGGTCTTCGATGCCCTCACCGAGATGCTCGGCGACACGCGTCTGGAGCCCGATCTCGAGGACGTGCTCTGGTCGACCGTCAATCTCTTCCATCGCTCCGGCGAGCGCATCCAGCGCGAGCTTCAGCGCAACGAGGATGCACAGCGAAGCGGACAGAGCGAGCAGGACGGCTCGGAGGTGAAAAGCGTCGAGCTTGAGCGTCTCATCGCCGAGGGGACAACCCTTTTGGAGCGTCGCAACGCCTTCGAGTTCATGCGTGACTATGCCGGCGATCTCTTCGAAGCCCAAACAGGATCTGCATGGCGCCCGCGCACCGGATCGAAGGTCAGTCACGCCAATATGACTGCGGCGATGATCGACAGCCGCGACTTTCTCTCCGCCCGCCGCCGTGCCGAGACCGAGGTGCTGATTCCCGGCGGCACGAAGATCGCCTTCGGCGGCGGCATCGACTACAACGATCACGAACGGATCTGGGCGAAGCTCGACCAGGCCCTCGCCAAGTATCCCGACATGGTGCTGCTGCATGGCGGTTCGCCGAAAGGGGCCGAACGCATTGCGGCCTGCTGGGCCGAGGCGCGCAAGGTGACGCAGATCGCCTTCAAACCGAACTGGGCGAAGCACGCCAAGGCGGCACCTTTCCGGCGCAACGACGAGATGCTGTCGGTCCTACCCGCCGGGGTCGTCATCTTCCCCGGCTCCGGCATTACCGGCAATCTCGCCGACAAGGCGCGTCGCCTCGGTATTCCGGTCTGGCAGGTCGCTGGGGATGGCGCGTGAGCGCCATTTCTTCCGCGCAAGGAAGTGCGGGATGATTGTGCGTTCGCGTCTAGATCGCGTCGACGCAACGTGTATCTGTTCACGCAGCCGGTGGGTGCAATCTCGTGTCGAGCGCAAAAGCCTCCTGAAATTTCAGAGCATAGGCGCCAGTCCCGCTGCCCGGCAGAAAGATCAGGTTCCAGCTATGCGACGACACGGCACTCGGGATCGCGACGAAACGGTGACGTTGAAGCAGATCGTCTCCGAATGCTTGCTGTCCCGCGCCAGGGATGCCCGGGCGGAGCCAATTGGGGTTGGGTAGGCTTGCCGGGTCGACGACATGGACATCGCCGGCATCGGCAATGACAGCCGCTGTCATTATATGCGCAACCGTGTCGAGAGCCCGAAACCCCTTGTGGACCGCGACCTCGAGGATCGCAGTGGCGGGATCGAGCGAGCAGTAGACCGCGCGAACACCCTTGCTGTTCCAGCGGCCGCCCACGCGATAGGCGCCTTCGCCGCTATCCCATGTCGGCGCGTGGACGGCTTGATCGAGCCGCCAGGCGACCAACTCGGTCCCGCCGAGACCGATAGGTAAAAGGCTCATGCATAGACGCCGTATTCGAGACGGTCGAGATGATCCTCAACCAGTTCCACGCCAGCGGGCGTCCCAAGAAGATCGATCGGACGGCGCTGGTCGAGCCCGATCGCAGGCCGCTCCAGCCATTGCTCTGCCTCTGCCTGCGATCCGAAAATATCCGTTGCCTTTGCGAGAATCTCGGCGAATTTCCACGCCCGGCCGCTCTGTTCCTGACTGAGCGGCTTGGAGGGCGTGTCCTTCCGCCGCTGCCAGGTGCGCAGGCTCATGCCCACCGCCTTTTCGAGCGAGTCCGTCTTGCCGATGATGACCAGATGTCCGACAAGGTGATCCAGCGCCGAGGACGGCAGGCCGCGCAAAAGCAACTCATGCGCATCGAGGGGGCTGGTCAGGCTGCGCGCAAGCACGCGCACACCACCAAGCAACGCAGCTACCTTCTGCAGTTCGCTGGTCGTCGCTTCAGGAGCAATTTTCTCTGCAGCAATAGCCATCGGCCAACTCCACGTCATTTGTCGTTCTATATATGACAGTTGACGCCATCAATTTCAAGGCGGCGTGTTGCTGCCCACAGTTACACGGTACACGTTCGGCAGCTTCGACTTGACGTGTACAGGTTGAAATTGTTCACATGCGGCATGTTCAAAACCATCAATGCCGTACAGATTCACGTTTCCCTCGACGAGATCGAGCCGGAGGTCTGGCGTCGACTGGTTTTGCCGGTGCACTGGAATCTCGAGCAAGTGCATCTTGCCATTCAGGCGGCCTTCAACTGGTGGAACTATCACCTGCATGAGTTCCGGATCGGCGGCTTGCGCTACGGCGACGTGGAGCTATTGACCGAAGATGCCTTCGACGACGATTCTCGTGTCTTTGATTTTCGGGAGGTTCGCCTTCGCGACTTCGAGTACGGAGCCATCTTCAACTACCTCTATGACTTCGGCGATAGCTGGTGCCACTCTGTCGCGATCGAGGAATTCAGGGCTCTCGAGGTCGCTCCTAGGCACGGGGTTTGCATCGATGGCGGGCATGCCCGGCCACCCGAAGATGTCGGCAGCGTGCTCGGCTACAAGCGCTTTCTGGAATCATGTCGGACAGAGAGGACCCCGAACACGCGCAAACCAAACGGTGGTGTGGTGGGCATTTCGATCCCGAGTGGTTCGATCTCGCTGTCGTGGACAAGGACGTGCGCAACGCATTGCGCCCGAATGTGAAGCGCCGGCTGTATCAGCCAAAGCCGAGGCGCAGCGAACCGAAAACGGCGTAGATCAGCGCAACTCCACCACGCCCCATTTTTTACTCCGCCGTTAGCATTCAGCCTTGACGGTCAATGACGATGTCGTGGATTCCCTTGCATGGCCCGAACCCGCCGGGCTTAAAGCGACCAGTCTTCCACATGCAGGTTGTCAACCCTGTTGAATTCGCCGACATTGTTGGTGACGAGAGTTAGTCCGCGGGCCTTCGCCTGCCCCGCGATCAGCACGTCATAGGGGCCGATGGGCGTCCCCTTCGCGGCAAGGGCCGCCCGGATTTCGCCTGCGACAAAGGCATCGTTCCGGTCAAACTCAAGGATCGGAAAATCTGCCATAAACAAACGCAAGGTTTCCAGGTTGTGCTGGACCTTCGCGCTTTTCTGCGCTCCGAAATAGAGTTCATACGCGACGACCGTCGGCAGGCCGATACTGCCCTGAGGGCTGTGGAGTACACGGCTTACCAAGGCGTTTGACTTGCGGCCGATCAAGGCAATAACGGTGTTGGTGTCGAGAAGATGCGAGATCACTGAAACACCGCGTCAAGCTCCGGTCGATCCTGCTGTTCAGGCTGCTCGCGCCCGCTCTCCATGAAGTCTTCACTCATGCCGCGGGCCAGCGCTGCTTTCAGCGACGACCACGGCTCGCCCGCCTCGACATGGGGACGGAGAATGAGCGCATCGCCCTCCTGCGTGATCTCCACGCGCTCGACGTTGAAGCGGAATTCCTTCGGCAGGCGGACGGCCTGCGAGTTTCCGGACTGGAATACGCGTGCAAAATGGGGCATAGTTGCCTCCTTTCTGTATCTACTGAGATGTATATACGGCTCGTCGACCGTCAGTTCAAGAAGGACATGTCACTTGATCGCATCGGCGATCCGCCGGATCGGGCTCTGTTTCGCTGGCAAGCCGGCTCCACGAAGCCTGCAAGCAGTCTTCGCGCCTGATGACGTAATGATCCCTTGCGTTGTCCCAGGTCACCGACCTGCCGCATCGCCGAGGCCGTCACGTTTCTGAACCGCTGCAACGCCTTCGTGCTCAGCGCTCTATCCTCCGAGGTTCCTGCACGGCGGGAAAATCTGGATAATGCGGAGGATTAACAGAGGAGTGGGCAATGCGGCAGTCTGCGACACGCGACCTGAGCAAGCACATTGGCGATGTCACCGCCGCCGCCGGCGGCGAGTCCGCTGTGCTCACCCGGCATGGGAAATCCCGGTTCGTGCTGATGAACTACGAGCATTACGAGAGGATGTGAGCCGGTGGAGACCCTCGACGCGGCCATCGTGTCTCCGAGATGCCGGAAGAGCACAAGGAACCCTTCGCCGCGGCGATCGATCGGCTGGCAAACGGCGAAGGGTGTGACGCCGGCCCGTGAGCTCCTGCCCGCGCGAATTCACCGACGTGAAGCGATGTCGGCCGCGGCTGCTCAGGACCGACGGATCGGGGCAGGAGGGCGTCCGTCGAGGAGACTGTGGTCGTGCCGAGACCGGACGGCGGGCGGTATCGTTGAAGATCGCCTGGTCGAGATCAGAGGGATGAGCCTCCCGAGACGTTGCGGCGCCGCTTGTTCGCGATATGGTCACCGCGGTCGTCTCAACGTGCACCCGAGAGATGTGGCGGCCAGTCGACATTCCTTGCTGACCGTGCTTGGCCGGGAAGGCCGAGGGGACATCGGGTCGGACGGTAGGTCCGCAACGGAAGGTGCTGGCAGTCTCTTTCAGTGCCGGACCGGGCGGCCTCAATGGTTTGTCGCCGCTTCGGTTGCACGAGACCATTCCCGTTTCTATGTCGCCCTTTAGGCGACCGTCTGCTTTTGCGGTCAACCCCTGAAGGGGTACGTCTCGACGAAAATTCTGCAAAATTCGATTTTGGTTTGTCATGCGGGCGCCTGGCACTTTCATCCCGCAAGCGGGATGAAAGTGCGCCCGCCTTTTTGGCGGAAAATAGAATTTTGCAGAATTTTCGCCGAGATGACCGCAGCAGATCGGCCGTCTCTTCGCGCGTCATCGGGAATGGTCCCGAGCAAACGAAGGAGACAATACCATGGCCACCACGATCGCAACCCTGACGCAGAAGACCGACGGCACCCTCGAAGGCGTCTTCGCCACCATCCGGGTCAACGCCCTAATCGCCATCGTCCCGAACTCCGCCAAGGCAAGCGAAGAAGCGCCCGACTACCGCGTCATCCACCGCAAGACCGGCTTCGAGATCGGCGCAGCGTGGAACCGCATCGCCCGACAGACCGGCGAGGAATACCTCTCGGTCAAGCTGGAGGCTCCGGAGATCGGCGTCATCTTCGGTAACGTCGCTCCCGCACCCGGCGGTGACCCGAACCGCAAGGTGATCCTCTGGAACAACCCGAACTGAGCCGAAAGCAGCCGGCCCCGCGAAATCGGGGCCGGCCTCGTCGCTTCTACAATTATCCGACGTTGTCGCCACCGGGTCGTCGCCCTTCCCCGGCGATCGCCAACGTCGTCTGCGGGTCGCCCGGGGTTTCCCAAGTTCCGCGCCGGGCGTCGCGGACATCTGACCGTCCGTGCTTTCTGTCACGACTGGCATGGGGCCTCATCACGTGGGGGTGACAAAGCGGCTGGTTTTTGCCGCTTGCTTCATGTCTTTCCGACGGAAATACATGGCTCGGCCGCAGCGGATGGGACTGTGCCCCTGCACGATGATAATCTGTTCGTCCTTGCGCATCGCCTGGGTGATCTCATGCGGCATGATCAACTGTCGGCGTTGGAAGCTCACGCTTTCGGACCTGCGCGATGTGTTCCCCTTTGTCGCCCAGCCGATGCTGCGCGAGCTTCCCTTCACCTCCACCGTCATCTCGCCGCACAGCGCCGAAACATGGCGGGCGGTGTCGAGTGCCTTGATCGCGGCATAGGACGCGAAGGCGCAACCCTCGATCCATGACGTCGCCCCGTCCTTTCCGAAATGTCGCTCCAACTGCGCCACCGACTGGTACATCAACATCATCGTGATGCCATATTTTCGACCACGGTCGCGCGCCTCTTCGAGTAGGCGCATGTAGCCAAGGAGATCTGCTTCATCGAGCATGAAGAGAGCCCGGCGCTCGAAAACGCCGTCCGCCTGCACCATGGTGTTGATCAGGGAGCCGACGATGACGCGCGCGATCCCCGGATAGGAACGAAGGACCGAGGCAGGTATGTTGAGGAAGACGTCCTTTGTGCCGCGGGCGATCTCTTGGGCCTTGAAGGCATTGCCGCAAACGAGCGCCGCATAGGCGTCAAGCGAGAGCCATTGGGTATCCTTCGATGCAGTCGAATAGACACCGCTGAACGTCTGTTCGGTCATGTTGGTGAAGACGCCCAACGTCTCCCGGATGAACGCGGAGGCGGAGTGTTCCTGTATGTCTCGCAGCCTTGCCAGCACCGAGGGCTCCGGCTCGGACACGATTTGGCGCAGACTGCGCAGTGTGCGCTGGCCCGCATATTCGGGTGAGAGCATGACATGTGCCAGCAGACCGGTCAGGAGATTATGGGCCTGGTTCTGGAAATACGAGGCGGTCGAACTTTCCAGCCGCGCGCTTTCAGAAAGCAGCATGTGTGCGATGGCGATGATATCCTCTTCCTTGTGCCGTGACGCTTCTATTCCATCGAGAACGTCGAAACCCATGATCGGGTTCGTCGGATCGAGCACCATGACATCCCGGCCGAGCACCCGGCTGCGGTGCTCAATGACCATCGGAGCGACCTCGGCAGATGAATCCAGGCAAATCAGCGGTCCCGTATAGCGCAGGGCGGTCGGGACGACATTGCTGGTGGTTTTGTACCCACCCGAGCCGGCAAAAAAGAGCATGTGCGTCGAGTCGAAGTCCTGTTTGAACGTCAGCAGCGGGACCTTGCCGCCGCGGCCCCACGTGGTGGGATCGCCCGGGTCGAAGGGCAGTTTATGGACGTTGTCTTTGTCGACGCGATAACGTTCGCCCACGACGATTTCTCCATCTGGCGGAAAAAGGCGTCCGGCCGCCGTCATTGGCAGCCAATCCGCGTCTCCGAACGCCCCGCGCCTCGCTCGCTTTACCGGTTCCCGCACGACTGTGGACAAGCGTGCGGCGATGCCGACCGATATGAAGCCGCCGATCGCACCGATCACGGCGGCCACGTCGAGAAATGAGAGCGCCCGATCCCATGAGACCTCGCCGCTCTCCACGTAGGGCGAGAGTCTGCCGAATTCTCGCAGCCCATAGAATGCTGCCACCGTCAGGAAGCAAACCAGGCTGGTCATTGCGACAGACTTCCGCCTGTGCATGGGCAGGATCGATACGCCCATAAGGCCAGCGAGCGGTCCGAGCAAGAGAGGCGGCAAGGGCGAGGCCCGCAGGAACCAGGACTGCGTGTGTCCGGGCAAGTCGACGGCGAGCCGCGACCAGTGCCACCCGACGACATAGACGGCCAAACCCGTCACGGCGACGGGTAGCAGGAAAACCAAACGTCTCCCTGTCTCCGCCATCATTCGGTCGCCTCCCCGATCGGCGATGATGCCGCCGACGGGTCCGCCTGGAACGCTTCCTGTCCGGCCCTGCGCAGGCGATGATGTTCCGGAGAATCAGGACCGAGCCTTGCCAGTTCGATAAGGCCGCCGAGCAGAAATGCCCGGTCGGCTCGGGCCAGACCCGCCTTGACCACGAGACTGCCAAGCAGCACTCGCTCCCGTGCGGCGGTCGTCCGATCAAGGGTCATGAGGAGCCTCCGCCGGCGCTCCAGTTTCGCCATCTGGCGAGCGATGCGACGAAGTGCTTGGGCTCGACCTCCTTTCCTGTTTGCGAAATCGCGTCGCGATCTCGTCCATGATCTGCTCGACCGCCGCGTCGACGATTTCCATTTCTGCGAGCCCCGTCCTGATAGCCGCACGGGCAAATCGCTCCGCCGATTTAACTATCAGAAGTTTTCGCCTCTCTCTGAGCCGCTCTATCTGTGCCTCGAGATCCGAGATCGATGATTTCGGCCTCATTTCCGTACCCTCCATGACTTCGACAGGATCGATCGCTTCAATTATACTGCCTAGAATAAGCTAGTAAAATGGAATAGTCTAGGCCAGCCAATGAATGGCACGCGACGCTTTCGATGAGGCCGTCTGGCAGAAGGCCGGACCGGAACAACGGGTTCGGTCCGGCGAGGGCGCAATATACGTCGCTGGCGCGACGTGCTCGAAGTGGTCTGGAGACTGTCTTGGCGATCATGTTCGTCAGAGCGCAGGTGATCAGCAGGGGAGCGGGACGCAGCGTCGTCTCGGCCGCCGCCTATCGCCACCGAGCGCGCATGACGGCCGCGCTGACCGGAGAGGCATTCAGCTATCGCGGCGGGTCCCGCGAACTGGCGCATGAGGAGTTGACACTGCCGGATCAGGCGCCGCAGTGGATCAAATCGCTTATCGACGGAAGGCCAGTGGCAAGAGCAAGCGAGGCCTTCTGGAACGCGGTCGATGCCTTCGAAGCGCGGGCGGATGCGCAGCTCGCCCGCGAGGTGATCATTGCTCTGCCAGAGGAACTGACGCGGAGCGAAAACATCGCACTCGTCCGTGACTTTGTCCGTCTCGCCCTCACATCGAAAGGCATGGTGGCCGACTGGGTCTATCACGACAAGGACGGCAATCCGCACATCCATCTGATGACGACCTTGCGGCCCCTGTCGGAGGCTGGATTTGGACCGAAGAAGGTTCCTGTCCTTGGCGAGAACGGCGAGCCGTTGCGCGTCGTCACGCCGGACAGACCAGGCGGGAAGATCGTCTACAAGCTCTGGGCTGGCGACAAGGAAACCATGAAGGAATGGAAGATCGCGTGGGCGGAAACCGCTAACCGTCATCTGGCACTTGCCGGCCATGACATCCGTCTTGATGGTCGCTCCTATGCCGAACAGGGTCTGGAGGGGATTGCCCAAAGACACCTCGGGCCGCAGAAGGCGGCGCTCGCACGCAGGGGCACGGAGATGTACTTCGCGCCCGCCGACCTGGCACACCGGCAGGCGATGTCCGATCGGCTTATGGGCGATCCCGAGCTTCTCCTCAGGCAGCTCGCAAATGAACGTTCCACCTTTAGCGAGAGGGACATCGCCAGGGCGCTCCATCGCTACGTTGACGATCCGGTGGATTTCGCAAACATCCGCGCGAAGCTTATGAGCTCTGAAAGCCTGGTCCTGCTGAGACCTCAGGGGCTTGTCGGCGAAACGGGTCAGGTGAAGGAACCGGCGATCTTCACGACTCGGGAGATCCTGCGCATCGAATATGACATGGCACAGTCGGCGCGCGTTCTGTCGAAGCGCCGTGGCTTTGCGATCTCGGTCGATATGGTCGCCGCCGCGATTACACAGATGGAGCAGGATCCACAAAAGCCTCTCCGTCTCGATCCTGAGCAGATCGATGCCATCCGTCACGTGACGGGTGACCATGCCATCGCGGCGGTCGTCGGCCTTGCGGGCGCAGGCAAGTCGACCCTGCTCTCGGCCGCGCGCATCGCCTGGGAAAGCGACAGCCGTCGGGTGATCGGCGCCGCACTTTCTGGCAAAGCAGCCGAGGGGCTGGAGGAAAGTTCCGGGATCAGATCGCGTACGCTGGCCTCCTTAGAACTGGCATGGGCCGCCGGCCGGGAGAAGCTCAAACGCGGTGACGTCCTCGTAATTGACGAAGCCGGCATGATCTCCTCGCAACAAATGTCACGCGCCGTTGACCTCGTCGCAAAGGCAGGAGCAAAGGTCGTGCTCGTCGGCGACGCCATGCAGTTGCAGCCGATCCAGGCAGGCGCCGCATTCAGGGCAATGACTGAGCGGATCGGCTTTGCAGAACTGTCCGGTGTGCGCCGCCAGCGCGATGCCTGGGCTCGTCACGCATCGCGGCTGTTTGCCCGCGGCAGGGTCGAAGAGGCCCTTGATGCTTATGCTCAACGAGGCCGCATCGTCGAGTTCGAGACCCGCCGCGATGTCATCGAGCGCCTGGTTGCCGACTGGGCCGAAGCCCGCAGCGGTCTCCTCAGGAACTCCGCCGCCTTTGAACATCCAGGCCGCCTGCGCGGTGACGAACTGCTCGTCCTTGCCCACACCAACGATGATGTTCGAAAGCTCAACGAGGCCTTGCGCAACGTCATGATCGGCGAGGGTGCGTTGACTGGCACGCGCCAGTTCCAGACGGCGCGCGGGCTTCGCGAATTCGCTGCCGGTGACCGCCTCATCTTCCTCGAGAATGCTCGCTTCGTCGAGCCGCGGGTGAAATCTCTCGGTCCCCAATACGTCAGGAACGGCATGCTCGGCACGGTCGTTTCGACCGGCGACAAACGAGGCGATCCGCTTCTGACGGTGCGTCTCGACAATGACCGCGACCTGATTATCAGCCAGGACAGCTACCGCAACGTCGATCACGGTTATGCCGCAACCATCCACAAGTCCCAAGGGTCAACCGTGGAGCGGACCTTCGTGCTCGCGACCGGCATGATGGATCGGCATCTGACCTATGTGGCAATGACACGCCATCGCGACCGCGTGGATCTCTATGCCGCGAAGGAAGATTTTGAACCGAAGCGGGAGTGGGAACGAAAGCCCCGCGTCGATCATGCCGCCGGCGTCACCGGCGAGCTTGTGGCGGCCGGACGAGCCAAGTTCCGCTCCACTGAGGAGGATGCTGAAGAGAGCCCTTATGCCGATGTGAAGACCGACGACGGAGCCGTCCACCGGCTTTGGGGCGTGAGCCTGCCGAAGGCGCTCGAGGAGGGTGGCATCTCGATAGGTGACACGATCACACTGCGCAAGGATGGCGTAGAGCGGGTCAAGGTCAAGGTTGCCGTTACCGACGAGAAAACCGGTCAAAGGCGCTTTGAGGAAAGGGAGGTCGACCGAAATGTGTGGACCGGAAGGCAGATCGAAACTGCCCATATCCGCCGGGAGAGGATCGAGCGGGAAAGCCGACGGCCGGTGTTGTTCAAGCAACTTGTCGAGCGCCTCGGCCGATCCGGCGCGAAGACCACGACCTTAGATTTTGAAAGTGAGGAGGCTTATCAGGCGCACGCCCGCGATTTCGCACGGCGGCGAGGGATAGAACAGTTCGCTGCGGCCGTGGCCGGAGTGGACGAAGGCGCTTCTGGACGGCTGACGTGGATTGCGGAGAAGCGGGAGCGGGTGGTGAAGCTCTGGGAGCGGGCGGTTTTTGCGCCTGACCTTGCGATCGAGCGCGAACGGGGTGTCTCGTACGTCGACGAGGAGCGGAGCGCATCCCTTTCGGCCGGTACCCTGCCGGGTGTCAAATATCTGCTCCCGCCCACGACGATTTTTGCGCGCAGCCTCGAGGAGGATGCGCGCCTTGCACAGCTGTCTTCTGAAGCCTGGCAGAGTCGCCAGGCGATCTTACGACCGGTGCTCGCCCGAATCTATCGCGACCCGGATCGCGCGATGTCGACGCTGAACGAGTTCGCCTCGGACACCAGGATTGAGCCGCGCGTGCTTGCCAATGACCTCCGGTCTGAACCAGATCGCCTCGGCCGGTTGCGCGGATCCGACCTGATCGTCGATGGTCGTGCAGCCCGCGACGAGCGCAAAGCCGCGATGGCCGCCGTGTCGGTGATGTTGCCGTTGGCCCGTGCGCACGCGGTCGAGTTCCGCAGGCAGGCAGGACACTTTGCCACCCGCGAGCAGCAGCGGCGCGCGCACATGGCGTTGTCGGTCCCCGCGCTCTCAAAACAGGCAATGGTGCGTCTCGTCGAAATCGAGGCCGTCCGCGAACACGGCGGGAATGATGCCTACAAGACAGCCTTTGCCTATGCCGCCGAGCATCGCCCGCTGGTCCGAGAGCTCAAGGCCGCCGACGAGGCGCTGACCGCGCGCTTCGGCTTCAGCGCCTTCACCGAAAAGGCGCATGCAGTTGCCGAACGCAACATGTTCGAACGGATGCCTAAGGACCTTCGTCCCGAGCGTCGGGAGGCGCTTGTCCGCCTCTTTCGCGCCATAAGGCGCTTTGCCGATGAACAGAAGCTGGCCGAGAGGTACGACCGCGCGAAGGTCGTTGCCGGCGCGAGCATCGCCGCGACGAACGGGCCTGCCAACGTGCTGCCGATCCTTCCTGCCGTGACGGAGTTCAGAACAACGATCGCGGACGAGGCGAGGGAGCGCGCACTCGCCTCAGAGCCTTATCGTGACAATCGGGTCGCGCTCGCCGAGACGGCCAGGCAGATATGGCGCGATCCAGCAGCCGCCGTTGACAAGATCGAGGCCTTGATTGTGAAGGGCTTTGCCGGCGAGAGGATCGCCGCAGCCGTGGCCAACGACCCCTCTGCGTATGGCGCGTTGCGCGGCTCGGGCCGTCTGATGGACCGGTTGCTTGCTTCCGGCGCAGAACGGAAGGAGGCACAGCGTTCTGTCCCACAAGCGAGTGTCCGTCTGCGCGCTCTCGCCTCAGCTTACGTCGGCGCCGTGCACGCAGAGCACCGGGCGGTCACGGAGGAACGACGACGCATGGCCGTTGTCGTTCCCGGATTGTCGCAAGCTGCCGAAGAAGCCCTGCGGACCTTCGCGAGACGAACGAAGGACGAGGCCATAATGCCCCGCGCGTCCTCTGCGCTCCTCGATCCCCAGGTAAGACAGGAGTTGGCCTCCGTCAGTCGGGCACTTGACGAGCGGTTCGGCAACGGCGCGATTCTGCGGGGTGAACGGGAGATCATCAAGCGGGTACCGCCGGCGCAACGTCGGGCTCTTGAGGCGATGCTCGAAGAACTCAAAGCCTTCCAGCAGATCGCGCGGCTGGAAGGCCTTGACAACGTTCCCGATCGTACCGCTCGGCCAAACAGGGGGTATGACATTCGTCGATAACAGGGATGCAGGCCCTTCTTCTCAGGGCGCAAGGTCCCAGTTCATGCGCGTCATCGATTACGGACCTGCCGCCTCCGGCCGACGCCATAGTACTTTGGGGTTATGTTCGATCCAGCGTCGCTCGTTCATCCTCTCCGAAATCAAGAGATGTGGGTGGAGGCCTGCGGTACAGCGGTTGGATTTGCCTTTCGCGGGTGCCGAGAAGATCAACAACAACTCCCTGGGAGGTGGAACATGAATGACGCGATTAAACTAGACCGCGCACTGGGACTGTGGTCCGTCGTGCTCTTCGGTCTTGCCTATATGACGCCGATGATTGTCTTCGGCACGTTCGGAGCCCTTGCGGCCGCGAGCGAGGGCACAACGGCGATGGCCTATCTGGTTGCTGCCGCAGCCATTCTTCTGGCGGCTATCAGCTATGGCGTGATGGCGCGCGTCTATCCCGTCGCCGGATCCGCCTACACCTACGCACGCAAGTCCATCAGCCCGAGCGTCGGCTTCCTCGTCGGATGGGCGGTGTTGCTCGACTACTTCTTTCTGCCAATGGTCATCTGGCTGATCGGTGCGGCCTACCTGACTTCAGCCTTCCCCTCTGTCCCCGCCTATGTCTGGATTGTCGGCTTCATCATACTGACTACGATCGTCAACCTTGTCGGCATCGCCTTTGCAAACCGCGTAAATCTCGTTCTCATGCTGGTGCAGCTTGCGGTGCTCGTCGCTTTCGTGGTCCTTGCGGGGCGCTATGTAATCGCGAGCAATGGCCCCGGTGGCCTCGTCTCGGCAACACCGTTCTTCAAGGCAGGCGTTCCCTTCTCGGCGTCGATTGCGGGCGCTGCAATTGCCGCGTACTCCTTCCTCGGTTTTGACGCGGTCTCAACCCTGACCGAAGAGACCAAGGACGCGAAGCGTACCATGCCGCGAGCGATCCTCATCACGGCGCTTGGTGGCGGCCTGATCTTCGTCACCGCGGCCTATTTTACCCAGCTTGCACATCCCGGCATGGATTTCGTTTCGATCGACGCCGCAGCGAGCGAAATCGCCCGGACGATCGGTGGCGACCTCTTCGTGACCATCTTTCTCGCAACGCTGGTTGTTGCGCAGTTCACCTCCGGGCTCGCCGCTCAGGCGGCCGTCGGTCGCCTGCTCTTTGCCATGGGACGCGACGGTGTCCTGCCGGGCTCGCTGTTCGGGCGCTTGCACAGAAAGTGGCACACGCCGGTCGTGAACCTCGTCCTTGTCGGCGTGGTCGGCTTGCTGGCGCTGACCATGGATGTCACCACCTCCACCTCCTTCATCAATTTCGGCGCATTCCTTGCCTTCACGGCCGTCAATGTCTCGGTCATCGCGCTGTCCATGAAGGGTAATGTACAGGTGAAGCCGCTTGGCGCCTTGATCGGCCTTGTCATCCCGGCGGTGGCTTCGGTCTGCGACCTCTTCCTGCTCTGGAACCTCGACGGGCACGCAAAGCTCCTGGGACTGGCCTGGTTGATGATTGGCCTCGGCTATCTGATCTATCTCACCCGATTCTTCCAGGCAGCCCCTCCCGAGATGAGCTTTGCGGAGTGATCGACCCAGTGCGGCGGCCCGGCCATCAAATGGCCGGGCTATGCCAGGAAGAGGCGAAAGAGCTCGCCCTGGCTGGAGATGTTGAGTTTCGAATATATCTGCCGACGGTGCACCTTGACGGTGTTGGGCGAGAGACCAAGGACGGCGGCAAGCGAGAGGTTGGAATGTCCTTTCAGAATCAGCGTCACGATCTCGAGTTCGCGTCTGGTGAGCCGCGGATGTTCAATCCTCGACACAGGGGTTGCATTCCTGATCTCCAGCAAGAGGGCGGGAGCATCGCGCCAATGACGACTTCCCAGGGTACAGACCAGAGGTGCAGCCGATCGCAAGCACTGAAGGTCTTCTTCGGAAAACGGAGCCGCACGGCCTGTTCGCGACAAGGACAGAACCGCGGTATAGCCGTGGTTCAATCGCAGGACGAAACCGATCTCATCGACGATTGCGGTTGTTGCGTAGTGAAGACGAAAATACTCGGTGCGGGAAAAATCGTCGGGTGCGAGCTCGCGCATCACGATCATCCGCTCGCTGCTGTCGGTACGGATGGCGTCGTAAAAAGGATCGAGCACAAAGGCGCCGGCCAGATAGCGGTCGACGATCAGCGTCCGCTCGGCAACGATCTTGTCATTATAGAGATCAAATGCCCGACCGTCCGATGAGTAGATGAAACCGTTCATCATCTGAAATGGCGAGAGCAGTCTAAGAGAAGCGCCCAGCGCATCCGGAAAACCACGCGAGCCGAGGCAGTCGATCGCCTCCGCAACAAGCGTGTTCCAAGCCTTGAATGTCGGTAAAGAAGCAAGTGGACCGAGCGCCGAACTCACGATTTTTCCCCGATGATTGAATCCGGCAGAAACGTACCCGGCTTCAAGAAGCTCTTCCGATCAAAGTACAACTATTGGACCGTCAGCATGCGCACCATACAAACCACGACCTCCACTGTCGAACATCCGCTGGATCTTCCTGCCTGCGAGATCGCACGCGGCATCCGCGAGCAGCGTTTCAGTGCCGAGAGCGTGGTTGCGGAGTCGATCCGGCGCGCAAAGGCTGTCAGTACCGTGCTGAATCCGTTTGTCGTCATCCGGGAAGAAGGAGCATTGGAGACTGCGCGGGCGGCCGACCGGGCAGTCGAGCGTGGCGAGCCTCTCGGGACTCTGCACGGTGTACCGTTCGCGGCAAAGGATTTGACCCCGACGGCAGGCGATCTGACGACGTTCGGCTCCTGGACCAAGGGCAACTGGGTGCCGGAGGAGACGGCGCTCGTCGTTCGCCGGCTGCAGGAGGCTGGCGGCATCTTGATCGCAAAGACGACGACGCCCGAATTTGCCTATTCAAGCTTCACGCAGAGCCCGCGGTGGGGCGTCACGCGCAACCCCTGGGATCCCGAGCGTACGTCAGGTGGCTCCTCAGGTGGCTCGGCCGTTGCGGTCGCGACGGGCGTGGTTCCTTTTGCCGAGGGATCTGACATGGGCGGGTCGGTGCGCATCCCGGCAGCGCTCAGTGGCACGGTCGGCCTCAAGCCCAGCATCGGGCGTATTCCGATGACCATTCTGCCGAGTGTCTTCGACAATATCTCCCATTTCGGTCCGCTCGCCCGCACGGTTTCAGACGCCGTCTCGTTCATGGAAGCAACCTGCGGGCCGAGCGACGAGGATATCTCGTCTTTGCCGATCGGCTTCGCTTCGCGTCAAGCCAGAGCCGGTTGTCTCGAGGGCAAACGTTTTGCGCTCTCAGTCGACCTCGGCTACTACGCGGTCGAGCCCGAGGTCGAGCGCTTGGTCGGCGATGCCGCAGAAGAACTGCGTCGTGCAGGCGCGACGGTAGAGGTCGTCTCTATGCAGTGGAGCCGTACCGTCAATGACGGATGGTTTGACCTCTGGTGCGTCTTCATGTCGGCCTTCTTCGGCGAGGCGACCAAAGACCGACGACCGCAAATGGATCCTGCCGTCGTGGCAATGATCGAGCGGGGAGTGTCGATGAATGCCACCAGCTACAAACGTATTGAACTGTTGCGCACAGAGATGTGGCAGGACATGGCCAGTCTGTTCAGGACCTTCGATGCATTTCTGTGTCCGACCTGCGCCGTCACCGCACCACGGGTCGGGGAAAACGATGACGATTACGTCGCAACCGGCCCGGACGATCGCTTCGTCGGCCTGGACATGACCTGCCCGTTCAACATGCTCCCACAGCTGCCGGCCCTTTCCCTTCCCGTAGGTCTTGCGGCCAAAGGTCTGCCTGTCGGACTGCAAATCGTCGGACGACGCTTCGCTGACGAAGATATTCTTTCGATTGCCGCAGCTCTTGAGGCGCGGCTCGCGTCTTCCGGAAGGCCTCGATCCCGGACTGCGACCTACGCAATGGCAAGGAGCTTTCAAGGTTAGCGCGGTCGCCCTTCTTTCTACAGAGGAATGCGTCGTTGGCGGCCGAGACTTCTCGGTGTGGAGGGCCGATTTCCAGTTTGCGTTTGCCGGGAGGGTTTCCGGCAAACGCATTTTCCTCAGGCGATGACCTTTATCCGCCCCTTCATGTTCGGGTGCCATCGGCAGAAATAGTCCACGGTGTCACCAGGAGCTACCACGTGTGTCGCCGATTTTCCGGGCGGGATCGGAACCTCCCAGCCGCCCTTGACCGTCGCGGTGTGCGCAAAGGGATCCCGGTTGGTCCATTCGATGGTTTCGCCGACCCTCACGTCGATTTCAGCCGGGGTAAAAGCGAGCTTCTCGACGGTGACATGCACAGTGCCATTGTGCGCTTTGGCCACCGCTCGGACGGCCAACAGCATCGATCCGGCAAGCAGAAGGCTCCTGCGACGGATGAGGGTTGTCGTCATTTCAGTCCTTCCGCAACCTGCTCGGCATGCTGCTCGTGGCCCTGGAAGAGCTTGAGGCCGGTTTCGAGCAGGGCTTTCAACTCGGTGTTCTGTGCCGAGGGGATCAGCACCGTCTCAAGAGCGCCGTTGACCTGCTTATGATAGGCGACCTCGTTCTCGATATAGGCCTTGTCGAAGGCCGCGCCGTCGAGCTTGGCGAGTTCTTCACGTTTGTCTTCGGCGGCCTTGGCGAGCGCCTGGCTGGTGGCATTGTCTTCCGGCGTCACGTTCAGCTTCTTGACGAGTGCAAGTGCCATGTCATTCACCGCCTCGTGGTCCTTCTGCATGGACTCTGCAAAGGCTTTGACTTCCGCATTGGTCGTCTTGGAAAGGGCGAGCTTGGCAGCTTCGACGTCGATCACGCCGGCGCTGTAGGCGATATGAGCAATCTGGGGATCACTCGGCGCGTCGGCGGCCAGGACGAGCGGGGCGGTGAGCATGAGGAAAGCGGCACCTGCCGCGGCGATAAGCGTTTTCATGGGAGTCTCCTTGGCGCCGGCACCTTGCGGGCGCTGTTTTCGGTTGGCACTGCATTTGATGCCGGCCAGCCGTGGAGGTTCCCGCTATTTCGACAGACCCAGCCTTGCGATGACGGTTTCCGTCAGCCGGTCGCAGCGTGTTCCCGCAAAGGGGAAGGCGTCGGTCACGACGGGACCAATCCGCTCCTCCAGACGGATCCTGATCAGCCTGCGAGCGCGATGGAGCCGCGATTTGACGGTGGCGATCGGGATGTCCAGCAGGGACGCGGTTTCCTCGACGCTCAGACCCTCGATGACCCGCGCGACGAAGACGAGGCGGAAGGTTTCGGGAAGGGCGTCGGTCGCCTCCTCAACCAGAATGAGAAGTTGTCGCTGCGCCATGATGCGCTCCGGATCGGCTGTCGGGACGGAGCCCGGGAAGGGAACGATGTCTGCCTCCGCTGATGTTTGCGCGGGTGTCGTGCGCTTCAGGCGCTTCTGCGCGCGCAGCCGCGCCAGCGCGGCATTGAGGGCGATCCGGGAGAGCCATGTCGAAAGGGAAGCTTCCCCTGCAAAACGGCTGAGATTGGAGAACGCGCTCAGATAGGCCTCCTGCAGCGCCTCTTCCGCGTCCGCATTATTGCGGATGACGGCTCGTACCAGCCGGTAAAGGCGTTGGTTGTGCGTGCGAATGATCTCTCTGACGGCCTGCACGTCGCCTGAAATGGCTCGCCGCACGAGGTCGGCTTCGGCCTCGGCGCCGGTGGGAAGCATGGGCATCTGCAAGGATGACATGGGTCTATTCTCCGTTCGTCCGGCATTGGATGCCGACGGTGACGAAAGGTTCCCGCCCTTGCGCGCCTTTCTCGAAGGCACATCGAAAAACGAACGAGATGTTTCGTCGGGAACGAACGCCCGGGGCCCTTTGGTCCTTCGAGGCTCGCGACCGCCACGATGTCACGACAGCGCGTCACGCGAAATCGGAACGATCCGCATGGAATCCTCACCGCGATGAAAGGCAATTGCAAGACGAAAGGAGTGGGCGATGCGAAGCGCCCGATCAAGAAACAGATTTGCCACCTCAGGTGGGCAGAGCTGGTCGACCGTGTCTCGAAACAGCGACAGCCATCGACGGAAGTGCTCCTCCGCCAATTCGGGGATGGCAAGATGCGGCGGCAGCGGGCGGCCCTCATACCTGTCGGTGCGAAGAAGTGTGGCGGACCAGAAGGCGCACATCTTGTCGAGGTGCGCTGGCCAGTCTTGCGGTGGGATGGCTCCGTCGAAGATCGGTGCCAGCAGTTCATCCTTGCGGATCCTGTCGTAAAAGCCGTGGACAACGGAATGGATCATCGCTTCGTCAAGCACGGCTGGGAGCGGCTTCCCGTCAATGACGATCGTTCGTTCAGGAGTGGGGCGACCTCTCATCGAATTGCCTTGTAGCTGTGCCACGTGCCATGGCCGAGCAGCGGAAAGATGATGATGAGCCCCAGAAGTCCCGTCACGATGCCAATGGCGCTCAATGCCAGCACGATTGCGCCCCAGACGAGCATGACGGGCAGATTGCGGAAGACGAGTGAGATGCTCGTGCCCATCGCCGTGAAAGCGTCCGTCCGTTCGGCCAGTAGCATCGGGATGGCGAATGTGCTGATGGCGAAGGAGAAGGCGGCGAAAAGCCCGCCGACCACAGTGCCGACGAAGATCATCCCCAGACCTTCGGTCGTACTGAAGAGCATTGTCACAATACGGTCCAGACCCGGGAAGGGGCGCAATCCCATGAAGAGGGCATAGATGATAACCGCTGCGCGCATCCAGACCAGCATCAGCAGGCAGAGGATCGCGCCCGTGTACCAGACCTGTGCACCGGACGCAGCCTTTACCAGGACCATGCGTGCGAGGCTGGGGCGAACACCCTCTTCGATATCCCGGCTCTTGCGATAGAGACCGATGGCGACCAGAGGGCCCACCACCATGAAGCCCGCGAGAGCCGGAAAGAGGATGTAATCGAGCTGAAAGCGAAAGAGGCACCAGACGATCGCAAGCGAGAGCAGGAAGACTGCAAAGCCGTAGAGGAGGCTCGGAAGAGGATTACGCCAGAGGTCGCGCCAACCTTCTGAAAGCCAGCCGAAGGCCGCCCCGGCGGGCAGGTGACGTCGCCGTTGCTCGGCGAGAGGTATGCTCGTGTGGGCGGTTTTTTGGGTCGTTCCCATTTGTTCTTGCTCCTCTCAGCAGGCTGACGCTGCGGCACGATATGTGCCGTCGCTACCTTCCGCCTTCAGGTGATCCACGCATTCGGGCTGACTGCCAGTTGCGACGTGGACGAGATGGACATTTGCCCCGACAAAGACGAGTGCACCCATGCCGACAAGCAGCCATGAGACGATCCGCCAGTTGAGGCGCTCGGACAGCTCAGTCTTCTCCATGGCCTTGCTCATTGGCGGTCTTCTCCGAGTGTGCCGACATAAAGCGCCAGCAGCTTCATATCGACCGGGGAAAGCCGATCTTCCCAGCTCGGCATCTGGCCTTGTCGCCCGGAATAGATCGTGGTGAAGACAGTTTGTGCATCGCTGCCGTAGATCCATGTTTTGTCGGTGAGATTCGGTGCGCCGATATCGGTGCTTCCGCCTGCGTCCTCGCCGTGACAGGCCGTGCAGTTCTCCGAAAAGATCTCCTTGCCGGTGTCGATCAGGGCCTTGTTGTCGTCACTCATCGGCAGGCCGGAGAGAGAGCGGACGTAAGCCGCGACGGCACGGACCTGCTCACGCTCAAGCGTCCCGTCGCGACCGAAAGCCAGCATCTGCGAGCTCCGTGTGTCGGAATGTGCGGAGTTGATGCCGACGCGGATCGTATCGAGGATGGTTTCCGGTTCGCCACCCCAAAGCCAGGCTTTGGCCGAAAGGTTCGGAAACCCAGGTCCACCGGTGCCTCGCGTTCCGTGACAAGCGGCGCAATTGTCGATGAAAAGCGTGCGACCTGTCTCGCGCACATGCTGCATCAGCTCGGGATTGGCCGCGATTTCACCAAGGCTTGCTTCGGCAATGCGGTCCGTCCATGCGGCCCGGAGAGCCGCGGCATCCTCGACCTGTTTGGTGACGACCTTGCGCTGGTCTATGCCGAGCAGGCCTTTCGTATAGGTCACCCCCAGAGGCCAGGCGGGCATCAGTATCCAGTAACCGATCGCAATAAGCGTGGTGGCGGCAAGGAAGAACAGGACGACACGTGGGATCGGCGTTTCGAGCTCCTCGATGCCGTTCCATTCGTGTCCCGTCGTGTATCGCCCCGTGGCGGAATCGTGTCTCTCTTTGGCCATACTCAGTCTCCCGGCCGATCGTCTTTGTCGAGGATGCTATTCTTCGCGCGATCAAAGCGCTTCCGGTTACCGGGCCAGAGTGCGTAGATCAGAATGGCGAGCGCCATTGCGACGAGATAGAAGAGCCCCCAGCTTTTCGCAAAGGCGACGACGCTGTTGTGGTCCAGCTCCACGTCAGTCCTCCTTCACTGCGGTTTCCTCCCGCGCCGCCTGCGTCAACTGGCCGACGACTTGGAGGTAGGCGACGAGTGCGTCCATTTCGGTCAGCACACCCTGATTGCCGTCGAAGGTGCGCACATTGGTCGCCTCGCCGTAGCGTTCCGTCACGCCGGATGATTCAGGGCTGTCCGGTGCTGCCTGGCCTCTGGCGTCAGCCGTTGCATTTTCGATCATCGCGTCCGTGTAGGGCACTCCGACCGCGCGCTGAGCCGCGAGGTGTTCACCGAGATCATCGATCCGAAGCGCATTCCTCTTCAGCCAGCCGTAGCGGGGCATCACTGATTCCGGCACGACGTCACGTGGATTGAGGAGATGCGCCACGTGCCAGGCGTCGGAGTATTTGCCTCCGAGACGGGCAAGATCAGGCCCTGTCCGCTTTGAGCCCCACAGCATAGGGTGATCATATTTCGACTCCACGGCGAGAGAGTACGGCCCGTAACGTTCCACCTCGTCGCGCAAGGTCCGGATCATCTGTGAGTGGCAGGCGTAACAGCCTTCGCGGATATAGATGTTGCGACCGGCGAGCTCGAGTGGGGTGTAGACACGCATGTCTGGCGCCGCCTCGACCGTCTCATGAATGGTAAACAGCGGGGCGATTTCGACGAAACCGCCGATCGAGGCGACGCCGACGATCGCCAGAACGAAGCCGACCGCGTTGCGTTCGATCTTGCGATGGAAAAACTCCTTCATGCTTATTCTCCTGCCTGCGTGACGCCTGTCGCGGCATAGAGCGGCACGTCGCCGTCAGCCTCCGCCTTGCGGCGGCTTTGAGCCATCCGGATCGTCATCCCGACGTTGAAAGCGCAGATGACAGCGCCGGTCAGGAACAGGAGACCCCCGAAAGCGCGGGCGATATAGTAAGGGTGCATGGCAACCAGACTGTCGATGAAGGAATAGGCGAGCGTGCCGCTGTCGTTATAGGTTCGCCACATCAGGCCTTGAACGATGCCCGAGTTCCACATCGCGAAGACGTAGATGATGGTGCCGGCAAGCGCGAGCCAGAAATGGACCTCGATTAGCTTCGGCGAGTACATGCGGTCCTGCTTCCACATCCACGGCACCAGAGCGTAGATCGATCCGAAAGTGATCATCGCGACCCAGCCGAGAGCTCCGGCATGGACGTGGCCGACGGTCCAGTCGGTATAGTGTGAGAGCGAGTTGACGGCGCGAATTGCCATGAACGAGCCCTCGAAGGTGGAGAGGCCGTAGAACACTGCGGCAACCATCATGAACCGTAGCGTCGCGTCGTCTCGAACCTTGTGCCAAGCGCCGTTGAGTGTGGCAAGCGCATTGCCGGCGGATGCCCATGATGGCACCAGCAATACGATCGAGAAGGTCATGCCGAGCGTCTGCACCCATTGTGGCAAGGCCGTGTAATGCAGGTGGTGCGCGCCGGCCCACATGTACATGAAGGTGATGCCCCAAAAGCTGATGATGGAGAGCCGATAGGAAAATATCGGCCGCTCCGCCCGCTTGGGCATGTAGTAATACATCATGCCGAGGAAGCCTGCCGTCAGGAAGAATGCAACGGCGTTGTGCCCATACCACCATTGCGTCATCGCATCCTGCACACCGGCAAACAGCGAGTAGCTCTTGGCATGGCCGAGGGAAACGGGGACCGCAAGATTGTTGACGATGTGTAGGACCGCAACGACGAGGATGAACGCCATGTAGTACCAGTTCGCCACGTAGATATGCGGCTCCTTGCGGCGCTGCAGCGTGCGAATGTAAATAAGGAAGTATACGACCCATACGACGACCAGCCAGATATCCGCATACCACTCAGGTTCGGCGTACTCCTTGGATTGCGTAAGGCCCATCAGATAGCCAGTCGCGGCGACGACGCAGAAAAGGTTGTATCCGATCAGGACGAACCAAGGGCTGAACTGATCCGGCAGTCTCGCGCGACAGGTCCGCTGCAGGACGTGAAACGAGGTGGCGATCAGTGCATTCCCGCCGAATCCGAAGATGACGCCTGACGTATGTACCGGGCGCAGCCGTCCGAAGCTCGCCCAGGCCGAGTCCACAAAGGTCAGTTCCGGCCATGCAAGCAGGGCTGCGACCCATACGCCGACGAACATGCCGACGACGGCCCATGCGAGAGCCAGTATGATCCCGATCCGCGTCGGGTCGTCATAATATTCCGAAAGTCGGCTCAACGGCGGCTCAGGCGCAAAGATCACCGACAGCACTGCAGATCCGAGGGCCAGGCTGAATGCGAGGACGACGTAGCCGTGCACCGCAAGTGGATCTCCGCGGCCAGCCACAGCCATCGCCAGCCCGATCAGGGCGAGCGCACCGAGCACGACGAGGGCCAAACGACGTTCCGTACCGGTCAGTGCCGTTACCATGAATTTTCTTCCTTTCGTGGATCAGGCGATCGCAGGATCAATGCCGAGCAGCGGGCCAAGGGCGGATTTGTTGCGCACGAGATCGGCGAGCGTGTATTTGTCGAGGACCGCTAGGAAGGCGGACAGCGCCTCATGCAGCATGCCTTTGAGCCGACAGGCCGGCGAAATGGCGCAAGGTCTGCCGCAGGTTTGCATGCATTCGGCCAACGAGAACTCTTCCTCGGTTGCCCGAACGAGCGCGCCGATTCCGATTTCCTCCGGCTGTCTCAACAACCGCAGTCCCCCCGTCCGGCCGCGCGTCGTTTCCAGGAGGCCGAGGTCACGCAGCGTCTGTGCCACCTTGATAAGATGATTGCGCGATAGCTCGTAGGCGCACGCGACATCCGTGACGGTGCATGTGCGATCCGGCCGGGTCGCAATATAGATCAGCATGCGCAAGGCGTAGTCGGTGTGGAGGGTCATTCGCATGGAGCGTTTCCCAAAAAGGCGTGGCCGATCGTCAATGTAAAATAGGTATTCTGAATACCACTTTTATCGCCGAAGTTTCGATCATGGAAGTGCAATAACGTCGCAGGGGCAGTCGCCATCCTCGCTTGACGCTTCACGGAGCCGTCCTCGGGGTCCGATAACAAAGGAATGCGGATTTGACAGATGTCAGTTGGAAAGAGATACGTCCGGTGTCATCCACAAGCGGAGCGTCGTCATGATCGAAGACCTTTTCACCCGCAACAGAGCATGGTCTGCCGAGCGCAAGGCAGAGAGGGCGGACTATTTCGAGCGCCTGTCGAAACTGCAGGCGCCGGAGTATCTGTGGATCGGCTGCTCCGACAGTCGTGTACCGGCCAATGTGATCGCCGGCCTCGAACCGGGAGAGGTGTTCGTCCACCGCAATATCGCCAACCTGATCCACCCCGCCGACCTGAACATGCTGTCGGTCGTTGAATTTGCCGTCAATCAGCTCGGCGTGAAGCACATCATCATCTGCGGGCACTACGGTTGCGGCGGCATTCGGGCGGCGGTGAGCGGAGAGCGCTTCGGCCTGATCGATCATTGGCTGCAGCCGATTCGCGACGTGGCCGACATTCGCTTTGAATGTCGCGAATGCTGGAGCGAGGAGGACCTCGACCGGCTGTGCGAAGTCTCCGTCGCCGCGCAGGTCGAACGTCTTGCCCGGACGCCGACGATCCAGGAGGCCTGGCAAGCAGGAAAGGACGTTTCCATCCATGGCTGGATCTACGGATTGCAGGACGGCTTGCTGTCCAATCTCGACTGCACGGTGAGGGGAGGCTCTAGGTCCTGAGCTTACCGTTCGGCAGGGGCGGTTGCGGGAATGTACGACGGGGTTCCCAACGCGGCGTCTGTCGACCTTGCTTGGTGTAGCCAGGCTTCCGACGAAAGCCGATTCCCGCTCGACGCGCGATCGAGACAGACCACGCAGGTGTCGTTGTGCGGCCAACGCGGGATGCTGAGACGGAGGTTCGGTCCGCGATCGCGCATTTTTTTGCCGCGATTGTTGTCGCGCGTGAGAGTATGCTGACCAAAAGAATCGGTCGGCTTCCTGCGTTTCAGGCTGCGAAATGACGAGAGTGGGATCCTGTGTCTTGTGGTATCTTGGGCGGTTCTTCGCGCCAGAGCTTCGGGCCTGGCGAGGCAACTTGCCTCTTGCTGCCGTCTTCTGGGGCTACGGTGTCTTCGTGAGTGGCGAGCTTGCGGCCTTGTATGCTCTTGCCGTCTATCTGCAGCAGCCGCTGGTCCAGCAGATGCTCATCGTCGTCTTTGGGGTTTACACGCCGTGGATCCTGATCGTGATCTGGCGTTCAGCGGACAATGCCGCAGCGTTCTGGGGGACAATGGCCAGGTGGCTGACCATGGCGTGGGCTCTCAATACCCTTTTTGTCCTCCTGTTTTTGCAGATTGATCTGCTGGTGCAATATGGACATGGATAGGCAAGGTACGAAGGAGGCTGCCGCGAGCGTCGCTCCGCACCCGATCCTAGATGCGGCGGCCACGCTGTTTCCCGGTTATTTTGCATTGGTCATGGCGACAGGTGTGGTCTCCATTGCCTGCGAGCTCCTGGGGATGCGTGGCCTTGCGCTAATGCTCGTCGCGGTAAACTGGATTGCCTATCCAGTGCTCTGGGTCCTGACGTTCGTTAGAGCGTTGCGATTTCGCGACCTGCTCTTCCGCGACATTTCGGATCACCAGAGGGCGCCCGGTTTCTTCACGATCGTGGCAAGCACCTGCGTTCTCGGAACGCAGAACATGATCGTCCTCGGCGCGGCAGGTATCGCCTCGGTGCTGTGGTGGTTCGGGCTGCTTTTGTGGTTCGTGGTCATGTACACGTTCTTCACGGCCGTTACCGTACGGCGGGGCAAGCCGACGCTCGCGCGTGGCATCAACGGCGCCTGGCTGATTGCCGCAGTCTCCACCCAGTCCGTGGTGGTATTGCGGGGCGTGATTGACGTCGCAGAGGCGCCAGCGGAATTGGTCCAGTTCCAGGTGCTTGCCATGTTCCTGATCGGTTGCATGCTCTATCTCGCGATCATTCCGCTCATCTTCTATCGTCTCACCTTCATATCGCTCAGTCGCGAGGACTTCAGTCCGCCCTATTGGATCAACATGGGAGCTGTGGCGATCACGGCTCTGGCCGGTTCCATTTTGGTCCTTCGCGGCGAAACATGGCCGATGATCACGCCGCTCCTGCCATTCCTGAGAGGCTTTACCTTTTTCTTCTGGGCGGTCGCGAGCTGGTGGATCCCGTTCCTTTTTGCACTTATGGCCTGGCGCTATGTCTGGATGAAGGACCGGTTCACGTACGAACCTGCGGTGTGGGGAATGGTCTTCCCGATGGGCATGTACTGCACCAGCACATACCAGTTCGGTCGCGCCATGGGCTACGGGTTCCTCGACCCGGTTCCGAAGGTACTTGTCTTCGTTGCGCTTTCTGCCTGGCTCCTCGGCATGGCCGGACTGTTGCGGCGTATCGCGAGGTCGCTCGTCCGAACATAGCTTCGGGGACTTTGCGGGAATTGTGGGAGTCTGGCGGCTCACACCCGCGCTGCGGCTGCCACGCGCAGACCCTCGCGAAGAAGCGGCAGCATCGCCGGGTCGGTTCGTTCCGACGAAACCAGGTAAGCAGGGTAGGAAAAAGCTGGACTGTTGGTGACGATTTCGAGCCGTCCCTCGGCAAGTTGCGGCCGGACAAACCCCTCTCGGAAGTAACCGGCGCCCCCGACCGCGAGAATATAGTCGAGCGCCAATGGTCCGTAATCGATGGTGACTGCCGGATTCGCGAGCTCGGGAAACGCCGCCCGGACGTTTGTGGCAAACTCCTCACCCCAGTCTATGCCGACCATCTCGACCTCCTCCCGGGGCGACGCCGTCCGCACGAGCACGAGCCGTTCCTCGAAGAGCAGCTCGGCTACAAGACCCGGCCTGCGTGGAGCACCATAGAGCACGGCCGCGTCTACAGCGCCCTCTCGCACCAGCTCTAGCAGTCGTTCGCCGGTCTCAATTCTCGTGCGCAAAGCGATATCGGGGCATTCGCGCCGCATCCAGACCAGCCATTGCGACAGAAGCGGGTTCCAGAGGCTGAGTTCGGCACCGAGCGATATCGACGCTGCCCGGCCGGGCGGGAGCGCGACGGTGCTTCGTGCCGTCTCCCAGGTCTGTACGAGGCCGGCGGCAAAACGGAGAAACCGGTCGCCGGCGGGTGTCAGCCGCGCACCGGCCTTGTTTCGCACGAATACCGCTCGTCCCAAATGCTCTTCCAGCACGCGGATGCGCGCGCTCACCGCCGTCTGCGAAATATGAAGTGTTTCTGCCGCGCCCACGAAGCTGCCGGTTTTAACGACCTCCAGGAAGGTGCGGGCGACGCCGATGTCCATGGAAGACTTCCCTCCAGATAACCGCAAGATAGTTGCGGACATATAACAATAGAATTCATTTGTCAGCGATGTGGCTCCCAGCCATTTTCCAGCAGAAGCTTGAGGAGTGATACCCATGTGCGACAAGACGGCGCCAGGAGTTCAACCAGAAACGGTCGCCGCGGCGCATGGCGTGGCAAGTGATGCGGCCTTTGGAGCAGTGGCACCGCCGCTCTATCTGTCTAGCACCTACGAATTTGCGGGCTACGACGAACCCCGGGCGTACGACTATGGCCGCGTCGGCAATCCCACGAGAGACCTTCTGGCAGAGGCAATTGCCAAGCTCGAGGAAGGAGCCGGGGCAGTTTTGACGCCAAGCGGCATGGCCGCAATCGACCTGATCGTCGGGCGCCTGCCGGCCGGAAGCCTGGTGCTGGCGCCCTTCGATTGCTACGGTGGCACGATGCGTCTCCTGAAGGCGCGGGCGGAACTCAGGCAGATCCGTCTAGAACTGGTCGATCAGTCGAATCTCGAACTGTTCGAAACGCATCTCGCGGCGCGCGCCGCTTTGGTTCTCGTCGAAAGCCCGAGCAATCCATTGATGCGTGTGGTCGACATCGCGGCGCTCTCGGCCCGCGCGCGCGCCGTCGACGCCCGTGTTGTGGTCGACAACACGTTTCTTTCGCCGGCCCTTCAAAAGCCGCTGTCGCTCGGTGCCGACTACGTGCTGCATTCGACGACAAAGTTCCTGAACGGTCACTCCGACGTGATTGCCGGCGCCGTCATCGCCGCTGATGCTGATGAGCACCGGGCGCTGAAACACTGGGCCAACGTCACGGGAGCGATAGCGGCTCCGTTCGATTCCTGGCTGACGTTGCGGGGGCTCAGGACCCTGTTCGTCCGGATGGAGAGGCAGGAAAAGAACGCGATGGCGATCGCCGAGTTGCTCGCGGCGCACCCGGCCGTTGTCCGTGTCCACTATCCAGGGCTCGCCGGCCATCCGGACCACGCCCTGGCGGCGAGGCAGCAGAAGGGCTTCGGCGCCATGATGAGCTTCGAGCTCGCCGGCGGAGTGTCGGCCGTGCAGCGCTTCGTCCGGTCGGTGCGCACTTTCACTCTGGCCGAATCCCTGGGCGGCGTCGAAAGTCTGGTGGCGCACCCCGCGACGATGACCCATCTCGACATGGGAGCCGAGGCGCGTGCAAGGGCAGGTATCGGCGATGGTCTGCTGAGGTTGTCGGTCGGGCTCGAACACATCGACGACCTGCGGGCCGGATTGCAAGCCGGCCTGTCGGACTGCTGAGGCGTAGATTCATCGATCTTCCACACACCGCCGTGGCTGGTGCATTCCAGCCCCGGGTCCACCGGGCAGGAAAATCAGTCGGATGCAAAGCGCTTTCTGACCGGCTTCGCCTTTCCTCAGTCGCAAAAGTGGTATATGAAATGCCACAATAACGGAGGTAATGATGGACAGGAACGAAGTGCGCAGGCCAGTGGTCTTCTCCAGCGAGCATGTGAGCGGAAGAGACGTCGATGGTCGTAGCTTGATGCCGATGCTGATCATCGGCCTTGTTCTGATCGCGATCGGCTATGCCGCGATCATGATTTTCGTGTAGGCGCTAGGTAAAGACTCCGCCGTCCTTCACTCCGGCGGAAGTGCGCCTCTGTGAGCAGGTGAGCCGAGCTCTGCGGGCGAGAGTGATTTTCCGCTCGCGCCCGGCATCAAGGCCCAGTGAGTAAAGGCGGGAGCGGTTCGGTCTGCAGTTGGTGTCCGGCTGCGAACGGTTTTGCCGGCCCGCCTAGGACGACCGCGGTGGACCAGCGCCGCGGCCCTTCAGCCTAGCGGGAACATCAGCCGAAGCCAGGCCGGCAATCCATCAGCGAATCCACTCGTTCCAGCGCTGCAGCATCATCGCAGCATTCTCGTTGATCCACTCAGCATCTGGAACAATGACGTAGTCCCGCACTTCCTCGCCATGGGGCATCGTTTGGCGAGCCTCGTCGGACATCAACGCAATCGCGTCACGGCTCGGCGGTGTACACGAGAGAATCTCGCACGCCTCGGCCTGCGCTTTCGGCGAGTTGAGCCAGAAGGCCATCAATCTCAGCGCGTTCTCGCGGTTTGGCGCATTCTTGAGGAGCGCTATTCTATCTCCCACAAGGAAAGAGGCCTTGTAGGACCAGGCGATCGGAAGGCCTTCGTTTCGCATTGCCTTTGCTCGCGTTAACCAGATCTGTCCGAGCGCGTACTCACCATTGCGGAATCCTTGAACACTCTGATCACCTGTTTTCCACCAAAGGGAAACGGCCGGTCTGATTTGATCGAGCTTGGCAAGTGCGCGGTCGACGTCCAGAGGAAAGAGCTTGTCGCGCGTAACACCGTCGGCGAGAAGTGCGGCAGCCATCACGCGCCAAGGATCGTCGAAATTGGGGAAAGCTCGCTCGCCCGGAAATTTCTTCGTGTCCCACATGTCTGCCCAAGTCGCGGGCACCGCTTCTCCAGGAAGATCCGTTCGGTAAGCCATCAGGGTTGCCGTCGACTGGAGAAGTACGCCGCCGGCGGAACATGCTTCGGCGCCGAGATCTTTCCGATCCGCGAACTGGCGGCAGAACTCCGTCAAATCTTCTGTGGCCTCACGATGTGTCTTCGATGCGGCCTGTATCTCGCCATCAAGGTACAGGTCCCAGGTAACGTTCCCGGTTTTCGCCATTGCGGCGGCCTTGGAACGCATTTCCGAATTGGTCGCGACTACCGTGACGACCTCGATTCCGGTTGCCTTTGTAAAGGGGGCAAACCAGGCTTCTTTCAATGCGCGGTCATAGGCACCGCCGGTGGAGGCGATAACGACCCGTTCGCCGGCAGAAACTGGTGAAGAAATCACGGCGAGGGACAAAATGCCAACTGCGATGGGATTGAGTACCTTTGCAGCGCTTGGAAGGTGAGCGGTCATGAAGATGTTCCTTTCTCAATTTGGAGGTCGCGGTTACGCGCTCGGCTTTCGGACATTCAGAACGTGGGCCGCGCCCATCAGTAAGAGGGATGTCGCAACGAGAATCGTCGATGCTGCGGCGATGATCGGAGTCAGGTTGAAATCGATGTCCTCGAACATTTTGCGCCCGATCGATTTTCCTCCCGTGTCAGATATGAAGAACGCCACGGTCGCCTCATCGAAGGAGGCGAGGAAGGCAAATACAGCTGCTGCCGCGACTCCTGGCGCGATGTTTGGCAGAATAACCAGGAAGAACGCCTGTAGCCTGTTCGCCCCGCAATTCAACGCTGCCAATTCGAGTGCTGGATCGAACTTCTGGAGCGACGCAGTAACCGTGATGATCACGTAGGGAACAGCAAGCACTGTATGCGCGACAAGAAAGCCTAATAGACTTCCAGTGAGTTGTAGTGGCGAGAACGAGAGATAGAGCGCAACGCCGAGGATGATGTGAGGCACGATCATCGGCCCAAGCGCGAGGGTCTGCAGGAATGACCTGAACGGCAGATTTCCACGTACAATTGCAAGTGCTGCCATTGTACCAACGACCGTTGCTGTCGCAGTCGTCGCGAGGGCGATTTTCAGACTGAACCATGTTGCCGCCATCCAATCGGCGTCGCCGAAGTACGCGCCGTACCATTTGAGGGTCAGGCCTCGTGGCGGAAACTGGATGTAGTCCGTTTCGCTGATCGACATGGGGATGACGATCAACGTCGGCAGCAGCAGGAAAATGAGGATACAGCCAACAAGGGCGCCTGTGGCAATAGTGCCCAAAGCTCTCGAGTACGTGCGAAAGGCCGGGCTGGCAATGACTCTTCGGGGCAGCGGAAAGTGAGCCTTGTCGTGTGCTTGGTCAATGGACACTGTTCAATCCCTTGCTGAATGATAGCGTCCGGCGGAACAGCAGGACGGAGATGACGGTAACCGCGAGGAGAAGCGTCGAAAGTGCAGCTGCAAAGGGCCAATCGAGGAGCACAGTTGTCTGCTGGCCTATGAGCGTCGCCATCAGCATGGAACTTGGGCCACCCACCAGCGCCGGAGTGATGTAAAATCCGAGCGCGAGGACGAAACACATCACAGAGCCGGCAAAGACGCCCGGCAGACTCAGTGGGACGGTAACCTCAAGAAAGGCCCTTGTCGGACCCGCCCCGAGATTGCGAGCTGCACGCAGGTAGTCGGGAGACATTCCGCGAAGTCCGGAATAGATCGGGAGGATCATGAAGGGTAACAACACGTGGGTCATCGCGACCACGACGGCGCCCTGCGTGTAGATCAGCTTGAGCGGGTCGTCCACGATCCCCGATTTGACCAGCAATCCATTGATCAGGCCATGGCGTTGGAGCAGAACGACCCAAGCATACGAGCGGATCAGGATGGAGGTCCACAGCGGGATGAAAACACAGGCGGCGGTCACCATGGCCAAGCCCTTGCTGAGCTTCGCCATGAGGTAGGCAACGGGAAAGCCTAACGCGAGACACGCCATGGTTACGACGGCGGCGACCTCTACCGTGCTGAGGAGGACGCTCAGGTGTAGTGGCTCGGTAAAGATCCGCCGATAGTGGTTGAGGGTTCCGCCTGAAAAGCTCAGCGCTATTAGTCGCGCAACCGGGTACACGAACCCTGCTAGAAGAGCGAGCATGAGCGGCGTGGCGAGCCAAATTGATGTGGCCTGCGAATAGAAGCGGGCAGATGATGTCATTCGCCGAGCGGTCCGATGCTTACGCCGCGCAGACGTTGGTGCAGAGCTCGTCATGCCGCGCACCTCTCCGCCAGCGGGAAGACATGCACGGCCGTATCGTCGAGGATGACGTCCACCTCGTCCCCCCGTGGAATGAGGCGAAGCTGTCGGCGGCCATCTGTACCTGTAGCGTCGTCCCTGGCCGGTCGACCAGGCGAACGAGGTAAATATAAGTCGAGCCGACGAAGATTGCCGCCTCCACAATACCGGGCAGGGCGGTAGGCCCCCCTTGAGCGCGCTTTGAGAGACGCACGCGTTCTGGGCGGATCGCGAGGCGCACCGGCGCGCCTGCCATGCATTCTTCAAGATGGCCACTCGACGTTTGACGCAGGGCGATGACGGTTCGCTCGGATAGACGGATGACTGCCTGCGCCTCCGTGCAGTTAAGGCAATCGCCGTCAACAAAATTCATCCGCCCAATAAAATCTGCGACGAACTGTGAGTTCGGATGCCGATAAAGATCGCTCGGTGAGCCGAGCTGCATCAAGCGACCATCGGACATGATAGCGACGCGATCTGACATAGTCAGTGCTTCGTCCTGATCATGCGTTACGTAGACGACTGTGGCTCCGAGGTGCTCTTGTATGCGCTTGATTTCGAACTGCATCGCCTCGCGCAGTTTCTTGTCGAGTGCGCCGAGCGGTTCGTCCATCAATAGTACGGGTGGCTCGAATGCTAGTGCGCGAGCAACAGCGACGCGCTGTTGTTGACCACCAGACAGCTGATTGGGGTAGCGGTCGGCGTAACTTGCGAGCTGCACAAGCTCGAGCATTTCTTCCACGCGTCGGCCGATGGCGGCGCTATCCATCCGGCGCCTCATTCGAAGCGGGAATGCGATGTTCTGCCTGATCGTCAGATGCGGAAAGAGAGCATACTTCTGAAATACCATCCCAATGTTTCGATGATTGGGTACGAGAGACGTCACATCACTGCCCCCAATGAGTATCCTGCCGGCGCTTGGAACTTCGAAGCCGGCGATCATAGTCAAGGCCGTCGTCTTTCCCGAGCCCGACGGCCCCAGAAGCGAGACGAATTCGCCAGCAGAGATCTCGAGTGAAAGATCGCGAACAGCGGATATCTCGCCATATCGCTTTTGAAGTCCTGCAAGAGTCAAACATTGGCCGATCAATTCTGTATCCCTTTCAGCTGCTTCTGTTCCGCATCCGCGTATTGCGATCCGTATTGAATCGCAGAGAAATCCCTTCCTCGGACCGTGACGGGCCGCGGCGATGTACTTCCTATTGGGGCAGTGTCGTCACGTCGGCCGCTTCAGGTGGCCTGCATGACGGCGTGTGTGAAAGATGCTAGTGGTCTTTTGATGTGACAAAAACTTCGCAATTCCTTCATAGTTGAATTTTGTTGCATCAAAAAAATGCAATGTCAACCGATCTTGGGGATGAAGAATGGCCGATCAAGCGAACGAAGCCGCAGATATCGAGAGAGTATCGGAAAGGCTGGGGGATGCTGCGTACCGGGAATTGAAGGAGCGCATCGTGCGGGGCGTCTATCGGCCGGGCCACAAATTGACTGTGCGTGCTGTCGCCCAGGACCTTGATCTCAGCACAACGCCTGCGCGTGACGCAATCAACCGATTGGCGAGCGAGGGTGCTCTCGTCTACTCGGGCCGAAGACCGTCGTCGTGCCGATTCTGGATGCGGCAGCGCTGCGAGAAATCACGCTTACTCGCCTGGCGCTTGAGGGGTTGGCGTCAGAGCAGGCGGCTCAATTCGGGACGCAAGACGCTATCGAAAAACTCAGGTCATTGCAGCTACTTATCAACAATGCGCTCAACGAAGGGCACTACGCAGAAGCGTTATGGCACAACAAGGAATTTCACTTCACGATTTATCGTCTTTCAGGGCTTCCTCATCTCGTCACAATGATTGAGAGTCTGTGGTTGAGGATTGGGCCATCCCTCCACAATCTCTACCCAGAGTTTGCCGAAGAAAAATACGGAGTTCGTAATCACGAGCTTGCTATTGAGGCGCTGGGAGAGTGTGATGGGCCAAGTCTCCGTGCGGCCATGGAGAATGATATCCGCGACGGATATCGGCGCCTCAGGCGCGCCTCTGAAGAGAGGGCTGCCGCTTCCCTCAGATAAGATTTTTGTTGCGTGGGCTTGACGAGGCATAATTTTGTTGCAACAAAAATGTGAAGCTCGTGCAAAGCGGGCGACCGATTTCTCGTTCTAGGAAGCAGGGATTATGCTCACGCAAGCGCCACGAGAACTGCGGGAGACGTCTGTCCGCAGTAATTCCTTCCGTCTGTTCAGCCGTGCCAAGTCGGTGTTCCCCGATGGAACCACGCGCGTAACAGTCGAGAGGGATCCATTCCCAGTCTACGTCCAAAGGGGAGAGGGAGCATATCTTGTCGACGTCGATGGGAACCGCTTCCTCGACCTCAACAACAACTTCACCACTCTCATTCATGGGCATGGTTATGCGCCGGTGTCCGAGGCGGTCGTCGGTTTGCTGAATTCGGGGACCTGCTTCGCCAACCCGACGGAACACGAAATTGCATTAGCGGAGCTGCTAACGAGCCGCATTCCTGCAATGGAACGCGTCCGTTTCGTCAATAGCGGAACGGAAGCTGTCATGTTTGCGATCAAGGCGGCGCGCGCGTTCACGGGCCGGCCTGGGGTCGCTCGGATCGAGGGAGCGTACCATGGCGCCTACGACTGGGCGGAGGTCGGGCAGAGCGTTTCGCCCGGTAGAGGTGGGTGGGAGAGCCCTCCCCGCGCGAGGCCTGTTTATCGAGGTACGCCGCAGAGCGTCCTGGATGATGTGCATCTTCTGCGATTTAACGACGTAGATGGGCTCGAACGGCTGTTGGCTGCACAGCACCAACATATCGCATGTGTGCTAATCGACCCGATGCCGAGCCGCGCCGGACTGATAGCTCCGAATCCCGGTTTTGTTGCCGCGCTGTCGGAGGTTGCATCCAGATATGGCATCCTGATCATCGCAGACGAAGTGCTCAATCTTCGACAGGGCTACGCTGGGGCTTCAGCTCGGTACGGGTTGAGGCCGGATCTGATCACTGCCGGCAAAATAATAGGTGGCGGCTTCCCGATCGGCGCCATCGGTGGAAGAGAGGAGGTGATGCGCGTCTTTGGGACTGAAGACGCGAAACCTTTGTTACCGCAGGGCGGGACATTTTCAGCCAATCCGCTTTCCATGGCCGCCGGCCGCGTCGCTATGGAGGCTATGACGCCGGAAGCGTTCGACCGCCTCGAGAGAATGGGAGACAGAGTTCGCCTCGGTCTCAGAGAGACAATTGCGAGAAGGGGCGCCCCATTCTCCATAACAGGTGCCGCATCGCTCTTTCGTATACATCCGACACCGATCGCACCGACAGAATATCGGGACGCATATCTGGACGTCGCGGGGATGGCGGTCATGCGACGAATGACCCACCAGTTCGCCCAATCAGGCATCTTGCTACCCTACGGTGCCGCTGCTTGCCTGTCGACGGCAATGGGCGATGGCGACATCGAAAGCGTTCTCAGTGCATTTGAGGATTTTCTCTGTGCAGAAACTCAATCCGGAAAGGGATGTGCGTAATGGCCCAGCAAACGTCAACCGAAACGGTCGCTCAGCGAATCGCGGCGACACTTCGACGCCATGATGTCGAAGTCATTTTCGCACAAAGCCTTCCGTCGGCAGTGATACTAGCTGCGGAAGCAAACGGTATTCGCCAGATCGCGTATCGTCAGGAAAATATGGGCGGCGCCATGGCCGACGGATACGCCCGCATGTCCGGCAAAGTCGGCGTCGTAGCGGCACAAAATGGCCCTGCAGCAACCTTGTTGGTACCCCCGCTTGCAGAAGCTCTCAAGGCCAGCATACCGATCATCGCCCTGGTGCAGGACGTCGAGCGCGATCAAACCGACAAGAACGCGTTTCAGGACTTCGATCAGATTTCCCTGTTCCAAGCGTGCACCAAATGGGTGCGTCGTGTGACAGTTGCCGAACGCATCGACGATTACCTTGATGCTGCGTTCACGGCCGCAACGTCAGGGCGTGCAGGGCCGGTCGCCCTTCTCCTTCCGGCCGATCTCTTAAGAGCTCAGTTGAAAGCGCCGGCAGTCGTACGCTCAAGGAATCTCGGCCATTGGCCGCTAGATCGTACCCGTCCTTCCGAAGCTGATGTGGCAAACGTCGCCTCGCTGCTCGCATCCGCAAACTCGCCAGTCGTGATTGCAGGCGGAGGTATTCATTGCGGTGGCGCGGCGCATGAGCTCGCGGCGCTTCAGCAGGAGGCATGTTTGCCGGTTTTCACTACCAACATGGGAAAGGGAGCCGTCGACGAACACCATCCGCTTTCCGCTGGCGTATTGGGGTCGCTTGGTAATCCTCCCGTGAATAAAGGGCTTTAAAAGTAGAATTTTCTCGGCAAGATGCTCGAGGAGATTTCGATGAAGAAGAGCCGATTTAGCGAAGCCCAGATCATGGCCGTGTTGCGCCAGGCGGAAGGTGGAATGCCGGTGCCTGACCTTTGCAGGGAGCATGGCATCAGCACCGCCAGTTTTTACAAATGGCGTGCGAAGTATGGCGGCATGGACGCCTCGATGATGAGCCAGATGAAGGCTCTTGAGGAAGAGAACCGACGATTGAAACGGATGTATGCGGACTTGAGCATGCAGGCCGATCTGCTGAAGGAGGCTCTCGGAAAAAAATAACGCGGCCATCTCAGCGCCGGGAGCTGGCCGAGAAAGCAGTGGCGCAAGGCGGTGTGAGCATAGCGCTGGCATGCAGGACGTTTGGCGTCAGCGAGACCTGTTATCGGTATAGCCCTCAGCGCAATGCCGACAACGAACGGATCGCCGATCTGTTGCTTGGGCTTGTGAAGGTGAAGAAGACGTGGGGTTTCGGCCTGTGCTACCTTCACCTGCGCAATGTCCAGGGACATCGCTGGAACCATAAGCGTGTCTACCGCATCTACCGGGAGCTTGAACTGAACCTCAGGATCAAGCCTCGTCGGCGGTTGAAGCGGGAGAAGCCGGATGAACTGGCGGTGCCGGATGCGCCGAATATGGTCTGGTCGATGGACTTCATGGCGGACCGCCTGGCAGACGGCCGCCAGTTCAGGCTCTTGAATGTGCTGGATGACTTCAACCGTGAAGGTCTGGGCATCGAGGTCGACTTCTCGCTACCCGCCGAACGGGTCGTGCGCAGTCTCAACCAGATCATCGAATGGCGGGGAAAGCCGCTGTCGATCAGGGTTGATAACGGCCCGGAATATGTCAGTTCGACGCTCATCGAATGGGCAGAAACACAGGGAATCGCATTGAATTACATCCAGCCCGGCAAGCCGCAGCAGAACGCCTATGTCGAGCGCTACAATCGAACGGTCCGGCACGAATGGCTTGATCTGTATATTTTTGACAGCATAACGGAGGTGCAAGAGATCGCCACAGAGTGGCTTTGGACATATAACCACGAACGGCCCAACATGGGCATTGGCGGCATCACACCCGCTCAGAAACTGAAAATGGCCGCGTGAATTCTACCGCTGAACCCCGTTAAAACGGGGAGGATTACCGCTTGTCGGACCACGTTCACTCGGACGCCACTCCTCCGCCTTGCTTGAATGTGCCGACCTGATCCTTCTGGTTGGTACGCGGACAAATCAAAACGGCACTGACAACTGGAGCCAGATCCCCGCTGGGGCGACCGTCGTGCACATTGATGTCGATCCGGGAGAGATCGGGCGCAATTATGAATCCGTTCGCCTCGTTGGCGACGCTCGGGAAACGCTGGCGGCATTGCGAGCCGCCCTTACTAATGTGGCCCTCACAAAAAGGCATGCGGCACGTCCACGTCTGCAGGAGTGTATAGCGTCATACTGGCAGCGTTTCGACCTTGACCGCCACCATCTCGTGACATCTCGCGACCGTCCCGTACGCCCCGAGCGCCTCATGTCCGAGCTTCAAGCCCTCCTGACCGATGATGTGGTCGTCGTCGCCGATGCGAGCTATTCGTCAATGTGGGTCTTGGGCCAGTTGAGAGCAACTGCCGTTGGCGCACGCTTCATAGCTCCGCGCGGGCTTGCCGGTCTTGGTTGGGGCGTACCCCTCGCAATAGGCGCCAAGACGGCCCGTCCGGAGAAAGCCGTTGTTGCGATTGTCGGCGATGGCGGCTTCGCCCACAGTTGGGCCGAACTCGAGACGATGATGCGCATGAATGTGCCCATTACTATTATTGTTCTCAACAACGGTATTCTTGGCTTCCAACGGGATGCGGAAACCGTAAAGTTCGGGAAATACACATCCGCATGCCTATTTGCGGAAGTCGACCATGTGAAACTCGCGGAAGCATGTGGATGTCCGGCCGTTCGAGTGCAGGATCCAAGTGAGATCGCTGAGCACCTGCAGCGAGGGATCCAACGAGGACCACTGCTTATCGAGGTGATTACGGATCCGGAGGCGCATCCACCGCTCTCCCTGTTTGCTAGAATGGACGAAGCGGCGTGAGAACTCGTGACGCGCAAAGGGTTGCCGTCGTGACGGGCGGCACCTCGGGTATCGGGCTGGCGACAGCCCGGTACCTTCTCGCGCGCGGCCACCGTGTTGCCATCTTTGGCCAGCGATCCGCCAGTGTAGAAAGTGCTGTCCAAATATTGTCGTCCGATTTCGGCTCCGAGCGTCTGTTCGCGCGTATAACCGATTTGGCAGCGCCCGCTGAGATAACGACCTTTTTCGAGGATCTGCGCAGTTGCTGGCGCACTCCCGAGATCCTCATCTGCAATGCAGGTGTCTCTCCCAAAGGACCAAACGGTCCAACCCCTTTCCAAACCCTCACGCTTAATGAATGGAATGACGTGCTTGCGGTCAACTTGACTGGAGCGATGCTATGTTGCCAAGCGGTTGTGCCCGGCATGGTTGCTGAAAAGTTCGGTCGGATCGTGTTTGTCGGCTCTCTTGCGGGCCGCGCGGTCCCGAGAATTGCCGGTTCAGCATATGTCGTCTCAAAAGCGGCTCTCTCGGGGCTTGCTCGTTCACTCGTTCCACTTCTCACGCCGCAGGGGATCACAGTGAACGTCGTTGCACCGGGCAGGATAGCGACGGAGATGTCCGGTGCGAGTAGCAATGAGACCAACCGTGCGGCCATCGCGCGTATTCCTGCTGGTCGCCTTGGCGAACCGGAGGAGGTTGCCGCCGCGATCGGCTTTCTGACGTCTGAGAAAGCGGCATTCATCAGCGGCGCGATTATAGACGTCAACGGTGGAGAGTACGCGCCGGTGTAAGGTCGGAGGCGATATGCTGTCCCACGGTCATATTCTGATCTACACGGCAGATGCTGAGCTCTTTCTCCTCATAGAGTATATCCTTGAGGTGGAAGGCTTTTCTGTACGGCTTTGCACCGATCGCGAGGAATTGCTGACGTTGGCGGCCGTCGAGCGGCCATCGGCCGTCTTGATTGATTGCTCCGGTTCCCACGTAGATGCGCCCACTTTGTGCCGCAGCATCAATAGAGCTGCAGACGGGCGCGTTCGGATTGCGGCATTTGCGCAAGCGCGATGGGACGAGTGTGGTCGTGACCTTAACGCCGTGGGGGTTGATCTCGTGATATGTCGCCCAATTGAACCACGTCGGTTGCTTGCGTTTCTCGGGGACATCCGGAAGGACGTGACCGCGGATTGCCGTCCGCACACGCGGCCGGAACAGTCCTATTCGCATGCAGACATCGAGATTAATGTCGCCAGGGTTCGGGTTACCCGGAAGGGACACCCCGTTCGTCTCTCAGCGCTACAATTCAGACTGCTTCTATACCTCATGAAGACGCCTCAGGCCGTGCATAGTCGTGAGGAACTGATTACGGCGGGATGGCCACCCGACGTCGAGGTCGAGCCACGCACCGTAGACGTTCATATCGGCCACATTAGACGTGCGCTCAATCGATACGGGCCCGAAGTCATACGCACAGTGCGATCAGTCGGCTACTCTCTCGACATGTTTTCTAGCGAATAGGGGACGAACCTATCCGAAATGTAGCCCCCGGCGGCCGCAGGTGCGGCGCACGCGCCAAGGTCCTCCGGATCTTTCGTTCTGTCGCGTCCACCAAAGCTTCCAGTTGCCGCAATCCAAGTTTGTTTCTATGGTGGCAATTCAATTTCGGATGGTAAGATGAAATGGTGGCAACTCAAAAGGCGCCAGACGAAGTGGACGTCCGAGCGGGATCGCGTCTCAAGTCGGCACGGCGACTGAAGCGAATGAGCCAAGTGGAACTCGCCCGTATACTTGGCGTTACGTTTCAGCAGATACAGAAGTATGAGAACGGGAAGAACCGAATAAGTGCCGGCAAAATTGTTGCGGCGGCGAACGCCCTCGGCGTGATGCCGAGCTTCTTCTTCGATGAAGAGGACCGCGTGACGAAGGACGTAGTGGAGGCTTCGTCTGAGATGCACAGGCTGATTGACCTGGTGGCTGCAGGCGACGCGCTTGAGTTGAATAGGCATTTTGCCAGAATTAAAACGCCGTCCCTGAGGAGAGCAGTCGTGTCATTTGTCACCGCGATAGCCACAGCAGGAGACGACCAAATCTAGAGTTCTGTCGGTCGTCCGTGTTCTATGTTGGCGAGTTCCTCCAGGACCATGGCTAGTAAGTATATTAGAAACAGATAGCCGCCTTTTCGAGCAAGTTGAACCGTACCTTGAATTTCGTCGCGCGCCCTCGAAACTTCCAGGAGAGCCTCCTTCTGTGAGGTGACCATTTTGCTCCCCACGTCCATTTCTATTCAGCCGCAACAGGGTTCGGAAGCCGCTGCCCTTGAAGCACCCGCTCGCTGTTTCCACGCAGGGCTTGCAGCATCTCCAGAGTTCGGCAATCGAATTTGGCAACGACAGCGACCACACTGTCCTTGCCAATATCCCTCGGGATACCGAGAGGCGTAATTAAGAAATTGAGCTGAACCAACCGCAGGAGCCAAATCGGTTCCATCTCGATGATAATTCGGTTGACGCCGGACTCCATGCCCCATTCCACGATAGCGGAGAGTAATGCATTGGCGACGGGGCTTAGTGTGCGGCCACGCTCACGGTAGGGTCGAGCAACGCAGTAACGGGTCCACTCCCAAATATCTTCGCCAACGGGTCTTTCGACTTCACACAAGTCAGCAAGAACACTGGACAACAGATGCGGTTTGGTGGTCGGCAACATCCTTTGATAGCCCACAACCCGACCGTCCTGTCTGCAGATCATGTGCAAGGCATAATGATTGTCGAACTGGTCGATCTCGCGATGATCGGCATGTGCTAGATCGCACCAGCCCTTTTCCTCGACGAATACATCGTGACGGAGCCGATATGCCTCGTCCATTTCGGTCCGGTACAGGTGGATGTTGTCGGCGGTGATGATTTCAATCATGATTGGCCCCCAGGAGTTGAGCCAAGTGTGCTGTATCAGAACAGCGAGAGACAGTGGGGAAGTTCCCACCTTGACAGACGCTAACTGATCAACCTGAGCCGGAAAGCCTCTGCGACGGCATGTGCTCGATTCACAGCACCGAGTTTCATACGGATATTGTGCACGTGCTTGGCGATTGCCTTGTCGGAGACGCCAAAAATGACACCAATTTCCCAATCAGTTTTACCCGCGGCGACCCAGGCCAAGGTCTCTCTCTCGCGCGCGGTCAGGCGCACCCTTGCCCGGACTTCATTGTTCTTGAGTTCGACTGCTCTACCGAAGGCAAAACTTGCGATGAGCGTCATCACACCTTTTGCCTCCGGGGCGTCATCGATGTACGCGCCGGCGAATGAAAACCCGACATGGCGGCCGTCCAAAGACAACAATGGCACGGTACAGCCGTTGCGCAATGCAAAGTCCGCGGCGCTAGCCATGACGTAACGCTCGTTTGTGCTGAGATCTGGTTGAGCGGGTAGCTCGGACCAGGTGAATGTCGGCTGCGCGCGAAGAACTCGTCGGATCGTAGGATCTTGGAACAGCAACCCCCTGTGAAAATAGATTGTCGCCCAATCCTCCGGCCAATCGGCCAAGAGGACATGACGCAATTGCTCGCCCGGTAACGTTCCCGGTTTCGGGATGAAGCCCGCCAGAATTTTCTCAATCCCAAACGTCGCTGTCGCCCGCTTCACTGCTGTCGTCAGATCTGCGTGGTTATTAATGCTTCGCACATCAGACAAAAATGAAAGCGTCCGCTCAAGGCCTATGGAAAGCTCATTCGTCGCCATGCAAACACGTATAACGTGCCTGCGAATTCCCATCTATAGGAGCGGCTCCAAGAATGAGATCCCGGTTACACGAATCGCGTGCGAGGAGCGCTAAGTGGGCCGGCGTTTAAGCTGGAGAAACACGTCGAACCAAAAATGGTAATCGCTCCGCCTCCGCTCTGCCCACGCGTCAAGAGCACAATATGCTGCTGCCGTGGCGGCTTCGTTGCCGTAGAGAGAGAGTGCGGTCTCGATGACGTCTGCCTTTTGATGCTCCTGCCAGGCGCCGTCCTTCCCGGGACTTTGCTCAATGGACACGGTAATGCTCGAAAACTTGGACACGGTAGTATCTCCTGCGATCCGGCAGGGAAGATTAAGATTTGCCGAACGTTAGATCTCGCTTGCGCGAGCCACAGAACCTGTGCGGTTCGCATCGTGCCGTCCCTGGCAAACGTGTCCTGAATACTGCGGCGGTTTCAGCCGTTAGCTTTATCCGCCTGGAGTCGCAGTCGTTTGATGTTCTCCTTGCATATCGTCTTCACTTGAGTGGTTAACGCTTCGGCCCTCTCGACGAGCCATTCCAGTCCCTCTTGGCTGATTTCGTAGTGGTCCGAATACCTAGCTTTCACATAGGCTTCATTTATTGCGTTGAACCACGCGCTATAACGCTGTCTGCCGCGTGGCCAGATTTCAACGAGACGATGATCCCTATCCTCGGCGAGTTGACGCAAATGCTTTAGGTTGTGTGAAGGGGGGGCGTAGCTAGTGAGTGTAAGGAGCACGACTGAGTATGAGCGTTCGATGGCTTGATGCAGTGTAAACGCCGCGTGCTTCCGCCATTCTGCATCCTGTCTCGCCCGTTCGATTTGGAAACCCGCCGTTTCCAAAAGAAGCTGTAGATCTGGTGAACGATTGAAGAAGTAGTTTTTCGATATTTCGTAAGCGTCTGCCGCCGTTAGTTGTTTCGGCTCGGCGAGCGGTTCATCGTCGAGTTGGTAGAGCACGATACCGTCACGACGTATGTCGACGAAGAAATACTGCCCATCATAGAGCGCTGTGTTCACCTCGCGCCTTGAATGGACAATCAGGCTGACGGGCGTCTGGATTTCCGGCAGATGCATCAGCCGGTCCTGCGCCTTGTGCCAGTAGGTGGCGAAGTCCGTGAGCTTCTTGTTGTTGACGATAATCAGCAGATCATAGTCGGACTTGTATCCCTTCTTCGTGTGCGGTTCGTCGACCCAGGTACCGCGGGCGTAGGATCCGAAGAGAATGATCTTCAGGATGCGGCCGCGCTTCTTGAACTCGGCCGTTCCCTCCTTCAAGGCGTCCTCGAACTCCTCATGCAGCACCTCGACGATGCGCGCGAGCTCACGCTGCTTTCGATGCGGGAGATGATCGAGGCTGATCTTCATTGGATGCGGTGGGTTCCTTGAGGTCATTGAGCATGAATAGCGCCGAATTCATAGAGTGCCTATAGCGCGAGAAATTTCAACAAAAATGTTGCAACATAAGGCGGCGGCGTTTGGCCGCGCAGAGCCAATTTATAGGAATATATCGTCAATCCCATAGATTTGTTGGGATGACGGCGAGCCGTATAGCGATGTAAATGCTAGTTTTGTGACATCAAAAATCCGAGTGATGACATCGAAGAGGGCTAATTCACAGTATGAAGGCGCAGAACATGTCACGCTTGGTCCTTTTTGTTTCTAACAATGCCGACCTCTACATGCTGCTCGCGCACATCTTGAACAGAGAGGGCTTTCGGACTGCGTTGGTGAGTGAAGATGAGGTGCTAGAACGCGCGGCGTCCGCGGACGTCACCGCGCTCATTCTGGATTCCGGAGAGGGATCGGAACTGGTCCTGAAAGTCTGTGCTGCAATCAAGGCTTCAGAAGAGACATCGAAAATTCCGACAGTCGCGATTGTGCCGTCAGGGGACGAGCGCCACTACCTCGCACTGCTGAAAGCGGGCATTGACGAGAACTTTGTGCGGCCGATCTCGCCTGCGCGGTTGTTGGCATACCTCGATTCGTTGCATCCGTTCGATGCAAATGATCATCATTTGGCAGACAAGTCCCACGAGAGGAAAGTGACAATTGGACCGTTGAAACTCGAAGTCCGACGTCGCCTCGTCTCTCATGGCAACAACGAAGTTCAATTCGGACCTATTGAATTCAACATATTAAGCCGCTTGCTGCATGCTCCGGGTCGAGTATGCAGCCGCTCGGAACTTATCGAGGCCGCGTGGCCCGGCGACCGCTACGTGCAGCCACGTACTGTCGATGTTCATGTCGGTCGATTGCGCCGGGCTCTCGAGCGCCTCACAGGACGCACCCTTATTCGTACGGTTCGCTCCACCGGCTATGCAATAGAATTCGACAATATTGTCTGATAATGAAGGTCGACGATTATTATTACCATCATAAATGGCTTTGTGAATTCAAGGAAAATACATTCGCAACAAGGTTAACAAATAATTCAAAAGATATTTCCGATATGCTTCGTTGAGTTCCGCATCGCGTGAAGCGACTCTCCCATTATCGTATCAATCCCATGGGAGATCGTCCGAAATGGCAGGCAAAATGTCGACGCAACCGGGGCTGCCCATTAAAAATGTCCCAAGGAACACTGCGAGTGTAATCCAGCACGCCGAAGGCCACTTCGATGCCGCACATTTTCAAGGCTTAATGGCGATTTATGCGCGGCCTCTCGCTGGCCGCTCCGTTGGCCTCATCCACGATGGTGGGCGATGCGTGGTCGATTTCGTGCGCTGCTCATATCTGGGTCTGGATAATCACCCGCACCTCATCGCCGGTGCCATCGAAGCGATGAGAGAGTATGGCGCGCTTCACTGGTCGTGCGCCAGGACACGGTTGAACTTTTCAATCCTTGGTGACCTGGAAAATGCCTTATCCGATCTGTTTCGTTCCCGGGTAGTTACCTACACCACGGTGCTCGCTGCGAACATGAGCGCGTTGCCCCTGATTGCTTCGGGGCACTTGACGGGCGGTGTGAAGCCGGTGGTTGTATTTGATCGACTAGCCCATGCGACGCTTGCCTTTCACAAGGGAACAATCGCGGCCGAAACTCGTGTGGCGACAATCGCGCATAACGATCTTGACGCCCTTGAAGACCTTTGCCGAAACAATAGCTCCGTCGCATTCGTCTGTGATGGAGTATATTCGATGGGGGGAAGTGCTGATATCGAACGACTGCGGTGTTTGCAGGACCTCTACGGGCTTTTTCTCTATATAGATGATGCGCACGGGATATCGATTTTCGGGGAGCACGGCGAGGGTTTTGCGAGGTCTCAGCTTCTGGGGCCGCTAGGCGAACGCACGATCATTGCTGCGTCGCTTGGAAAGGGTTTCGGCGCCTCCGGCGGTCTGCTCATGCTTGGTACCGCGAGGCAAGAAGAGCTGTTCCGGCGGTTCGCCGTTGCGCATGCGTTTTCGGCGTCAATGAACGTGGCGGCTATCGGCTCCGCATTGGCGTCGCAGGCGCTGCACCGGACCGACGAACTCGGCCGTCTACAGCGGAGGCTCAGGAGTAGAATCTCGTTGTTCGATAGTCTCGTTGCAACCGGCCAACAAGGTTCTCTCTTGCCGATCCGGACGGTGGAGATTGGAGATGAGCTAGCGGCAATCTCTGCAGCACGTGCGCTGCTTGATCGTGGCTTCTACTCATCGGCTATCTTCTTTCCGACAGTTGCGCGGGGTCGAGCTGGGTTGCGACTTTGCCCGACGGCTGGGCATTCGGAGGAGGACATCCGAGCCGTAGGGCATGCAATCCACGGCGTCCTGTCAGACTTGGACGTAGCGCCTCGGCTTTAGCCATCTACTTACATGTATCCCGTTGATCCAAGTTCCAACTGCTCAGGCGGAGCACATCCATGGACGAGCATTTCTCTGAGTGCAGCGTCTATCCTCCAGATCAAGCAAGATTGATCGAAAACGTTTCCCTTCGCATGTCCGCATTGGGCGCGTCGATAGTGCTCAACGACTCGGAGACGGTATTCCTCCTGGATGAGGGCGTGGCTGTCATGAAATCAGTCAACGGTCGGCTTCTGATGCAGGTTTCTGCCGCCAACATTATTGTGTTGCGAGCGCTAAAGATCGCGTTCGAGGCTAGCATTTTCGATGCATCCGCGGTGGTCCCTGCCGAGTTCTTCTGGTGCCCGGGTTGAGACGAACTGCATTAGGCCGTCTAGGACCACTTCGTTGCGGCACGCAGAGCGACACGTTCTTCCGCCTTTCGGTCGCTACAAAGGGCGCCCATGAAGGCTCCAAAAGCCGAAACGAACGTATGGGACCAAAACCGGACCGTCGGTCTGAGCGTGCTCGAAGTCGGGGCAGGGTGAGCGACGGCCCGATCGATCGCGGGGCGTCAGGGAACGATGTTGAGAATGGCATCGATCGTTTCGGAAGGTGCTAATTGGAGAGGTGGTTGAAAGACCGGGCTCCTTCGTGCGACGTACGAAAACTTGGCCATCGCCTCTGTAGTCCGGCGCGGACCGCGGCGCCTTGCAGCTGTCACCTTCGGAGGAAGCCAAGACGCAACGTCAGCACCACGGTTCTCGTCGGCCTGACCACGTTCTTGCCAAACCCTCCGCGACCAGAATATCGCCGAGGCTCCTGCCGTTGCGGACGAGCACGCGTAGCTTACGGCCGTATTTGTCCTCATCGCGGTTTTGCCATGCACGCAGTTCAAACGGACCAGCATTCACGAGCTGTGTGAGGCGCGCGGTCGCACGCTCGCCGAGAGTCTTCTCTGACGTGCATTTGGGCTCCGAGATCTCAGGAGTATCGATGTCTGCGACGCGGATCTTCTCGCCGGCCACGTAGAGTGTATCTCCGTCGACGATACAATTCCGTTTGATGATGCCGCATCTTTGGAAGGTCTCAGATCGTGCGCGCGATCTGGATTCGGACAATGAGAAGTATGTGTATGCAGACAGTGCAGCGGTCAGGCAAAGTGCAGCGATCAGAACTGTCACTAGCGACGGTCCCTTGCCCGGTGGTTCGTTTCGCGCCGGCTTCTTGGGTCTTTTGAATGGAATTATGTTGCCTGGCATGGATCACCTCAAGATTGGCGCGGCCACGTGGCCTGAGACTGGAGGAAAACATATGACGGCACTGTAGACGAGCAATGTCCGCCGTGGCCGCGTAAACCGCGGAAATGTCCGCATCACTCTTAGACGATGGTCGCCAAACGCACTTTGGGGCGGCCTTGCGTTATCCGCTGCCACAAAATTTCCCGGAACGCCCTCTGTTGACCTCTCGGGCACGCAGGCAACAAAACGAACGCTGGCAAAGCGATCCTGCCTACCCACCGCAGCCAAGCATAACGCACTGGTTCAAGTCAGTATCACGGGGATTTCACCGCGGCCTTTATGCGCTAAGCGGGCTGAAAGCTACGAATCTTCTCAAATATTTCCGGTGCGATCTCAAACTGGCGTGCTTTGCCGCGACCCATAGAATTCTTCACAAACGTCTCGGTCAGCAGTCCACGTCTTACCAGCGGGTCGATGGTCTCCGCAACTCCTGTACGCGTGAGTTTCGTTTTATCCGTTATGTTTGAGATAGTTAATGCCTGATGTCCCTGATGCATAATGTAGAGAATGCTCATCATGCCGATCTGCTTCAGCCGTGATTGGGGCGTCTCGTCCTCTAGAGGGTTGTCGAGGATCTCCCGGAATATGAAGGCCGAGAAGGCGAGATTGTGCCATTGGGCGTCCAAGGTACTTGTCATCTTTTTAACTACATTATATAAGGCTGTTTAATTCGTTGAACGCCGAGCGGTCGCTGCGGTTTTGAGCAGCACGCCGGTTTCGGAGGGTACGGCATATGAGGAGCCTTCTGGTTGGGTGGTTCGTATCGCTCGCTGCTGCCAGTTCATCACATCTCGTTCCGGGCGGCAACGCGCACGCAAACGATTGGGGGTGCCAGGTGATCCTATGCCTCTCCAATCCCGGAGGCGCGACACAGTTTGCCGAATGCCGTCCTCCCGTCGAGCGGTTGTGGCGTGAACTTGCACAAGGTCATTCGTTTCCGACTTGCACCGGCGTGGGGTTCTGGGCATCCGGGCCAGGATACGAGCCTCTCTATTGCGACGAAGGCTACAGGCTCTCGCTTCGCTTTGGTGGTCGCGGACGGGAGGCAAGCTGTGTGTCAACGGCACCGCAAGTCGTGACGGGTCCCGAGTGTTCTCCAGGCAGAGATCACTCGCAACTCATTATAGCACGGCGCGCCGGGGACCGGGAACGGACGTGTCGGCGCTACGTGACGAGACAGCCGCATCTTCGTTCGAAACCGCATTATATCGATGTGACAATCGACGGAATCGGGCGCCAACGGGTGTGGTACTGAGCCATGTCCGTCGCTTTGCTCTACCTCACACAAAGTTGCGTGCCGACCTTCGTGACCGAGACCCCGGCTCGTGTCGTTAGCGCTGAAAGCGGCTTCGATCCGTTCGCCATTCGGATCACCGGTCCCGCCCCGCTTTCGCGAAAGCCGGCGTCCAGCTCGGAAGCGATCGAACTCGCAACGTCGCTGACGGCCGAGCGCCAGGATATTCAGCTTGGCCTCGGCGCCATCAGCACCCAGCGACTCCGCACGTTGAACATAACAATGTCCGAGACCTTCGATCCGCGCCGAAACCTTCAAGTCACGGCGGGACTGCTCGACGAGTATTACCGTCTCGCCATGAAGGCAGGCGCAGATTCCGGCCGGCCTGAACAGTTGATGCTGCAATCCTACTACGACGGAGGCGGTTCCTCTGTCGGCTCCTCGCTCCGGTACGAAAAGCAGGTCGAGGAGAACGCGAGGCAGCTCGATCGAGCGCTGGCGACTGCCGTGATCGCAGACAACGAGCAGGATGGAGACAGCATCGAAGACAGCCATGTCGAAGTCACGGTTGAGGCAGCAACCAGCGACCAGCGACCCGACGAAGCGGCATCGGCGCCATCGTGGGACGTTTTTAGTTTGCGACGGAGGTCCCCCGTCCTCGTGTTTCAGAACAGTCAAATGGAGCAGAGCGAATGACCTTGATTTCCCGATTCCGCCCGGTCGCCGCCTCGACCGCGATGGCCGTCGCCACCATGATCATCCTGGTCGAACCGGCCTTCGCGCAAGCGGCCGGCATCGAGACCGTGCTGCAGAACATCGTCGATATGCTGACCGGCAACATCGCCAAGCTGCTGGCAGTGATCGCCGTGATCGTGATCTGCATTGCCTGGATGTTCGGCTACATGGACCTGAGACGGGCCGGGTTCTGGATCATCGGGATCGGCGGCATCTTCGGTGCCACTGAACTTGTGAACACGATTGTCGGGAGCTGAGCGCATGCTGCCCCCACGGCCAACGCTCGAGGAAGACACTCTCTTCATTGCTTGCACACGGCCGGCAATGATCGCCGGCGTCACAATGGAGGCGATGGGGCTAAACATCATGCTCACGACGGTCCTCTACATCCTCGCCGGCTCGATCGCCTACTTGGCCGTCGGCGTCGTCTTCCATCTCGTCTTTCGCGCGAGTGTGACGCACGACCACAATATGTTCCGCATCCTGCTTGCCTGGGTGGAAACGCGCGGCCGGTCGCGCACCAGCTCCTATTGGGGTGGAGCGACGGTTTCGCCGCTGAAGCTCGCCCGCCGTTATGACGAAAGAGACCTTGGTTATGCCTGACCTCGCCACGCTCAGATCTCGCGAGCTCGGCCCGGAGACCTTCATCCCCTACATCCGCCACGTCGACGAGTCGGCGATCGCGCTCGATTCCAGGGCGATGATGATGATGATTGCGCTCGAAGGCGTCTCATTCGAGACAGCCGACTTTCTCGATCTGAACGCGCTTCATTGCGACCTCAACACGCTCTACCGGAACATCGCGGACGAGCGGCTTGCCCTATGGACCCATCTCATTCGCCGTCGGGACAGTGACTATCCCGATGGAACCTTCACGAGCACCTTTTCGGCCACGCTCGACGACAAGTACCGCGAGAGTATGGTCGGCCAGCATCTGTTCCGCAACGATCTCTACCTGACAGTCATTCTGTCCCCCGCCCAAGATCCGGCTGACAGGGCGGCGAAGCTGCTGTCGCGGCTATGGCATGCCCGCCGCGCTCGTGCCGAACTGGACGAGGAAGCCCTGAAGCAGCTTCGGGACACAGTCGTCGACATCAAAACCGCGTTGAAGCGCTTCGAACCCAGGGTACTTTCCGTCTATGAGCGCGATGGCCTTCTATTCTCGGAGCCAAGCGAGGTGTTGCATCAACTCGTCGGCGGGCGGCGTGAGCCGATCCCGCTGACGGAGGGGCGTGTCGGTTCCGCGATCTATTCGGAACGTCTCATCTTCGGACGCGAGATAATCGAAATTCGCAGCGAGGCAGACAGCCGCTATGCCGGCATGCTGAGCTTCAAGGAATATCCAGCCCGCACTCGGGTGGGCATGCTGGACGGCGTGCTCACCGGTCCGTTCGAACTCATCCTGTCACAATCCTTCTCCTTCGTTTCGAAGGTCGACGCCCGGACCATTTTGGGCCGAAAGCAGAACCAAATGGTCAGCAGCGGTGACAAGGCTGCCTCCCAGATCGACGAACTCTACGAGGCTATGGATGACCTGGAGTCCAACCGGTTCGTGCTAGGGGAGCATCACCTGACCCTCGCTGTCTTCGCCCCTTCTGTGAAGGAGCTTGTCGACAATCTTGCCAAGGCGCGCGCGGGCCTGACGAGCGGCGGCGCTATCGTCGCACGCGAGGATCTCGGCCTTGAGGCGGCCTGGTGGGCGCAACTGCCTGGCAATTTCCGCTACCGTGCCCGCTCCGGCGCAATCACCTCACGGAATTTCGCCGCCTTGTCGCCCTTCCATTCCTATCCGACCGGGCAGAAAGATGGCAACGAGTGGGGTCCCGCCGTTGCGCTGCTCAAAACTGCATCCGGATCGCCATACTACTTCAATTTTCATTATAGTGATCTCGGCAACACCTTCCTCTGCGGGCCATCCGGAGCCGGCAAGACGGTGCTCCTCAACTTCATGCTGTCGCAACTCGGAAAGCACGATCCGCATGTGGTGTTCTTTGACAAGGACAGGGGTGCAGACCTCTTTGTGCGCGCCGCCGGCGGCACCTACCGACCCCTCAAGAACGGCATGCCAACCGGCTGCGCGCCTCTTAAGGCTCTTGAACTCACGCCGGCAAACAAGGTTTTCCTGACACGTTGGGTCGGCAAGCTTGTCGGCTCGTCTTCCCGGGAACTCAGCGTCGGCGAACTCCGCGACATCGCCTCCGCGATCGAGGGCCTTTCCGATCTTCCGGTGGAGCGCCGCACGATCGGGGCGCTAAGGGCCTTCCTCAACAACACTGATCCCGAAGGCATTGCCGCGCGGCTGCGGCGGTGGGAAAGGGGAGGGCCCCTCGGCTGGGCCTTCGACAACGTCATCGAGGATATCGGTTTCGGCGAGTTTGGCATCGGCGGCAAGTTCGTCGGCTACGACATGACCGATTTTCTCGACAACGAGGAAATCCGCACGCCCCTCATGGCCTATCTCTTCCATCGCGTCGAGCAGTTGATCGACGGCCGGCGGATTATCATCGTCATCGACGAGTTCTGGAAGACGCTCCAGGATGAAGGGTTTCGCGATCTCGCTGAGAACAAGCTCAAGACGATCCGCAAACAGAACGGTCTCATGCTGTTTGCCACGCAGAGCCCGCGCGATGCACTCGTTTCGCCAATCGCCCATACGATCATCGAGCAATGCCCGACGCAGATCTTTCTGCCGAACTCCCGCGGCAATCATGCCGACTATGTCGACGGATTCAATCTGACGGAACGCGAATACGAGCTGATCTCGCGCGAGCTCACCGTCGAGAGTCGCCGTTTCGTCCTCAAACAGGGACACAACAGCGTCGTCGCCGAACTGGATCTGAACGGCTTCGACGACGAACTCTCCATCCTCTCCGGCCGCACCGCCAATATCGAACTCGTCGACGACATCCGCGGCGAGGTCGGCGACCATCCTGAGGATTGGCTGCCGGTCTTCCATGAACGAAGGAGTGCGAGTTGATGACTTACTTCCAATTCCACGGCGAAGCGCTTGCTGCTGCGATCGTCTTTGCTGCCAGCGGGGCAGCGGGCCAGGGGATCCCGGTGATTGACCAGACCGCAATCGCCAAGCACATCGAGACGATCGCTGAGCTCAAGTCGCAGCTCGACGCTCTCAATCAGCAGATCGAGCAGGCGCAGCAACTCTACGGCTCGCTCAACAAGCTGACCGACATGGCCGATGTCGCCGGCGTCCTGAACGATCCCGCGATCCGCAGGGCGCTGCCTGAGGACTTCGCCGCCATCGAGGCGCTGTTCAACGGCAATGGTGCGGGCGTCTTCAGTGACGCCGCTTCGAAGTTCGTCGAGACGAATTCGACGTACCGGACCAGCGCCGATGACTTCTATGCGCAGGAGCTTACCCGCATTCAAAACAGGAACGCCGGACAGATGAGCCTCGGGCAGCAGATCTACGATGCGGTGACCAGGCGCATCGATGGGATCGATCAGTTGCGTGAGGAAATATCGACGGCAAGTGACGCCAAGAATGTCGCCGATCTTCAGGCGCGGCTTCAAGCCGAGCAGGCCTTTCTTCAGGCCGATGTGCTGCGGATGGAGGGGCTCCGCATGGTTCAGCAGGCCCAGGTTCAGATCGGTGAGCAACGCAAGGCCGAGGATTGGCGCAAGCGCATGGACGCGATGGGGGCAGCCCTACAATGAGATCTCAGCTTGTGTCTATTTTTCTCGTCCTTCTCGCCGGCTGTTCGGACGATGCGGAGCGTGTCTATACGGTGGAAGAACTGATGGCCGACGAGGCGTTGCTTGTCGAGTGGGTTGGCAAATGCCGCGACAATCCGGGAGAGTTGGGTGACACGCCAAACTGCCAGAACGCCGCCGCCGCGGATTTCAAGGCGCGTCTTGGAAGGATGGGCAAGGTACTGGGGGCTAAGGCATGTACCAGGTATTTGCCTTTGTGGACCAACAGTTCAAGACGCCGCTCGAAACCTTTGTTTCGGACGGAACCTCGAACATCTCCGATTGGGTCTCGAATCCTCTTACAGCCGGGGTGACTCTCTACGTCGTGCTCTACGGATACCTTGTGCTTCGCGGCTCCGTCCAGGAGCCGGTCCTCGATTTCGCATTTCGGGGGATCAAGCTCGCTATCATCGTGATGCTGGTGAAGAATGCCGATTCCTACCAGACCTACGTCACGGACATATTCTTCGACGCCCTCCCGCGCGAGATCTCGCAGTCACTCAATACCGGTGCCGCACCGAGCGCCTCATCCTTCGACAGTCTGCTCGACAAGGGACAAAGTTCTGCAAAGGAGATATGGGCGCGGGGCTCGTGGCCCGTCGATGTCGTCACGGGTGTCTGCGGGATGATGGTGATCGCCGCCAGCTTCGTCGTTGCGGCAATCGGCTACATCGTCTCGCTCTACGCCCGGCTCGCGCTCGCCATCGTGCTTGCAATCGGTCCGATCTTCGTGACCCTCGCCATGTTCAAATCGACGAGGCGCTTCACCGAGGCGTGGATCGGGCAGCTTGCGAACTTCGTGATCCTTCAGGTCTTGGTCATGGCAGTCGGATCGCTGCTGATCACCTGCATCGACACCACCTTCACGGCCATCGAGGGATACAGCGACGTCCTGATGCGGCCGATCGCGCTTTGTGCAATCTGCCTTGCCGCTCTCTACGTCTTCTACCAGCTTCCGAGCATTGCCTCTGCTCTGGCAGCTGGCGGTGCATCGCTGACGTACGGCTACGGTGCGGCCCGGGATGCTCACGAGAGTTCGCTGGCCTGGGCTGCCTCACGCGGCCTTCACGCTACAGGTCGCGGAGTTCGAGCCGTCGGGCGAACGTTCAGATCGAAGGACGCCAGCTCATGATACCCGTCGCCGAACGAGAAGAAGGCAATTCACAAATGATCAGACCAGTCCTCCTGCTATCCATGGCGGTGATCTTGAGCGGTTGCGCATCGATGACCTATCCACTCCCCAAATGCGACGGGTATTCGCGTCGGCCGCTCAATCGATCGATGTGGGAGTGGGAGGATAATAGCAACGTCAAACAGGAACACTCGAATGCGCCGCCGGCGAAGTCGCCGGCCATGGGCGCAGCCTATGTCGCGGAACGTAAGGAGAATCCAGCCTTCGCGCATCTCGACATCGCCACATCTTATCGTCCTTGTGAAGGATAGCGCCATGTTCTCGAGGGACGAGCTAAAGAGCTATTTCGACAAAGCACGCCGCTTCGATCAGGATCGCATGATCCAGGTCGAGCGCTCGGCACGTATCGCCTGGTCCGTCGCAATCATGGCCGGCGTCCTCGCGGGAGCTTCGGTCCTTGCTGTCGCCGGTCTCACGCCGCTGAAGACGGTCGAACCGTTTGTTGTCCGCGTCGACAATTCGACGGGCATTGTCGACGTGGTATCGGCATTGACGTCGACCGCCGGTACCTATGATGAGGCGGTGACCAAATACTTCGCCGCCAAATATGTCCGCGCTCGCGAGGGCTATGTCTGGAGCGAATCCGAGGAGAACTTCCGCACGGTCGCCCTCTTGTCCACTCAGCCCGAGCAGACCCGGTTCTCCGTCTTCTACCGTGGCAGCAATCCGGAGTCGCCCCAGAATACCTACGGACGCGGCGCCACCGTGCGCGTCGGCATCGCTTCGATCTCGCTGATCAACCCGAATGTCGTCTCCGTCCGCTACATGCGCACGATCACCCGGGGCGATGACGTCCGCACGACTCACTGGGTTGCGACGCTCACCTTTGCTTACGTGAATGCGCCGATGTCGTCGACCGACCGGCTTGTGAACCCTCTCGGCTTCGCCGTCAGCGAATACCGGGCCGATCCGGAGGCGATCAACTGATGCGGACGACTGCAATTCTCACTCTTCTCTTGGCGGGCTCAACTTCAGCGACGCTTGCTCTCGAAATACCGCGCGGTGCATCGCAGGACAGCCGTGTGCGCTTTGTCGATTACCAGCCCTACAACATAACCCGCATCATCGGCACGTTGCGGTCCTCCGTACAGGTCGAGTTCGCGGGCGACGAGGAGATCGCTCATGTCGCACTCGGTAACAGCGTCGCGTGGGAAGTGGCGCCGGCAGGAAACATCCTGTTCCTCAAACCCCGCGAGAACCAGCCGGTCACCAACATCTCCGTTGTCACGACACGCCGGGACGGATCGACCCGCAGCTATCAGATGGAATTGACCGTGCGTGACGGAACCGTGGATGTCGGCCAGAATACCTATTTCTACGTCAAGTACCGATACCCGGCCGACGAAGCCGAGCAACGGCGGCAGGCGGCTCAAGCCCGCGCCCTGGTAGCACGGGCCAAGGAAGCCGATGATGTGCTCGCTCTTCACGAGGCCTATGGGCCGCGAAACTGGCGCTACTCGGCACAAGGCTCCAAGGCTCTCGAACCACAATCCATCTACGACAACGGCAAGGTCACCACCTTTGCCTTTGTCGGCAATCAGGAAATGCCCGCGATCTACGTCGAGAATTCTGACGGCAGCGAGAGCCTGGTGCCGAAATCGGTCGACGGTAACCTGGTCCTCGTCCATGCGATCAGCCGAAAGTTCATCCTGCGCCGGGGAGGCGACGTGCTCTGCGTCTTCAACGAGGCCTACGAGCGGGTTGGCATCGATCCCGACACGAACACGACGTCACCATCGGTCGAGCGAGTCGTGCGCACGGATGGTGACGGGATCGATCGGGGGCGGCCATGACTGATGAAGATGGAAGCCGCATTCCCGGCGAGCGCGCGGAGACCCTCACGGGCAGGCGGATGGCGAGCAATTCTGTCCTGAGGCGGGGCGCTGTGTCACTGTCCGTCGTTGCTTTTGTCGCCTTCGCGCTCTGGTCCATGAGTGGCACGAAAACGCCGACGGAACCCAAAAAACCAGAGCGGGTGGTCATCCGCCAGACGGCGGATTTCGAACCGGCCAAGGAACAGGTCGAGCCGGTCCAGGCCGAGCCGCAGGTGAAGCTGCCAGTCCCCGTCGCCACTGAGGAGGAAGAGCACGAGGATCCGCTGCTCGACTCCGCTCGACGTGCGCCGGTCATGGCGTATAGCGGCGGACAGAACTCCGCGACGGCGCATCGCCAGAACCAGGATGCCTCCATAGCCACAGAAACCCATTTTGTGCCGTTCGATAGAGCGGTTGGTCAGGACACGGCCATCGCTGATGAACAGAGATTCAGCGGATTGCTGCGGCCGACCCGACTTGAGGGCTCTCGAGCGGGCACCCTCGGAAACCGGAACTTCATCGTTGCAATGGGCACCTCGATACCCTGCGTCCTTGAAACGGCCCTCTCGTCGGATCAGCCCGGCTTTACCAGTTGCGTGCTCAACCGTGACGTTCTCTCGGACAACGGCCGGGTCGTGCTGATGGAGAAGGGCACCCAACTCGTCGGCGAGTATCGCGGCAGCCTCCAGCGAGGACAGAAGCGGCTGTTTGTGCTCTGGAATCGGGCAAAGACGCCAAAAGGCGTCATCGTCACATTGGCCTCACCGGCGACGGACGCGCTCGGCCGCGCCGGCGTCGACGGCTATGTCGATACGCACTGGTGGGAGCGATTTGGAAGCGCTCTTCTTCTCTCGATCGTCGGTGATGCCACAGGCTACGCGAATGGTCGCCTGCAACAGAATGACGTGGGCGCTGAGAACACGACCGGCGCTGGAAAACAGGCGGCCGCCATCGCTGTCGAGCAGTCGATCAACATCCCGCCGACACTCAACAAACACCAGGGCGAGATCGTCTCGATCTTCGTGGCGCGGGATCTCGACTTCTCACGTGTCTATGGATTGCGTGTCACCGAGCCGATGAACAAGGTCCTGGACCGCGCGGTGCTCGGCAACTTCAGTCCGCAATCCACGCTCGTCACGAAATAGGATAGGGTGCATGACCGAGGGAGCCGACGCCACTGTCGTCCGGGAATTGTTGTCACCGCTGGCGCCGTTCCTCAACGACCAAACGCTCTACGAAGTGATCGTAAATCGGCCCGGGCAGGTGCTGACGGAGGGCTCAGGTGGGTGGCGGACCTATGATCTGCCCGGGCTTTCATTCGAAAAATTGATGCGTCTTGCCCGGGCCGTGGCCAGTTTCTCTCATCAGGCGATCGATGAGACCCGACCAATCCTGTCCGCGACGCTCCCGGGCGACGAACGAATTCAGATTGTCATCCCGCCGGCGACGACCAGGGGCACAGTCAGCATGACCATTCGGAAGCCATCCTCCGTTGCCTTCACACTTGACGATCTTGATGACAGGGACTTTTTCGAGGGGACACGAGCAGCCGACGGCGGAGCCACGACACCGGACGTGGAGTTGCGCGAGTTATACCGTGCCGGCCGCTTCAAGGAGTTTCTGCAGCACGCCGTTATCGCACGCAAGAACATCATCATTTCGGGCGCAACCGGATCGGCCAAGACGACCCTTTCAAAGGCGCTGATCAGGCATATTCCAGAGGATGAGCGGATTATCTCGATCGAGGACACGCCGGAGTTGGTAATTCCTCAGGCAAACCACGTACGCCTCTTCTATTCCAAGGGCGCTCAGGGGCTATCGAGTGCCAGCGCGAAAGAACTGCTGGAATCGAGTCTGCGTATGCGGCCGGACCGCATCTTGCTGCAGGAACTTCGTGACGGCACCGCCTTCTACTACGTCCGCAACGTCAACTCTGGTCACCCTGGATCGATAACGACAGTCCACGCCGACTCTGCCAGCCTCGCGTTCCAGCAGTTGACACTGCTCGTGAAAGAATCTGACGGCGGGCACAACCTGGAGCGCAAAGACATCGAAGCATTGCTGAGACTGTCGATCGATGTGATCGTTCAGTGCAGTCGAATTGAGGGACGGTTCCGGGCGACAGAGGTCTACTTCCGAACGTGAGATGGAGGAATGGTCTCAGCGAGGCCCGCCGGCTTTTCACGTTCTTTCCGGGCTCGCCAGATCCTCGTTCCCCGCGGTGCGTCAGGCCTTCGTTAACCACACCGGACTTCGACTTGCGTGATGCGGGAACCGATGCGATCCGCAACCGTTGATACTGGTTGGCCGTCCATCTTCAAATGTCTGCATTGCGCCGTCGTGAGGTCGTTACATGTACGATGCATTTCAGGAAGAGTTGTCTCCTGCATCCCGTCATCTCGTGGAAGCCGTGCTCGATGGCGTCGCCGAGCCGGTGATCATCAAGGACGACGGCTCGCGCTTCGTCTTTGTCAATGACGCGGCCTGTGCGCTTCTGTGCAAGAGCCGCTCTGATCTTATCGGGCACACCGACTATGACTTCCTGCCAAAGGAAGAAGCCGACGAGATCGTTGCAACGGACAGACTTGTTCTTTCGACCGGCGAGGAACACCGGTTGGAGGAGACGATCACGGTCGCGGACGGTTCCTCTCGAACCCTGCTGACGAAGAAGCGTTGCGGGACAGTTCGGGTGGGGGCGGCCATCCGGAAGTTCCTGGTCGCCGTTCTTGTCGATATCACCGACCTTCGTGAGGCTGAGGCAACGCTGCGGGCCAGCGAAGAACACTATCGCTCGCTGGTCGACCTTCATCCTCAGGTGCCCTGGACCGCCGATGCCTCCGGGCAAGTCCTAGACGCGGGGCCGAGATGGACAGAGCTGACCGGTTTTCCGGTAGAGGAGTCGCTTGGAAGTGAATGGGCAAAGGCAGTGCATCCTGAGGACGCCGCAACAGTTCAGCGGGAATGGCAGCATTCCATCGCCAGCGGCGAACCTCTCGACCTCGAGTATCGGATTATCACGAAGACCGGCGACTATCGCTGGTTTCGTGCCCGCGCCGCGGCCAAGCGGGACAAGGACGGCAAGGTGTTGCGATGGTATGGTGTCCTGGAGGATGTCGACGAGAGGCGGCGCGCGACCGATGCATTGCGCGAGAGCGAGGCGAGGTTCAGGGCCATTGCAGATGATGCTCCGGTCGTGATCTGGGTCGCAGGCGAAAATGGTGGCACAAGTTTTCTCAGCCGACTGTGGCGGGAAACGACGGGGCAGAGTGAAGAAGAAGCAGAAGGCTTCGGTTGGCTTGATGCCATTCATCCCGATGATCGGGGAAAGGTAGAGAAGGCGTTCCAGCGGGCGAGCAAAGATCATGAGCCGGTGCAAAGCGAGTACCGGTTGAGGCGGGCTGACGGCACATGGGCATGGGTGATCGATATCGGCCAGCCGCGCTTTGCCAGCGACGGCACCTTTCTCGGATACATCGGCTCCGTTCTCGACATCAGCGAGCGCCGAACCGCGGAACTCGCCCAGCAGGAGACGCAGGCCTTCATCACGAGTATTTTCGACAGCAGCCCGGATTGTGTACGCGTGCTTGACATGGACGGACGGCCGACGGGTATGAACAAGGCCTGTCGGCGACTATTCGGCATCGACGAAGATGCCCCGATATCGGAGCAGACGTGGGACGTCGTCGGCGATCCAGCCGATGCAGAGAGAGTACAAATCGGCTGGGACGAGGTCAGGGCGGGCCGGGAGGCGCGGTTCGAGATCTCCGTTCGAGACGTGGAGGGAAACGACCGTTGCATGGACGTGATCGCAGCGCCCGTTCGTGATCGTGACGGGAACCCGATACGGATGCTGACGATCTGGCGTGACATCACGGATTCGCGTCGCGCCAGCGAGGAGTTGAACAGAGCTCACAAGGAAGCCGAAGCAGCGGCCCACCAACTTGCATCCGTCCTGGAAAGCACCATGGACAGCGTTTTGTCGTTGGATGCGGACTGGCGAATTCATTACCTCAACGAGAATGCAAAGAAGCTGCTTCGGATCGGGGACGAAGCTGTCGGCCGCACGCTGTGGGCCTTTTTCCCCAAAGAGGGGACGGAGAGCTTTGCCGAACACTGCAAGGAAGTCATGGAGCGGCGTGTTCGGTCGTTTTTCGAGGACTATCTGCCTTCCCTCGATATCTGGGTCGAGGCGAATGCGTCACCGTCCGACGAGGGCATTTCCGTCTTCTTCCGCGACATTACCGAACGCCGCAGGGCGGAGGAGAACCGACTCCTCGCCCAAAGGCAGATGGTGCATATGGCGCGACATGACATGCTAACCGGTCTGGCAAACAGGGTGTTCTTCCGCGAGTGCTTCGAGCTTGCCCTCGCCGAGCAGGAGACGTCCGCCGGCATGGCAGTCCTCTGCATGGACCTCGACGGATTCAAGGCCGTGAACGATACCTTTGGCCATCCGACCGGCGATGCTCTGCTTCGGCAGGTTTCCACGCGGCTCGCTCAGGTCGTTCGTGCCTCCGACATTCTGGCGCGCCTTGGGGGCGACGAGTTCGCCATTATTCAGCCCCTGTCGAAGTCGACGGACGACGCTGTCGCACTCGCCAGACGGATCATCGATACCTTGGCCCAGCCCTTCAGCATCGAAGGTGTCACCGCCGTCATCGGTGTCAGCGTGGGGATCGCCTTCGCACCGAAAGACGGCACGTCCGCCGACGAACTCATCAAGGCGGCCGACATCGCGCTCTACAGCGCCAAGGCGAGTGGCCGAGGGACGTACCGATGCTTTGACCAGGCCATGCACGCGCAGTTGCAGGCACATCAGCAGTTGATCGTCGCCTTGCGTGAGGCCCTCGAAAAGGGGGAGCTCGAACTTCACTACCAACCGCTTGTGAATTTGCAGACACGGCAGGTGACCGGATGTGAGGCCCTCCTGAGGTGGCGCCATTCCGAAAGAGGCACAATTCCGCCATCCGAGTTCATACCGATTGCCGAGGAAACCGGTCTGCTCGTACCGATCGGTGAGTGGATCCTGCGGCAAGCCTGCCGCGAGGCCGCAGGGTGGCCTTCTCACATTAGCGTTGCAGTCAATCTGTCGCCCGTCCAGTTCAAGCACAAGGCACTCGTCAAAGTCGTGGCCGACGCCCTTTCAGCCTCGAGTCTCGATCCGGCACGCCTTCAACTCGAGATTACAGAATCGGTTCTGCTGGAGGAAAGCGAGCATAATCTTGAGATACTCCAGGCCCTGCGCAATATCGGCGTGAAAATCGCACTGGATGACTTCGGCACCGGCTATTCGTCGCTCGGCTATCTGCGTAGCTTTCCTTTCGACAAGATAAAGGTCGATCAGGCCTTCGTCCGTGATTTGCCGCAAGGAAAAGAGTCACTTGCTATCGTCCGCGCGGTGGCAGGCCTTGGCCACAGTCTCGGCATGATGACCACCGTCGAAGGCGTGGAAACCGAGGAGCAGCTGACAGCAGTTAACGTCGAAGGTTTCGACGAGGCGCAAGGCTACCTCTTTGCGCGACCGCTGCCGGCCGCGCAAATCCAACTGCTGTTGAAGAACGGAATGACGCAAGGGGAACTGGCTCTGTCGGCGCCCCAGTGACTTGAACACTTAGAGTTGGAGATGGAACCGGCCTGAGGTTGCGGTTCGAAGTAATGTTGAACGTTTCGGCCCATTCCGGGCCACAGTTCGGGGGAGACCCGTCCGGAGTAGGTAATGGACGAGTTACGCGTAGCACTGATTGCCGACGATGATGAGTTCTTCAGGATTGCACTTGCGTTCATTCTCAAGAACGAACTCGGGTTTCAAACGGTCGTGGAAGCGAGATCGCTTGACGAAGCAATCGACGAACTCTCTGAGCGAGGCAGCTTTGAACTCGCGCTCTTCGACCTTCAGATGCCCGGAATGGAGAGTGCCGCAAGTCTTGCGGGCGTGCGCGACGTCCACCCGCACCTGAAGATCGGGGTCGTATCGGCCTCCTCCCGCAGGGCTGACATCCTCGCCGCCCTGGCTGCAGGCATCAACGGATATGTCCCAAAAGGCCTCGGGGCACGGGATCTCGCCAATGCGATCCGCGCGATCATCGAGGGGAGGGTATTCGTGCCCCCTTCCATCACCGACCGGTCATCCCGGGACGATGAGAAATCCGAAGCGACCTCAATCCCCGATAAAGCGGCCGATCAGGTCGGTCGGACGCTGGCGTCGCTGACGCCTCGGCAGCGCGAAGTTCTTTCTCTCCTGGTTCGTGGCCTTTCGAACAAGGAGATCGCCCGTCAGCTGAAGCTTGGTGAGGGAACGATCAAAATTCATCTCGCCGCGCTCTTTCGCAGCCTCCAGGTGCGAAATCGCCAGGAGGCGGCGGTCGCCGGTGCGCGTCTCCTGGCGGACCCGGACGTCGGACGACCTAGTCCCGCCGGCCGACCAACCTAGATCAACCGGCCGAATAGCGTAGCGGAAGCCCGCGACCTAGTAATATCGCAGCATGTGGAAGGTGGTTCGTGACCGGAACGCAAGTCAGTACAGATATGGGACGGCTGGCCGAGAGCGTCGCGGCAGGGCTCGGCATGCGCTTTTCGGAACCGGGGCAGGGGCGTTTCACGTCGGCGGTTCGGCGGGTGATGGTGGCGCATCGGGTTCGCACCGATCGTCTTCTGCAGCAGCTGACTTGGGACGAAGACCTTGTGCGGGATCTCGTGTCCGCTGTGGCAGTCGGGGAGACGTGTTTCTTCCGCGGCGCGGAGCAGTTCGCCTTCATTCGCGATGAAATCATCCCCGAGATACGTGAGAGGCGCGCTGGCAGCCCCATCCGTATCTGCAGCATTGGCTGCTCGACAGGTGAAGAACCCTATTCGCTAGCGATCCTGTGCGCGGCGGAGGGCCTCTCGGACGAGGTGCAGATCACGGGTTTCGACATTCGCCGCAAAGCGTTGGCGCGCGCCAGAGACGGCGAATACGATTCCTGGTCCCTGAGGAGGCTCCCTCCCGCCTTCAGGCAACGATACTTCATACCCACAGGACGACGCTTTCGCCTCAGGCGCTCGATCGCCACGCAGGTCGGGTTTCACCTCCTCGACGTGGCGGCGCAAGACGTCGCATCGCCGGATGTGCAGGGTGGCTATGATCTCGTTCTTTGCCGCAACCTGCTCGTCTACTACGAGCAGACCTCGGTGAACCGGATAGGCCGCCATCTCTTCGAGTGCCTTTCGCAGGGCGGTTGGTTGATCACGGCACCCGTCGATCCCCTGATTCCCAAGGTTGCTCCGTTCCTGACCATGACGACCGAAGCAGGTGTCGTGTACCGTCGGGCGGCAACCGCAGAACCCCCATCGTCACTGAACACGGATGCAGCACCCGACGTGAAGCCGAATGGCACTCAACCGCGACGGCCGAATGACCGCCGCAAGCCGCCAGGGGAGATATCAACGTGACGCCCCAAAACACGCAGTCCCGTTCGGCAATCGATTGGATCGACGTCCGCTCGCGGATGAATGCGGCGATAGCGCAGACCGAAGCGCTACTCTTCCCGGCCGCCCGACACGCCGCGTCTTTGCGGAACCCGGAAGAGAAAAAGGGAGGCATTTCGCAGGGGAGCGAGGACGCTGGCATTGCCATGGCGTTTACACTTGCAGGACAGAGGTTCGCAATCGAGCTTTACCTGATCTGTGAGGTCGTCGCCAAGCTCAGGGTCACGCCGCTCGCCGGGGCGCCGCCGCATCTCGTTGGCATCCACGACATGCATGGTGATCTGCTGCCGGTCTTCGATCTGCGTCCATTGTTGGAATTGCCCTGCGGCGACGAAAGCACCACGGACTGGGGTATCGTAGTCGGCGCGTCTCGACCGGAGTTTACCGTCCTTTGCGAGAGCATTCCGGAGATCATAGCGCTTGCCCCCGACAACCGGGACCGCGACTCCACGGCGGACGACGAGGCCGACAGCGGTCGCAGGGTTGTGCCCGAGCCGGATATTCGTCGCCTCGATGAACGGTTCCTCCTGACGGATCCGCGCCTTTTTCCTGAGAGATCGGACGCAGGAATATCTCCGCCTGCTGCAAAGGAGATTGGGTGATGAAACGCATTTGGCGAAGTGGTCTCTACGGGAGGCTCGGGATCGCCGTATTCTTGCTTGTCGCCGCCGTGGCCTTGCTCCTCACCTCGAGCTGGATCGCTCTGAACCGCGTGCGGAATGACCTTTCGCTGGCGTCTGCGCTCGCCAATGGGCGGATATTCCATGAAATGCTGTACACAGCCAGCCGCCTTGAGGCTCCCGGCAGTCCTACTTCGTTCGAGCGGGCACATCAGCTGAGGCACCTGATGGGGCGCTACGAACAAGTGCTGGATGATCTCGACTCGGGAATGAAACAACCGGAGCAATCCCCGTCTGAAACGACCGAAATGCTCAACTCGGCGCGCATTCGCGCCCTTTGGCAGGCAGAGGTGAAGCCCGCGCTCGAGTCCGCAATCGCGGCGGCGCCACTGAATGAAGCGGCGCTCGACGATCTGGAGCAGAAGATCAGAGACTACGCGGCACACTTCGAGGGCTATGTAGGCTCAATTGAACAAACGGCGACGACGCGACTGCAACGTTCTGAGTTGCTGCAGCTCGGCCTTGCCGCCGTCACCATCGTAACGCTCTTCCTCATGTTGCGGGTCGTTCGGCAGTTCATCGGACGGGTGCGTGCACTTGCGGCGATCGCCAAGCTGATCAGCGCAGGCGACCTCACCCAGAGAGCACCCGTGGACGGCGACGACGAACTGAGCGTCCTCAATACATCCTTCAACATGACGACGGACAAGCTTGCGGGAATGATCGAGAAGGAACGAAGTGCCAAGGAAAGGCTGGAACGCCTGCTTGGGACGATCGCCGAAACGGCGCAGCATCTCTCATCGTCGGCCGCGGAGATCCTTGCAGGAACCACGCTCCAGGCGGAAGGCATGCGCGAACAGTCGGTCGCCGTCGCCGAGACGGTCAAGAGCGTCGATGATGTTCGCGGAACCGCGGTGCAGGCCGCCGAGCGCGCTCAGCAGGTTTCCGCCGCATACGATTCCGCCGTGCGCATAAGCAGTGAAGGACGTCGCGCTCTCGATGAAACGGTCGGAGCTATGAATGCCGTTAGCCGTCGCACCGAGAGCATCGCCAACGATATTCTTTCCCTTGTCGAAAGCAGCCTCGAGATCGGCGAGATCGTGTCCGTGGTGTCGGAAATCGCCGATCAAACCAATCTTCTGGCGTTGAACGCGGCCATCGAAGCGTCCCGCGCAGGTGAACACGGCAGAGGCTTCAATGCCGTCGCGACCGAAATCAGGGCGCTGGCCGACCAGTCCAAGATCGCCACGGCGAGGGTAAGGCGAATACTGATGGAGAACCAGAAATCGACCAATGCTGCGGTGATCGGCACGGAGGAAGGCAGCAAGAGTGTCGGGCGCGCTTTGGAGACGGTGACCCAGGCGGGCGACACCATACGCCAACTCGAGACGATCATTGCCGAGTCGGCGCGCTCGGTTGCCCAGATCGCTGCCTCGGCGGGGCAACAGAAAGCCGGCATGAAGCAGATCCAGGACGCCATGCACGACATTGAACAGGCGAGCAGTCAGAATCTCTCCGCCATCAGACAGTCGGAAGAGGCCGCAAAGGATCTCAATAGATTGGGGTCGAGGCTCCAACGCCTGCTGACCGAACACGGCGGTGAAGTGTGATGACATCCGATCCATTGAACCGTGAACTCCGCCAGATGTTCGCCCAGGAGCTTGGCGAGCGCTCCTCCAGCATCGAAAATCTCGTGCTTGCGCTCGAGCGGGCAGATCGGCCCGCGACAAGTGAGGAACTCCAGCGACAACTCCTCAAGGCGGTCCACAGTCTCAAGGGAGCTGCAGGCCTCATGCAGGTTCGCCCTGTCGAGAACCTGTGCCACGCCATGGAAGAGATCCTCTCGACGGCGCTCAAAGAAAGCAGAACGATTGACGCCCGCAAGCTTGATCTCTTTCTCGCGGCAACCGACAGGTTCCGCGAGGCCGCGGGATCGGTCGGCGATGCGGCGCCCGAAACCTCCGCTGAGGACCGTGAACTGCTCGAAGCAATGCACCGCGCGGTGCAGGCGGGCCACGGCGCGGGGGCTCGCACACATCGGCGGTCAACGAGGTTTCGTGCAGATGACTTGGATGGTTCCTTGCGAATAGCGGCCGAACGGCTGGATGCGCTCCTTTACCGAAGCGGTGAATTGCTCACCTTCAATCACATCTTGCGCCACCAGGTTGAAGCAGCCCTGGCTTTGAGAGAGCAAGCAAGCGCGGTTCGCGCATCGTCCGAACATGCGGGCGAAATCGCGGTCATCCAACGCGGCCTGCGTCAACTCGTCCGCTCGCTGCGGCAAAGCTCGCGCCAGGTTCAACGCGCCTCGACTGCCCTCGACCAGGAGGTTCGCGAGGCACGTACACTCCCGTTCTCCGAAGCCTGCCAGGGACTGAACCGCATCATCAGAGACGTTGCCGAGACCGCCGGCAAGTCGGCGGAACTGGGGATATATGGCGGCGATATCCAGATCGATCGTGCGATCCTCTCGAGCCTGCGGGATGTACTGCGCCATCTGGTGCGAAACGCGATTGACCATGGCATCGAACCTCCCAATGACCGCCGCAAGGCTGGAAAGCCGGAGGTGGGGAAGATCGCGATATCCGCCGCCGTGACCGGAGATCGCATCCGTGTCAGGGTCGAGGACGACGGGCGCGGATTCAACTTCCCGGATTCTCGAGAAGCGGCTCCCGGCAACAGCCCCGGTCCGGACTTCCTGCAGCAGGTATTTTCGCCGGGCTTCTCGACGTCGAAAACCGTCACGCGTTTGTCGGGCCGCGGCCTTGGTCTTGATATCGTCAAAACCGCGGTCGAGAGCCTGCGCGGGACGGTGGAGGTCTTGCAGGTCGAAGGGGGTGGAGCTGCGTTCATCCTGACCATCCCGCTCTCGGTATCCACTATCAGGATATTGCAGGTGAGCTGCGCCGACCACATCTTTGCAGTCGACACCGCATCGGTGCGGCAAGTGATCAGTATAGACCCGACGGCTGTTGCCGTATCGTCGGCAGTCGAAACGTCCGAGGGCGCAGTTCCGGTTGTCGATTTGGCGCGCTGGCTGGGGATCGCCGGTGCCACGCGGCCACTCGCGATGCGGGCGGTCGTGATGGACCTCGCCGGCCGTCGGATTGCTGTTCTCGTTGACCAAATAGAGGGGGAACGAGAGCTCCTCATTCGAAAACTCGGCCCGCGACTGGCAGGATTCCGCCAGTATTGTGGTGCGATGAACCTGCCGGACGGGCGCATCGCCCTGCTCTTGAACGCGGCCGCCCTTGTCGATGTCGCCCCCGAACCGTCGTCGCCCAAAGCCCCAATTCTTGGGGCGAAGCCGAAGCCGTCTCGGGTGCTCATTGTCGACGATTCCAATGCCGTTCGCTCGCTTCTCCGTATGATCACCGAGCGGGCCGGTTACGAAGTCGTTGTCGCAAGCAATGGCGCGGAAGCGCTGGAGCAACTGGCGCTACAGCGCGCCGACATCGTCGTTTCCGATATCGACATGCCCCAGATGGACGGCTTGCAGCTCGTAGAGACGATTCGACGATCCGACCAGTTCGCCAGGTTGCCGGTCATCCTTGTCACGGGACGGGATTTCGATGACGCCGATCGCACGATCGTCGCCGGCGGTGCGAATGCCTGTTTGAGAAAAGACCGTTTTGACGCAGAAGAGTTCCTCGAAACCATGCGCCGGGTCGTCTGAGGGCCTAATGATCCGGCTGCTTCTCATCACGACCTCACCCGATCTTGCCGGCAGGACAGCGGCAGCGCTTCGCATGGACACGTCCATGACCCTCGTTGGGATCGCCCGGGACGGTGAACAGGCTTTGGCAATATCGAACGAACTTCGCCCGGATGTCGTTGCGATCGAACTCGAGCTTGCGGGCCACGACGGAGCTGATGCGATCAAGGAAATCATGATCGCGTCGCCAAGGCCTGTCGTCGCGATTGCCGGTCCCGGAGGGGGTGGGGCCGGGGCAATCTCGGACAAGGCACTCGAGGCGGGCGCACTTGCCGTCATCCCGGCACCCTTGCCGGACGATCATCCGTCGATGGGCAAGTTCCTCTCGACGATTCGGGCGATGGCGCAGGTCATGGTCGTCCGCCAACGGCGACGCGAACGCAGGCACGGGCTCGAGGCCGAGCTGCCTGCGGGCAGGGCACGGTACGCTGCATCCGTCGTTGGAATAGCGGCCTCGACCGGGGGGCCAGCCGCGCTGCGCACCATTCTGACGGCACTTCCGGCAACGTTTCCCGCACCGGTTCTGGTCGTCCAACATATGTCGGACGGGTTCATCGAAGGCGTCGCCGCACGTCTCGATGCCACCGTTTCCCTCACGGTCAGGATCGCCGTCGACGGTGAGCGCTTGAGACCGGGCTTCGTCTATCTTGCACCCGACGGTCGCCAGCTCGGCCTCTCCGGAAAGACGCGCATACGCGTGACGGACGACGCGCCCGTCGGTGCATTCCGGCCCTCGGCGACGTATTTGTTCCGGGCCATGGCCGATTGCTTCAAGGAGGAAGCGCTTGCTGTCGTCCTGACCGGCATGGGTGATGACGGAATTGCGGGCCTTGGCGACATAAGGCGCCGCGGAGGTAGAATTATCGCCCAGGATGAGAATACGTCCACGGTATTCGGAATGCCGAAAGCAGCCATCCTTGCCGGTCTTGCGGATGATGTGCTTCCATTGGAGGCCATTGCCGACAAGTTGGTCTCTCTGGCAAGCAGGCCCGCCACCGGCTGACTTGCCCTTTCCTCGTTCGGCTTATGCTGACGAGCGCCGTGTCAAAATCAGGCTCAGATGTCCATTATCTGGATCACCGCCGGTGTGATGATGACGGCGAACAGGACCGGCAGGAAGAACACGATCATCGGGACTGTCAACTTCGGCGGAAGGGAGGCTGCCTTCTTCTCCGCCTCGCTCATGCGCATGTCACGGTTTTCCTGAGCCATGACCCGCAAAGCCTGTCCGAGCGGGGTCCCGTATTTTTCGGCCTGGATCAGACTGGTCACCACGGCCCGGACACCGTCGAGCCCTGTCCGCCGCGCAAGGTTTTCGTAAGCCTGGCGGCGGTCCTGCAGATAGGACAGCTCCGCGGTAGTCAGCATCATTTCTTCGGCGACCTCCGCCGACTGCACGGCGATTTCCTCACCGACTTTGCGAAACGCACTTTCGATGCCCATGCCGGATTCGACCGTGATCAGCAGCAGGTCCAGAGCCTCGGGCCATGCGCGCCCGATCGCCTGCTGGCGCTTGGTGATCCGGTTCTTGACGTAGATCGTCGGCGCAAAGTAGCCGACGGCGCCCATGCCGGCTGCCATTGCCGCCATCAGCACCGGTGAAAGGTCTGGCCTCATGACCACGAAGAGATAGATCAAGCCCACAATGAAGATGACGAGCGGCGCCAGCAGACGAACGGCGAGGAAGGTCGTCACCGGCGCCTGACCGCGATAACCGGCCATGTGTAGTCTTTCGACGAGTTCGCCGCTTTCGGCCTGCTTGGCGAGATTGAACCGATCGACGATCGCCGTGTAGAGCTTGCGGGGCTCCGCCCGAAGCGACGCGGGGCGCACTCTTGCGTTCAGGCGAGCGCGTTCCCGAACCCGGATACGCTCCCGTTCGCCTTCGATCCTGCGCATCCGCGCAGTGAGGTTGTCCGGAAAGACATATGGCCATGAAGCGGCGAGAACGGCCGCGAAGGCTGCGAACGCCGAAAGCGCGATTGTGAGGTGTTCGGGACTTGGAATGTTCACGGTCGACGGCCCTTAGAAGTCAAAGTTGATCATCTTGCGCATGACGAGGATTCCCATCGCCATCCAGAGGCCACAGCCCGCCAGCACGACCTTTCCCACTGCCGTCGAAAACAGCAGTGACATGTAGTCCGGGCTGGTGAAGTAGACTGCTCCGGCGACGAAGATCGGCAGGAAGCCGATGATGCCGGCCGACGACTTGGCCTCGGCGCTCATCGCCTTGATCTTGGCCTTCATTTTCTTGCGATCTCGTAGCACTTTCGAGAGGTTTCCTAGCGCTTCGGAGAGACTGCCGCCGGTGCGTGACTGGATGGCGATGACGATCGCGAAAAAGCTCGCCTCCGGCAGCGGGACACGCTCGCGCATCCTCTGTACCGCCTCGTCCAGCGGAATGCCGAGGGTTTGGTCCTGAACAATCAGCAGGAACTCGCTTCTGACAGGCTCCTGCGCTTCCGACGCGATCACCCGAAGACAATCTGCCACCGGCAGTCCGGCCTTCAGACCCCGCACGACGACGTCCACGGCGTTCGGGAACTCAGCAGTAAAACGGTTAAGGCGCCGGTTCCGCTTCGCGTTGACGTAGAGGTGCGGCAGCATGAGCCCCCCCGTGACGGCAAACCCCGCCGCAGCCGGATGACCCGCCCCCAGTGATACCGCCACGACGTCGGTTGCGAGTGCGCAGGCGACCACAACAAGATAGTAGGTCTTGACGGACCACCGGAGGTCGGCCTGCGCCAGCCTGACCGGAAGAGCGACCTTGCCGGCCTTCTTCAGCTTGTTCTTCTGCTTGGCTTCCATTTCTCGCAGCGTCTTTTCGACAGATCGCCGGCGATCGTGGTCATCATCGGCAGCGCGCCCGTCGCTGGGACTGACGTCCGGCGTAGCCAACGCGGTGAACCGCCGGCGGTATGGGCTCAGCTTTGCTGCGCGTGGAAAAAAGACAGTCAGCAACACACCGCCTATGCTCGTCGCGGCAAGGATAAAGACGAGGACCGGCAGGAGAGATTGGGGAAGCATGAAAGACCTCCTGTAAGAAGCGACGGCTAAGCCGCCGCCGCGATTTCCGCGGCGTCGAGAGCGGAAGCGAGCCGCTTTTCCTCTCCGTAGTAGCGAGCGCGGTCCCAGAAGGCCGGTCGCCCGATCCCCGTCGAACGGTGCCGACCGATGATGTTGCCCTTGGCATCTTCGCCCAGGATCTCGTAAACGAACAGATCCTGCGTCGTGACGACGTCACCCTCCATGCCGAGCACTTCGGTGATGTGCGTGATGCGACGGGAGCCATCCCGAAGACGGGCCGCCTGCACGATGACGTCCACGGACGAAACCAACATTTCCCGGATGGCTTTGGCGGGAAGACTGTGTCCGCCCATGGTGATCATCGCCTCGACACGGGAGATTGCCTCCCGAGGCGAGTTTGCGTGCAGCGTTCCCATGGATCCGTCGTGCCCGGTGTTCATCGCCTGGAGAAGGTCGAATGCCTCGGGACCGCGGACTTCGCCGACAATAATGCGCTCCGGCCGCATGCGAAGGCAGTTCTTCACAAGGCTGCGCATGGTGATCTCACCTTGACCTTCGATGTTCGGCGGACGGGTTTCGAGTCTGACGACGTGTGGCTGCTGCAACTGGAGCTCGGCGGCGTCCTCGCAGGTGATGATGCGCTCGCCATTGTCGATGTAGCCCGTCAGGCAGTTGAGCAGTGTGGTCTTGCCCGACCCGGTACCGCCGGAAATCAGGACGTTGCAGCGAACCCGGCCAATGATCTTGAGGATCTCGGCACCCTCAGGCGAAATCGAGCCAAAACGGACCAGTTGATCCAGGTTCAGCTTTTCCTTCTTGAACTTTCGAATCGTCAGGCTCGGCCCGTCAATTGCAAGCGGAGGGACAATCACGTTCACACGCGACCCGTCTGCAAGACGGGCATCGCAAATCGGGCTGGATTCATCGACGCGGCGGCCGACCTTGCTGACGATCCGCTGGCAGATGCTGACGAGCTGCTCGTTGTCGCGGAAGCGGACGCCCGTTTCCTCGACCTTGCCTGCAACCTCGATAAAGACCTGATTGGCGCCATTGACCATAATGTCCGCAATGTCGTCCCGGGCAAGCAAAGGCTCGAGAGGACCATAGCCCAGGATGTCGTCGCAGATATCGCGCAGCAGCGTGTTCTGCTCCGCCATGGAAATTCCCGCCTTCTTTGCCGCCACGATGTCGTTGACGATGGCGCCGATCTCTTTGCGGGCCTGCTCGACATCCATCCCGGACAGTGCTGCGACATCAATGGTGGCGATCAGCGCGCTGAAGACGTCCTTTTTCAGGACATAGTACTGGTCGGACTTCTCGGTCTTGGGGGGCGGCGGCTCGACGGCCTGACGGGGAGGAGAGGCAGGTGCTTCCCTCTTCTGCTCGTCCTTCGATGCATCATCCTGCACGGCCACGCTGGCGTGTTCCGCATCACTCAACGACTTCCTGCCGAACATGGAATGTCACCTCGCTTGCTGCTGCATCGTTCTTTACGCGAACGGGCCGGCGTGGATTTTCTCCGCCGCCAGCCCGCTCGCACTGCGTTGAAGAAAAGCTTACGCGGTCGGGAAGTTCAGGGCGTTCGCGATTGCCTGGAAGGCGCCGTTCACGTCGGTGCCGACCAGGCCAACCGTCGTGATGATCGCGACAGCGATCAGGCCGGCAATCAGGCCGTATTCGATGGCAGTGGCGCCGGACTCGTTGCGAACGAAGCGTGCGAGAAGGTTCTTCATCATTCAAGTTCCTTGTGTGGGGTTCTGGTTGAGCCGACACCAAGCATGCTTTGGCTGGATCGGTACCACAGCCGGGTGGGCAACTCTCTGGCTTCCCGCGCTCTGTGTAGCCGTTATATAGCTGCTGAAGAGCCTGCCGATCTATTCGGCTTCATGGCCGAACTCACCTGGACTACCGGTTCGGCCTGTTGGTCTAGACCGCTCGCCCGGACATCGTCTCGGCAGGCTCCGCCGCGCCAGGCCCGGCAGACCGTTCAGGCAGCTCGTTGAGTATGGCGGTGCGAGAATTGGTCACGCGCGGCGAAGAAAGCGCCCTGCAGACGCCGGGGCGATCGGCAAGTGGGCTGCCTGTTTGGACGGGGAAACGTCGGAAGATACGAGGCTTGCCAATTGCGACGGCACAGGGCCGCCCGTGTAAAGGGTGCGTGATCTCAACCGATCGGGATACGGCGCGAGAGCCCAATCGTGATCGGCGTGTCGACCAGGTCCGGCAGGAGGAACGTGAACGGATACCGCAAGGTCAACACTCTGAAATCCGATCCGTTCACCGTTTCCCTCGCCGTCATGACCTGGAGCAGGGCAGGATCGCCGCTTCGGAAATTCGCCCGCACGGCATTGTCGAGCTTCGCCGTGGCATCCGTTTCCGATAGATTCGGGCCGACCTGTCCGATCAGGACTTGGCGTGCCGCGACGTCTGCCGCATAGGACAAGTCGTTTTGCAGAAAGAATGCTCGCCCGAACTCCACAACGCCCAGTATCAGGAGAAACAGTGGCAGGCCGACCAGGGCGAACTCGACGGCCGTCGCGCCAGACTGGCATTGACGAACACGCCCGAGACGCGAACGAACGCTCGTCATTGCACCTGCACCTGCATCGAAGAGCTCAGCCGGAACGCGGGCAGGGCTTCAGGGAGCGACATTGGTTGATAGTCCTTGTGCGCCCGCATCCGATAGTAGACGTATTGGGACGCCATGCCGGAGCAGGGCGTCCCGCAGGCGGGAGCTGTCTCTGGCGCCACGCCTGCGCTTTCCGGGCACGCGCAGTAACGATGGACCGGGTCCAGGACCACGTTGCTGGCTTCGCCACTCCCTGCGAGCGTCGATTCCATCACCGCCAGCACCTTTGCCTCACCTGCATCGGACATCGCAGCCTGCGCCCCTGCACGGAGAACGTGATCCATTGCCATGCGTTGATGCAGGGCAAGCCCAATATCGGCCGTGGCGACCAGGCCGATCGCGAAAACCGGTGCGATCAATGCGAATTCAACAGCCGAAACACCACTTTCCGAGGCCTTCAGCTTGTTGAAGTGCTGTGCCGGCGAAAGCCGGTCTCCCGTCGGTTTCTTGCCCTTCAAAAATCCGGAAAGCAGTCCTCGAAACACCGATTTCGGCTTCGTTCGCCGCTCCCTGGTTCCGCCGACCCGCCAGGCAAGGGATACCATGGCCTTCCCGGCCGCCGATTGCGGGGCTGTCTCGATGATCAGGCGACCGTCATTGGCTGCCTTTCCAAACAGTGGCACGTCGAGTGGCACCGCCACATGCTCGTCCAGGCCGACGGCGTCAGCAAAGTCCTTCGATTTGATTTCTCGGAGCTTCGGAGTCCCAATCCTGTTGAGAACCAGTCTCGGTGGCGGATCGTTCGGCCGGGCCTGCTTCAGGAAGCTGACCATGTGTTTGGCATTGCGCATGCTTGCGAGATCTGACGTCGCCGTGATGACGATCTCGTCTGCCTCCATAAGGATTTTCCGCGTCCATTCGGTCCACAGATAAGGCAGGTCGAGAACGACGTTCCAGGAGCTCGACCGTGCGACGTCGAGAAGGCGATCGACGTCGCTTTCCTTGAGCTTGACAGCTTTGCTGTAGTCGCCTGCAGCGGTGAGCAAATGCAGATGATCCGAGTACTGCACGGCGAGGCGTCGCAACAGTACGTCATCGAGCCGCTCCGTGCTCGCAAGCACCTCCGCCATTCCCTGTGGCGCATCGACATCGAAGTTCAGGCCGAGTGTTCCGGATTGCAGGTCGAGGTCGGCCAGCAGAACGTCGGCGCCTGTCCTGTTCGACATCGCCATCGCGACGTTATGGGCGATGGTGGATGATCCCGTACCTCCTTTGGTGCCGACGAAGGCAATGATGCGCCCGAGCTTCTCGCTGTCGGTATGGCGAAAGCAACGCTGGACTGCTGCAATCAACGCCATTGGATCAAGAGGCGAAAGCAGGTAGTCGCTCACGCCGGCGTCGAGCAATGTCTTGTAGAGGTCGATGTCGTTCGAACGGCCGACGATGATGACCTTCGTGCCGGTCACGCATTCCACGGCTAGGGCCTCCAGCGCCGCCATCAGGCTCGCTTGGCTGTCGTCGTTCTCGATCACGATCAGATTCGGGGACGTGACGCCGCCGTAGAGCGCAGTGGCTTCTCTGATCCCTCCGGGTTTTACCGTCAGTGTGACGCGTGCCATGCGGCGGTCGATCGCAGCTGTCTGGGCTGCAGCGGCAATGACGTCGGATGTGCAGAAAACGGCAATATCCACTTTCGGGATGGATAGTGCCGGAGAAGCAGCTACAGCCTGGATGGGCTTTGCTTCTTTGTCGAGCTGGTTCATGTGGGTGCCTGCCTTCCTTGCGTCTCGATCAACTCCCGCTGGTGCCGGAGAGCGGCACCTGGACCACCATCTCGCGTCCACCAGCGAAGACCCGGACCACGCCTTGTTTCGTCTGCTCGCGCACCGACGCCGACACGTCGGTATTGTCGGTCGTCGAGCGCAAGGCGAGGGAAACGGTACCGGACGCCTCCGCCGCAGTGATGATCGCGATCTGCTCCGGTTTCACTTCGAGCGTCGCAGTTTTGCCGACGACCGCCGCACCGCCTGCACCGTCCGAGGCAACCTGGTCGATCGCAAGCACCCTGACATTCGTCAGCAAGGTCCTGCTCGTGACCTTGCCGGCGGCTCCGGATGCACCTGAACTGACGACAGTGTGGATGACGTCGACACGATCGTCCGGCAGAATGAACCCGCCGGCGGTGCTCTCTGCCGTGACGCGAACCGCGATCGCCCGCATTCCTCCCGGGAGCGAGCTGGAAAGGAAGCCGGCCCCTCGCTCGGAGAGCCTGTCACGCCGGATCGGTTCGCCCGTGACGAGGTCTCCGAGCGTGTGCCAGCCTTCATAAGACGCAGGCGCGTCAGGGACGTCGGCGCGGCTTATGAAGGCGGAAGGCACGTCGCCCTCCCACCGTTGCCAACGCAACGCGCCCTTCTCGACGACCGCTCCTCTTGCCATGTCGGACGCCGCGACCAGGACTTCCTTTGATGACGTCGGTGTGGTCGCAGTGACGATCGTGTCGGCGGGCTCCTCGGACGAGGCAGCCGCGAGCCATGCGGCAACACCGCCGGATGAGAGGGCGAGCACGAGTATGAGGATCCGTATCATTGCGGCGACCCTTTCCTTGGGCGATTCTACAGGACGGTGGCGTACCAGTGGCTTTGTGGAAGCAGAACGAGTGCTGCCAAGGCGAGCGCGACGCCGTAGGGCACGCCCATGTCGTCGTCATGAAGGCGTCGGAACCATGCTCTCGATACGAGTGACGTGGGCACGGAAATGCGCCGCAACGGAAGGACCAGCATGGTCAATGCTGCTCCGAACACGGACGCGTAGAGAGCGAACTCGAGCGCAAGACCGTGACCGAGCCAGAGGACTACGACGGGAGCAAGCTTGGCATCTCCGCCGCCGATCCATCCCATGGCGAAGAGGCCCATCGTGCAGGCGAGGGCGGTTGTCGCCGCCAGAGCGCTCAGGAACGCGGTATCGACGCCGATACCAGTGGCAGGAGCGAGAACCAGGTAGGCAGCGAAGAGGACGATGACGAGACGGTTGGAGATCGTCATCGTTAGCACGTCCTTGATGCCCGCAAAGATTATCGTCCCTGCAAAGAGTAGAAGCGCAATCCACGCAAAGAGTGCCGAGAGCATGTTCGTACCTTTCGGAGTACCGACCGTGACTTGGTGACGATGCACTATGTGCCCGCTTCTCGTCGTCCGCGCCATTCGGCCTGATGGACTAAGGGAGGACGGGCGATCAACGGTCTGGACTAGTCCGTCAGGTCGAATGGTCGTGGGCGCATCTTCTCGCGTATAGCGATACTAGAGCGAAACCACAGGATGTGAGACGCAGATGCGCCAGAAGTCACGACGGCATCTCCCGATACGCTACGCCCGCGGGTTCATGAGGCACTTTGTGCGAGATGATGCGGGCGCTGTGGCGGTCATCGCCGCCATTGTGTTTCCAGTCGTGGTTGGCGCGATGGGGCTGGGGGCCGAGACCGGCTATTGGTACTTCAAACAGCGCGAATTGCAGCACGCGGCCGATGTCGCTGCCCATGCCGCGGCCATCCGCTACCGCGCGGGCGACGGACTTTCATCCCTCGGTGCTGCGGCGACGACCGTCGCTGTCGCCTCGGGCTTTGTGTCTTCTTCCGGCACGCTCAATGTCAGCACCGAAGCGGGGTCTGGGGCCGAAAAGGTCACTGTCGTCATCAGCGAGACGCATGCGCGGCTGTTTTCCTCCGTCTTCTCCAATGCCCCGGTCGTTTTCAGCGCCCGTGCGGTGGCACAGGTCACGGGGGGCTCGAAGGCCTGCGTCCTGGCGCTGTCGAATTCTGCCTCGGGTGCTGTCACTGTGACGGGTTCGACGGAAGTTCAGTTGTCCGGGTGCAGCGTCGTTTCGAACTCGACGGCCTCCGACGCCTTTCTGATGAAGAATGGCAGCGCGATGATGTCCACGGACTGCGTTTACACCGTAGGCGGTGCGATGACCACAAGCGGCCTTACCCTGTCGGGATGCGATGCGCCTGTCGAGCGTGTACCACCGACTGCCGACCCCTTCGCCTCGGTCGCCGAACCCGACGACATGCAGATCCAGCAGCTTCCTTGCCGAACGCTCGAGTATATCTCGAATTCCACCTACACGTTTGACCGATTCCCGTCGGGGGAGGAGGCCCTACGGTTCTGTGGTGGGCTGGACATCAAGGGAAACGTGACGCTGAAATCCGGGCTTTACATTCTCGATGGAGGCGATTTCACCGTAACCGCCGGCGCCAACCTGTCCGGTAGCGGCGTGACCCTGCTGCTGGTCAACGGCGCGGCTGTGAAGCTGACCGGAAACGGAAACATCGACCTCTCGGCGCCGACGAGCGGGCCCTACGCAGGTCTCCTCTTCTTTGCTAGCCGCAGGACCACGGGTTTGGTCCATGAGATCACCGGGAATACGGAGTCGACCTTTCAGGGCAACATATACATGCCGACCGGGCAGGTTGCGTTCACCGGCAACTCCTCGGTTTCGGGGGGATGCACGCAGATCGTCGCCGATCAGGTGGTCTTCACCGGCAATTCCGCGATGGAAACTTGCGCCCTGTCGAGCGATGAAATCCTGGTCGGCCAGACGGTCGCGCTCATCGAATAGGACGGCCCGGCCCGGCCGGTCGTGTACGCTCGGACGCATCCTGAGCTGTGCCGCCACGCCGCAACCACCACAAGCTCAAGTCGGCTGCAACGTCGGTCTCGTGAACGTCACCGGCGGATGGCGGTCGCCGCTGCGGCAGCGATCAACGCGGCGTGCGCTTTTTCGGGCGGTGAGCCACTATTCGCTCCAGCAGATCGCTGAGCGTGTTCGCTTGCTCGTCAGAAAGGTGCTGTCCGACCGCGGCTTCGATCGCGGCGGAATAGACTGCCCAGATCTCGCGCCGCGCCGTCTTGCCGGCGTCGGTTATCGTGATGAGCTGGCCACGGCCGTCTTCCTCGCAATTCTGGCGCACAATGTATCCGGCCTCTTCGATCCGGCTCAGCAAGCGTGACAGGCTATATTGCGCGAGCAGCATGGCTTTCTCCAATTCGAAGGGGCGCAAACCTGCCGGCCCGGCCCGCTCGACCTCGAGAAGAACGTCATACCACGCGAGTGGCGGCAGCTTTGCGGCCTTCAGGCGTTGCTCGATTACGCCCATGGCGGTCTGTTGCGCTCTCGTCAAACGCGCCCAGGCGCGAATAGCGGCATCACTCGGTGTTTTTTCCATAACGGCGTCATAACACAAAGATGCAAATGCATCCAGATTGACAGATAGATGCATATGCATTAAAAAACATGCAAATGCATCTAAATGGAGTCGCCATGTTTCCCATCACCTCTTCCGATTACGCCGGCCTTGTGCTGCGCCTCAGCCTCGGGCTGATGTACCTGTCCCACAGCATCCTTCTCAAGTTTGTGACTTACGGCCTCGACGGAACGGCGATGTTCTTCGTGCACGTCGGCCTGCCTGGCTGGCTCGCCTACATGACCTTCGTCGCTGAGGCGGCAGGCGGGATACTGCTTGTGCTGGGGATCCAAACCCGGTGGGTGGCTCTTGCGCTCACGCCGGCTCTGGCGGGCGCCATCATCTGGGTTCACGGCGCCAACGGCTGGGTCTTCACCGCGCCGAACGGCGGCTGGGAATATCCGGCGTTTCTGCTGGCAATAAGCATCGTCCAGTTCCTTCTCGGCGACGGAGCCTTCGCTCTTTCCCGTTCGCGCACATTCGAGTTCAGCCGCGGCTGACATGAGACAACAGGAGATTCCGTCATGAAACACGAACTCTGCAAGGTGGCGGACATTCCCGCCGAAGGCAGTCTCCTTGTCCCATTTTTCGGGCGCGAACTTCATGTCTATCGCAGCGGCAACCGGATAAGGGCGGCGGCCAATGTGTGCCTGCATTTTGGCGGACCGCTCGAGTGCCGGGACGGTCGGCTGGTGTGCCCGTGGCACAACGCGGCCTTCGACATGGCGACAGGTGACCGTGTGGACGGCCCGGCGCCGAAGGGATCGCGCCTGATGTTCCTGTCGACACGCGTCGAAGACGACGGCCTCTACTATGTCTGGGGGAGTGCAGGGCATGACCTCGTTGACGTTGATCAGCCATCCGCTCTGCCCCTATGTGCAACGCGCAGTGATTTCGCTTTCGGAAAAAACCGTGCCGTTCAAACGCATCGATATCGACCTTTCCCAAAAGCCGGACTGGTTCATGGCGATTTCCCCACTCAGCAAGACACCGGTCCTCAAGGTCGGTGATCACCCCATCTTCGAAAGCGCCGTGATTCTCGAATACCTGGAAGAGACGGCGCCCCATCCGCTGCATCCTGCAGATGCCCTTTCGCGTGCCGATCATCGGGCATGGATGGAGTTCGGCTCAGCGGTCCTGAACGACATTGCAGGTTTTTATTCCGCCCCTGACGAGGCAGCTTTCGAGGCCAGGATGGTTGCCCTCAAGGCGAAATTCGGCCGGATCGAACAGCGCCTTGGTGACGGCCCGTTCTTCGACGGCGACCGGTTCTCGCTGGTCGATGCGGTCTTCGGACCCGTCTTTCGGTATTTCGATGTCTTCGACCTCGTCGGCGACTTCGGCATTCTGGCGGATAGGCCCAAGACGAACGGCTGGCGCTCGGCTCTCGCTGCACGCCCCTCCGTCGCATCCGCAGTCGGCGCCGATTACAACATGCGCCTCAAAGCCTTCCTGCATGGGCGTCCATCCTATCTGGCAAGACTGATGCAATGACCTGTGCTGATCTCAGTGTTTTGACGGCGCGGGCGTGGCAGACGCGCCGCTTCCGATGCCCGCGCTGCGAACCCAGCCGCCGTGCAACCGGTGAAGGCTGCCGGCGTTGGGTGAGATGATCCTCCCACAGCTCGACCAGGACGGGGCAGGATCGAGCCGTCGAAAGGAGTATCCCGATGGTCAGCGATAGCGACCGCGATCCGCGGCACCACACGCGCAAGATGCGCGCCCGCCTAGAAGAGACGATCAATCACCTCCGTGAAGATATCGACAAGGTTGACGAGCCGCAGCTCAAGGCGATGTTCGAGACCTCGGCGGAAGTCCTCGAAGGGCTGAGAACGGCGTTCTCGCACTACGAGACCCGCAGCGAAAGCGCATGGCGCTGAGCGCATCGTCGCTGCTCCGAACTTGGTCCGGGTAAGGTCGGCCGATGGACGTCCCCTCGGCCGACGATCGAAGTCCAGGGACTTCGCTATGCCATGCGCCGGAGGCTCCGCAAGCTCAGTCAGGGCGCGTCCGCCGTTCCGGCAGGTTGCCGGCTTCCTGGTCCCCATGCGGCCCTTCGCCAGAGAGATAGATCCGCCGCAACTGCGCGATGAACGCGTCGAGTTCGGCCGCGGAAAAGCGCGAGGTGAAGCGCTTTTCATGGGCGGCGATGAGATCCCGGGCTTCCTGCAGCACCGTCTGCCCCTCGCCGGTCAGAAAGAGGTCCTTGCGCCGGCGGTCGATGGTTGAGGTGCGGCGTTCGAGGAAGTTGCGTGCCTCCAGACGATCGACGAGCGCCATCGTCGTTGCCTTGTCCATGCTGAGAAGCTCGGCGATGTCGATCTGCACGACGCCGGGATTGCGCCCGACCAATTCCAGCACCGTGAATTGTTTCGGGGTCAGGGAAAGGCCGGCCATCGTCGCCTGATAGTCCTGGAAAATAGCGACGTTCGCCATCCTGAGGTGGAAGCCGAGGATCTCCGTCAGGCAGCCCATGTCCAGAGGGTGCTTTCCCGCAGTGCCCGGACCGGGCACCGAATGTCCATCGTCTTCCAGTTTTCCGTCTCCCGCCACGCCGGTCTCCCCGCAGATTTCACGATCGCGGCACTCCTAGCATTTTCCGCTTGTGCCGGCGACCGGATTATATAATATGTAATACATACTAATGTGGTTCGTATGGGAGTGCGGACCGTGGAGGAGAAGGTGGAGGAGAAGATGGACCAGCACGCTTTTGCCGGCGTCTCGATGGATACGGCCTTCGCGCTCGGCGATCCGGTCGGTTACCGCGCTCTGGTCGGTCCCCGTCGGCCGGCGGTGTACGAGGTAGGGACGGGTAACGATCTCACCTATGGAGAACTTGACGACCTGGTTGCCCGGTTCGCCGCGGTCTTCCTGAACACCGTCGCCACGCCCGAACCTTTTCCCCGCATCGCCTATCTCGGACGAAATTCTATCGCCGCAGTCGCGGTCTGCCTCGCCTGCCAGCGCACCGGCTACGTCTTTGTTCCAGTCAATTGGCGTCTCGGCCCCGCCGAGATTCTTCAGATCCTGGCCGACTGCCAGCCATCTCTCCTGATCCACAGTGCCGAGTTTGCCGACGCGGTCGGCGAGATTTCTGATCACGTTCCCGCGCTGCTCTCCGTCGAGGGCGAGCATGGCCTGCTGGCGCTGGCCGCCGACAGCCCGCGTGCGGAGCCTGAGGCCGCGACCGGCGACGGGCCCTGCATCATGCTCTACACCTCCGGAACGACCGGAGCGCCGAAGGGCGTCGTCGTGACGCGCCGCAACGCCTTTGCCGCAGCGCTCAACTTCGCCCTGGTCGGCGAGGTGACGGCGCGCTCGGTCGCCCTTCTCGACCTGCCGCTCTTCCACACCATCGGTCTCGTCGCGATCGCCCGCACCACGCTCTTGATGGGCGGACGGCTGGTGATTTCCGACCGATTCCTGCCCGAGCGGACGCTTGCAACACTCGGCGATCCCTCGCTCGGCGTGACGCATTATTTTGCCGTACCACAGATGGCGGCCGCATTGCGCGCCTCTCCGAACTGGGACTCCACCGCGCTGAGAGCCTTGCAGGCGATCTTCATCGGCGGAGCGCCTCTCTCTCCGGCTTTGATCGAAACCTTCCTCGCGGACGGTATCCCGCTCGTCAACGGCTACGGCATGAGCGAGGCGGGTACCGCGATCCATATGCCACTGGACCCCGACATGGTAGCGGGTTTCCCCGGAGCCGTAGGCTTTCCGGCACCTATGCTCGATGTCCGCCTTGTCGGCGACGATGATCGCGACGTCGCTGACGGCGAGGTCGGCGAGATCTGGCTCCGCGGCCCATCGGTGACGCCGGGCTACTGGAACAAACCCGAGGAGACCGCAAGCGCCTTCGTTGGCGGCTGGTACCGCAGCGGCGATCTCGGCCGCCGTGGCCCCGGCGGCGTCATCTACGTGCCCGACCGGCTGAAGGACATGTATATCAGCGGTGGCGAAAACGTCTTCCCCGCCGAGGTGGAAGCGGTCATCGGCGCCCACCCGAAGGTCCTCGACGTCGCGGTCGTCGGCGCGCCGGACCCGAAATGGGGCGAATGCGGCATCGCCTTCGTCGTGGCCGCTGTTGCGGATGCGACCGCCGACGAGATCCTCCTCCACTGCGCCGAACGGCTCGCCTCCTACAAGCGGCCCGCCCGGGTGGTGTTCCTGGAGGCGATCCCGCGCACCGCCTCCGGAAAAGCGCAGAAGCACGTGCTGCGTACCCGTCATCTGCCCTCTTGATTTTCCGTTTCGCGGCCGGGTTCGGCCCTCACACAGATTTGGATGAAAGGACTGCAACAATGACCGAAACCGACAAGACCAAGGCCGATCCGGTCGTCGTCGACTTCGACGGCGGCATCGCTTTCGTGACCCTCAACCGACCGGAGAAGCGAAACGCCATGAACCCGGCGCTGAACCGCCGGATGATGGAGGTCCTCGACGAGCTTGAGGGCGACGAGCGCTGCGGCGTGCTGGTGCTGCGGGGCGCAGGCTCCTCCTGGTCGGCAGGCATGGATCTCAAGGAGTATTTCCGCGACAACGACGGCAAGGGGCGTCACGTGACGCTCAAGAGCCGCCGGCAATCGGGTGGCTGGTGGAACCGCCTGATGTTCTTCGAAAAGCCGACCATCGCCATGGTCAACGGCTGGTGCTTCGGCGGGGCTTTCACCCCGCTCGTCGCTTGCGACCTTGCGATCGCCGCGAACGAGGCGACCTTCGGTCTTTCGGAAATCAACTGGGGCATTTTGCCCGGCGGCAACGTCACCCGCGCCGTCGCCGAGGTGATGAACCACCGCGACGCGCTCTACTACATCATGACCGGCGAGACCTTCGGCGGCGAGAAGGCCCGCGAGATGGGACTGGTCAACGAGGCCGTGCCGCTTGCCGAACTCGAAACACGCGTCCGGAAGATCTGCGCAAGCCTCCTCGAAAAGAATCCGGTCACCCTGAAGGCGGCGAAGGACACCTTCAAGCGTGTCCGCAACATGCCCTGGGATCTTGCCGACGACTACATTTACGCCAAGCTCGAGCAGATGCTCTATCTCGACAAGACCCGTGGACGCGACGAGGGCCTGAAGCAGTTCCTCGACGATAAGACCTATCGCCCAGGCCTCGGCGCTTACAAGCGCTGAAGCCCGAAGCTCGCTCACCGTCGTCCTGCGTCACCTCGACTTGGGCGCGGCGGATCCGGCGGCGTCGAGATAGCTGCCCAGTTCATGTCCCGCCACCGGCGGCGAATAGAAATAGCCCTGGATCAACACGGCGCCCAGACCCGTCAGGGCGTCCATCTCCTCCTGGGTTTCCACGCCCTCGACCACACAGTCGAGGTGCATGTCGCGGCCAAGCGCCAGAAGCGATTTGACGATCTTGAGGCTTGCCGCATTCTTGTGCAGGTCCTTTACGAAGCTGCGGTCGATCTTGATCTTGGTCAATGGCAAGGCGTGCAGTCGTGTCAGACTTGAATAACCGGTGCCGAAATCGTCGAGCGAAATGCCGCAACCCAATGCCCGCAGCATTTCGATCGAACGGCGCACCTGCTCGAAATCGTGTGCGAAGGCCGTCTCGGTGATCTCGAAGTCGATCCGGTGACTGTCGAAACTGCTGCGGCCGAGGATGGCGGCGATCGCGAGCACGCTCTCTTCAGTGTTGAGGTCGTGTGCCGAGAGATTGAACGAGAGCCGCATGCCGGCGGGCCAATGTTCCGCAGCCGTCACTGCCTTCCGCAAGAGGCTGCGCGTAAGTCTGCCGACGAAGCCGCCCCGCTCGGCGACCGGGACGAACTCCCCGGGCGGAACAGGCCCGAGAACGGCACTTTCCCAGCGGGCGAGTGCCTCGAAGCCGATCGTCGTTCCGCTCGAGCTGTCGACGATTGGCTGGAAGACGACGGTGAGTTCCTCGTCCATGTCGGTCTGCTTCAGGACCTGCTCGATCAGTGCCTCGCGGCGGATCTGTGCATCCATCGCGTTCGAGAACAGCGTGCAGGTGCCGCGGCGCGTCCGCTTCCCGTGATAGAGCGCGTAATCGGCATGGTCGAACAGCATCTCCGGCGATGAGGCCGAGTCCGGATGGACGGCGGCGCCGACCGAGGCGGAAATCTGCACCGTGGCGGCGGGCAGCGCGAAAGGCTCCTGCAGGGCGCGGCAGATGTCGGTGCCGAACGAGACGAGCACGTCGGTCGCGCACAGATCCGTGGTCACGAAGGCGAACTCGTCGCCGCCGAGACGGAAGAAGCGGTTTTCGTCGGTCCCGAGGTTTTCCAGACGGCTACCGACCTCGACCAGGAGCTTGTCGCCGGTCGAGTGGCCGTAGATGTCGTTGACCGGCTTGAAGCCGTCGAGGTCGAGGACGCCGACGGCGACGCGGGCTCGGGTCGTGCTTGCGCGTTCCCAGACCGCCTGCAGGTGGGCGAAGAAGGCACGTCGGTTCGGCAGGCCGGTCAGGCTGTCGAGATTGGCGAGCCGCAGGTTTTCGTTGCTCAGCGTCTCTGTGCGCGCCTGCGCATCCACCATCTCGGCAAAATTGCGGTAGTTGACCATCAGGATCACCAGCATGCCGGCGCTGACGAGGGCGATGTTGACGGCGATGGCAATAAAGGTCGGCTGGCCGGTCAGCGCATAGAAGGGGATGAAGGTGCCGTTGACGATGACCGTCACCATGACGGCTGCCGACCGCAGGAACATCAGGCAGAAAATGCAGCTGATGACGGTGATCGACATGTAGAAGGCGAGGTGCGATTGCGCGTAGGCGTCGCCATACGGAAAGAGCATATAGGACCAGCCGGTAAAGACCGCCGCAATGATGAAGGCCAGCCGGTTGGTGCGCCGGAGCGCGTGGAGCGCTGCCTCTGGCGTCGGTTCGATGTTGCGCGATCTCCACCAGTGCAGGATGCGGGCGAGGCTCGCCGCGGTGAAGAGGGACGGGAGCCCGATGGTCAGCCAGAGAGGGGCTGTCGCCATGTGGGTTGCGGCGACCGCCCAGGTGCTCGTCATCAGGATGAAGTACATCATCGGCATCTGGCGGGCGAAGGCGCGGTACTGCTCCTTGAGCAGCGCCGGGTTGTCGGAAGGCACCGACATGAAGGCGATGGTGCGTGACACCGCCGATCTCAGTGGGTGATTTCGCGCGTCGGGTGGATATCCGGCAGAGGGCTTGAATAATTTCATTCACGCAGATCGCATAAAAAACGTCCTGCATTATCGACGGCGGTCGCTAAGAATCGGTTACGGCGGGCAGCGGAGGCGGCGCTCCTCGCCTCGGGGTGCCTTGCGGACGGGGACCATCGGAACTGCCCGAGCTACCACAAGGCTACGCCGATGGAACGAGTCCCGGGTTGACCGGAACTCCCCTTCCGGCCCAGCTTACCTCTTGCCGGCGACCCGTCGTGTCTTGTCGAGCTTGCCCCTGGCCGAGGATGTCTTTGCGTCATACCCTTGGCCGTGGTTCGTACCGCCGAGGTGCCCACCAGCACTGGTGTTCGCCACCTGCCGTTGCGCTCTGAGGATCTGGAGTGCTGCGTCTGTCTTTTTCATGAGTGTTTTTCCTAGATTGGAAAACGAGAAAAGGCCGGGCGAGCCCGACCTTGTTCGTACGGTTCTATGATCTGTGCCCTCTACGGTGGCCAGAGACCAGAACCAGGACTGGCTCAGGCTGCCTGAAGATTTTCGGCGGCAGTTTTGCCGGAGCGCTGGTCGGTGACGACGTCAAAGCTGACCTTCTGACCTTCCATGAGGTGCGTCATGCCAGATCGTTCGACCGCGGAGATATGCACGAATACATCCTTCGCGCCGTCCGTGGGCTCGATAAAACCGAAGCCTTTTGTCGAGTTGAAGAACTTCACGATGCCGTTGCTCATAACAATTTCCTTTCGATATTTCAGGAGTTTTTGGCCGGCAATATGCGGGCTAAACAGTCATCGATTTTGAAATTGAAGATCACACCAGCACAATTTGCACAAAAATGAAGAAAATCAGCCAAATTCGATTTTCAGAAACTATCAGTCGAGTGTGTTCGATACAAGGCAGCTTCGATTTTTATTTTGTTGCACTTTGCGACGGCGGGGCGCATTATAAGGCATCGGTAGCCATGTTCAGGGCGCTGCCGCTTCGGGGCCAGCATGCCTCGGCCCCAACGAAAGGAGGACGCCCGTGTCTTCCGAGCTTCAGCTACATCGAAATCTCCTCAGCGTAAGCGGGCCTGGATACCGTGAGAATATCCGCCATCGTGAGAGCGGTCCGACGAACGCCGCTGCACGAACTATATGGCGGTTCCGCACAGGTCTTTCGGCGTCAGGTCAGGCCCTGCCGTATTCGTTGTCCTTTTGCTCCATGTCGGCCTTGCTGGCTGGGCGCGCGGATACTGCAACTCCTCAAAGCTGAGTTCGATCCGGCGGTCGTTGTTCCACATCGGGCCAGAAATCGGTCAAAGCGGTCCGGCGGTTCGCTTCCTTTCACCAGACAGTCAACCTTGGAGAAATTGCCATGGCAAAGGGCCAAATGCGAAGTAACCGCGAAGCGCGGAAACCAAAGAAGGAGAAGGTCACGTCAGTCCCGCCCGTCGTTTCGGGCATTCAGGTCAAGCTCGCGAACAGCGGATTGAGCCTCGGCAAGAAGCAGCGATAGCTGCCGTGATAAAAGCAAGAGCGCCCTTGGCGGGTGGTTTGGATCACGAGCAGTTCCCATTTCCCGACTGACCGGGCCGGCCGGTCCTTGGTGGTAGTGCCCTTTCACGGAACGTACCGACCTACGATATCTGCCAGAGTGACTCTGAACTGGCGGAAATACTCGAGGAGACAGTCCATGACAGATATAGTCTGCCGTTTGTCCGAGAGTTTCTTCCGATCCTCACTTGCGTTGGCAGGAGCGGGGCCGCTGCTGCGGCTTCTCCGCGTGTTCAGTTCCAAAAGAGAGCAATTGGACCAATGACGAACGTTGATTACACTGCCGCCGCGGGACTTTACCCCTGCAAAACGGTGCGCCGCGCGAGCAGGCTTCGATACAAGAGGTTTGAAAGCGTGGCGGAAGCGCTCCGTTTTGCAATCGAGGACATGCCCAGCTCGATGCTCCGAGGCTGCGTCCTTGAGGTCGATGAGGCCCGCTTCGATGGGGCGCAGATGCAGAAGCTCTACGATGCTGACAGCTACCCGCTTCCGCGGCGCTTTCGCCCGGGCCGCCAGCGCCGGTGACCAGTGTCGCGCAGTTCGCGCGGCCACCGATCTGCGCGGGCGGGTCTTCAGTCGCGTATACCATCATAGGTAGAAACAAGGGAAAAGCAAAACAAAAGGTTGACGATTGCTCAGTGACCGTATATTGAACACCCATCGATACTTTGTTTGCTGATATTTGTTTGGCTGCGCCTCGCGCTTCGTGACGAACTTCCCCTTCAAAAGTCGAAAACACCGCCGTGCGTCGCCCGGCGGTACTCAACGTTGCTAAGAAAGGGCTCGTTATGGCCACTGGCACAGTTAAATGGTTCAACTCCACCAAAGGTTTCGGCTTCATTCAGCCTGACGATGGCAGCGCGGACGTTTTCGTCCATGTTTCCGCTATCGAGCGGGCAGGCATGAACACGATCGTTGAAGGCCAGAAGATCGGCTTTGAACTCGAACGTGACCGCAAGTCAGGCAAGATGTCGGCGGGCATGCTTCGCGCCGCCTGAAGCTTCAGCCGCAGGTGACCACGGATGTACTGGCATCGCGGCGAAAAGTTGGAAAGGCCAGGCACGTGTCTGGCCTTTTTCTTAGCTTGCACACCGCTGCAAATTCTGGAGCCAGTCCCGCTCAGGGCGTGACGTGGCGGAACTCTCGAACTAACGAGTTCCAAGGGATGAGAGATTGAGACACCCGAACGACAACGGCTTCCATGCACGCCGTACGGCCGCGGCCGAGGCAAAGCGCGCATTATTGGAAAAATTCGCATCCGCACCCAAGGCGGTCGATCCGCAGATGCGGGAGCGATTGGCCGCGCGTGAAGCGGTCGCCATCGCCAGAGAGCAGCGTCGGGCCGAGCGACAAGCGATGAAAGTCGCGGAGCACGAGCGAATGCTCGCGGATGCGCAGGCTCGCGCGGCTGCAGCAGCAGCCGAGGAGGCAGACGCCGCCAAGACACGACAGGACGACGAGGCTGCCCGCAAGGCGGAACGGGATCGCCGCTATGCCGCCCGAAAGGCGCGCCGGTCCTGACGATTCGAGATGCGCCCCTGATCGGGCGCGAGGAACAACACCGCCCTCTGCACTTTCATGCAGCGAAGCGCGTGAACGGATGGTTTTCCGATGAACACTATGATCCAAGTGCCTGCAGGGCCTCTCGAGGTCGATGCCGCGGCCTGGTTGAAAACCTTGTCGCGGTACCGCCAGCCACAAGTGCCGCGCAGCATCTTTGAACTCGTTGTGACGATTGTTCCGTTCGCGGCTTTCTGGTTTCTCGCATATGCCTGCATCTCCGCTGGTCTGTGGTTCGGGCTGATATTCGTCATACCGGCAGCAGCGTTTCTGTTGCGCCTGTTCATGATTCAGCATGATTGCGGGCACGGTTCGTTTTTTGCCCGTCGCGGTCTTGATGACTGGGTCGGGCGCTTGCTCGGCGTGCTTACCTTGACGCCGTATGACTACTGGCGTCGCGCTCATGCCGCCCACCACGCCTCGGCCGGGAATCTGGACGAACGGGGCGTCGGCGACATCACGACTCTTACGATTGCCGAGTATCGTTCGCTCTCCCGCACGGGGCGTCTCGGTTACAAACTCTACCGGCACCCGCTGGTGATGTTCGGTATCGGTCCCGCGTGGTTATTCCTTTTCAAGCAACGCCTGCCGTTCGGAATGATGCGATCAGGCGCCTTGCCGTGGATATCGACGATGGGCACCAACGCTGCCATCGCCATCCTGGCGGGCGTGATGGTCTGGCTCATTGGAATTGGACCCTTCGTCACTATCCACCTGCCGATCGTGCTACTGGCGGGTGCGGCCGGCATCTGGCTCTTCTACGTCCAGCATCAGTTCGAAGCGACCCACTGGGCCAAAGGCGACGACTGGCATTTCCCGGAAGCGGCGCTTCACGGTGCTTCCCATTACGATTTGCCACTGGCGTTGCGATGGATCACCGGCAACATCGGCATTCATCACGTGCATCATCTGTCGAGCCGCATTCCCTATTACCGGCTCCCCGAGGTGCTGCGTCATCACCCGGAGCTCGCTTCCATCGGGCGCATCACTTTCTGGGAGAGCCTGAAGTGCGTCAGGCTCGTCCTCTGGGACGAGCGAAGCAGAAAACTTCTCTCCTTCCGGGATGCCGCCAAAGTTACGACCACCGCGTGAATGCGTTGCAGCCGGCTTCTTGTTGGCCGCACTTCCTCGCAATGACAAAGAAGGACGATCATGATTGAACTAACACCGATACAGATACGAAGTCTGAAACTCGCGAAGGACGGAGACGTATTTCTCCACCAAGACGGCAAGAGGTGGACGCATCTCGACGCCACCGAAACCTATGCAAAGACCGACCGGTTCAAGGAACGACCGCAGAAGGTCAAGTTCATGAAAACCAGCACGCTGGTTGAACTGACCGAATTCGGTCTTCTGAAGAAGCTCGATCCCGAAGCGCAGACGGAAGAGTCCGCTCACGCCATCACGATGGCAGGAAAGATGTGGCTTCTCAAGAACAAGTGACGCCAGCAAAGAAGCATTGGCAGATCTGGTGGATGTGCCGTCCAAACATGCTCCTTGGTTCGCGCTCGTCACCCGCCGAGGGAAGCCGCAACCTCATGCAACGGATCCACAACGCTACAAATTGTCTGCTTCGATGAACGGCGAGAAGGATCGCAGCTTCGCCAACCCGGCCGGCCAACCGGCGATAGTGGGCCGTGGGTCGGAAGACGATATTGTCAAGGGAAGGTCGGGCGGCGCATGCCGCCGGCAACCTCAGGCGCTGACAAAGGCATCGACGTCATTCCTTGGCTGAATTACGCCTCAGGGACTGTGCATGCCCTCAGGCGGGTGCGTAGAGCCAGTCCAGCTTGTGATCGCCGATCTTTTCCACGAGCCGGTAACCCCTGATGCGGAGCTCCCATTCGGCCCTGGTTCCGAGCCATCCGAAGATGGACCCGGGCCGCCGGTTTTCGATGAGCACCCAGGGGCTGAACTGCTTCAACGTCTTCGTCGCACCGCGGATCGCGTTCGCCTCGTGGCCCTCGAGATCGAACTTCAGGAACGAGCAGGCATCAAGCTGCAACTCGTCGATCGAGATGCATTCCGTCGGTCCGGGACCGCAAATCCTGCTGGTGACGGTTCGGGCTTCCGCCTTCGGCGGCGCAACGGTCACATAGCCGTGGCGATCCGAAATCGCTTTGGGGTGGAGCGAGACCCGGTCGCGAATGCCCCATTCCTCGACGTTTCTCTCGAGACACTGGAAGGCATCGGTGTTCGGCTCGAAGGCATGGACGTGGCCGAAGTGCAGGGCCATTTCCCTGGTCCAGGCACCGACATTTGCTCCTCCGTCGACCGCGACGGCGCGCCCGGGGACCAGTTCCAGCGCCCTTCGAAGGTGGTGTATCTGAATGCCCTGGCGCTTCTCGAAACCTTCCTTGCTGCGTTCGAGGTTCCTGCCTGGCAGGGCGTCGATGTCAGGCACCCAGAATTCGCCGATCTTCTGCATTGTCTACCCCTGTCCGCCTTGCGCATGACCTTATGGCGACGCGCGCGATAGCTGTTCTCCGTCCAGGCCTTCCATCCGATGAATGCCCGCCGTTTGTCAACCGGCTCCCGGGCGGACAAGGCCCGCCGGCAAGCTCGTGTGCGGCGGCGGCAAGATCAGGCGTCGGTGTGCAAGGGCGGCGGTCCGTCGTCACCTCACCAACAGCGGTGCGAAATACGGATTCTCCAGGACCCCGGCAGGCGAAACGGTGTGGTGAGCCACGAAGCCGTTTTCTCCGAGATCGCCGTCGCGCAGGAGGGACAGCAATCCGGCCGCATAGCCTGCCGCGACCGACGTGATCGCATTGAAGGGACCGAGGGTCGCGCTCGGGCGGAACCTGTAGGACGACGAGGCTTCGAGCTTGCGTGCACCTCTGGCGGAGCGCGCCGTCAGGAACATCACCAGTTCGTCCTCCTCGACGATCGGCAGGCCGTTGAGGAGAAGCGAGCGCAGCATGTCGCGGCGGGTCCTGAGACCGAGGTCGTCGAGAAGGAACTGCATGTGATCGAGGTGACCGGGGTAGCGCAGTGTCTTGAAAGTGACGTCACCGACGCCGGCCGCCCGGAACATGGCGAGATCTTTCAGGCCCCGCGACGTCGTGAAACCTTCATAGGTGACACCGTCGAGGACGACGTGTTCCTTGCCTTCGAGCGGCGCGAGAAGGACATGCTCGCCGTTGCGAAGCGCCTCGCAGGGCGCCGTGTATTCATCGATCAGGCCGTCGATATCCCAGATCTGCCCGTAACCCAGACGGTTGGTCGGAAAGCGCGGGACCGAGCCGACGCGGATCGTCAGTTCGCAAACGGGCGCATATCGGGCGAGCAGCCCGCTTGCGATGTTTTCCACGAGGCCCGGCGACACGCCGCAGCCGTTGAGCACGACCCTTTCACCGGCAAGCGGTTCGAGCGCCTGCCGCGTCTCGGCATGCGGCGGCGAGAAATCGAGGAAATGCGTTTTCGCGGATGCGGCCGCCCGAGCGACCGCCGGTATCGCTCGCTCCGGCACGGCCGCGACCGTCACGTCGCTCTGCTTCAGCCGGCTTGCCAGCGGTTCGTGAGGCCCCAGGTGATGGAGGCGGGCGGGAAGGCCCAGCTCCTGCAGTCGGTCGAGCGCCTGCTCTGAGGGATCGACGACATGGATGTCGAAGCCTCCGCTGCTTACGAGGCAGGCAGCCAGCGCCGAGCCGATATTGCCGGCGCCGACGATCGTTATCCGGAAGTCGACCATCGGATCACCCTCTGAAGCGCGAGACGAACGCCTGCAGGCGCGGGTTCTGCGGGTTGAGGATCACATCGTTGGCCGATCCGGATTCTGCGATCACACCCTGGTCGAGGAACAGGACTCGATTGGAAACCTCGGCGGCAAACGCCATTTCGTGGGTGACGATCGCCATCGTCATGCCGGCATCCGCCAGCTGGCGGATGACCGTCAGCACCTCGCCGACCAGTTCGGGATCGAGCGCACTGGTCACCTCGTCGAGCAAGAGAACCTCGGGATCCATGGCAAGGGCCCGGGCAATCGCCACGCGCTGCTTCTGCCCGCCGGACAGATGGCTCGGATAGGCGGCGTGCTTTTCCGCGAGTCCGACCTTGGCGAGCAGGTCCATGGCGCGCTCCTCGGCCTCCTTGCGGGGCGTCTTGCAGACCACGATCGGACCTTCCGTGACGTTCTGGAGAACGGTCTTGTGCGGAAAGAGATTGAAGTGCTGGAAGACCATACCGACGTGGCGGCGGAGCGTGCCGATGCCGATGTCGCCGTCCTTGTCGCGGAACTTCTGACCGACCTTCTTCTGGCGAAAGCGTATCGTGCCGGCGCTCGGGATCTCCATCATGTTGAGACAGCGGATGAAGGTCGACTTGCCGGAGCCGGAGGGGCCGATCAGGGCCACCACTTCGCCACGTCCAAGGCTCAGATCCAGCCCCTTCAGGACTTCGAGAGGGCCGTAGCTCTTGCGTAGCGAGACCGCTTCGATGACCGGTGCGCTTGTTTCCTTGTTCATACTCATGATCGCACCGTTCCCTTAGTCGCTTGCCCGGAGGCGTCGTTCGATCCAGTCGGCAGCCTGCGTCAGCGGCAGAAGCATGACGATGTAGAGCCCGGCCATGATCGTGTAGGACTCCAGCGGCCGGTAGGTCTGCCCGTTGACGACGGCCGCCATGTAGGCGAGGTCGGCGACGGATATCACGGAGACCAGCGAGGTGTTCTTGAACTGGATCACCGACTGGTTGATGAAGGAGGGCAGCATGCGCTTGATCGCCTGGGGCAGGATGATGCGCGTCATCGACTGCCACGGGCTCATGCCGATGGCGGCGGCCGCCTCGCGCTGGCCACGGTCGATCGAGACGATGCCGCCGCGGAAAATCTCGGCGTAGAAGGCGCCGACATAGAGCGAAAGCGTCAGCATCGCCGCCACGCGGTTGTCAATGGATCCGCCGACCAGCAGCGGGAAGGCATAGTAGAACCAGAGCAACTGGACGAGGAGCGGCGTGCAGCGGAATATCTCCTGGTAGACCCGCGCCACCGCCTTGAGAACCTTGAAGCGCGACAGGCGCGCCCCGCAGGTGGCGAAGCCGATGATCACGCCGAAGAAGATCGACCCGAAGGTGTAGAGAACTGTGATCCACAGCCCTTCGAGAAAGAGGTCGTAGTTGAGCCAGACCGAGTGAAAGTCCCAATTGTAGGTCATCTTGGCCTTCTCTCCTGCGTGAATCTCCGCCACCGGCCGATATGGCGGTGGGTGTTACTGGCTCTCATGGTCGTTCCCCATCTTCTTCGTGATCCGGGACTGGCGTGGTCCAGCCATGGTTTCATGGTCCTATCTTCCGCGGCGTGCGGCAATGCAAAGCTGCGGCAGGCGCTTACCGCATTTCTTGGAAGGCCGCCGCAGCGGCGCTGTAGCGCCCGAGGATGCCGGTGAGCCGTTCACGGTTGGCGTCGGAAACCGGCACCATCGGCAGGCGCAGCTCCGGACCGGCGAGGTTCGAGAGGGCGAGTGCCGCCTTGACCGGTCCCGGATTGGACTCGATGAACATGCCTTCCGTGAGCTCGGCGACGATATCGTTGAGCGCCAGCGCGAGGCTGGTGTCACCGTTCTCCCATGCCCTCACCATCGCGACCATTTCGCGGGGGGCGACGTTGGCGACGACGCTGGTAACCCCGCAGGCACCGAGAGAAAGGAACGGCAGGGTGAGCCCGTCATCTCCGGAATGGATGATCAAGTCGTTGCCGCAAGTCCGACGCAGTGCGGTCACGCGGCCCGGATTGCCACCGGCCTCCTTGATCGCGACGATGTTGGCGTAGCGTTCCGTCAGCGTTGCACAGGTTTCCGGTGCGATCTCGACGCCGCAGCGGCCGGGAACCGAATAGAGCATGATGGGCAGGCTGGTCGCCTCGGCCACCGCGCCGTAATGGGCGATCAATCCGGCCTGGGTCGGCTTGTTGTAGTAGGGGGTGACCACCAGCAGCGCATCGGCTCCGGCTGCTTCCGCCGCCTTCGCCTTTTCGACCGCCTTGCACGTGTTGTTGGCGCCGGCGCCGGCGACCACGAGTGCACGGCCCTTCGCGAGTGCTGCGGTGCGGGCGACGAGCTCGACGGCCTCCTCGTCCGACAAGGTCGCGGCCTCACCGGTCGTGCCGACGGGGACGAGCCCGGTGACACCGGCCGAAAGCTGCCGTTCGACGAGCGCGTCGAAGGCGGCGATGTCGACACTCCCGTTCTTGAAGGGGGTGACGAGTGCGGTGAAGACGCCTTTGAAGCGCTGAGCCAAATCCTGCATGTGCCTCGATCCTTTCCTGTCTCTTGTTACCTGGCCAGACTGTCGGCCAGCGTATAGCGCCTGTTGGCGCGTGGTTCCGATATCAGCCACTCGGCTGCTGCAAGTGCACCTTCCGCGTAAGCCGCAAGGGTGTGGACGCGGTAGGTGAAGGTGACGTCCGCCGAGCCGAGATCGAAGCGAACCTCGTTGACGCCGACGGTATCGCCTTCCCGATGAACGGAGATCGGCGGTTCGGGGGCGGCAAATCCCATGACCTCACTGCGCGTCGCGTGCAGTTCGCCGGCCAGAAGCCGCGACGTGCCGGAGGGCTCGCTCTTCTTGCGCGCGTGATAGATCTCGGCGACCGAAGGCTCCGCCGCAGCCATGCGGCGCATGAAATCGACGGCGCCGAGACGAAAGGCTTCGAACCCGCGCGCGAAATTGGCGCTGATGAGCATCGGCCGATGGGCGGCATAGCCCGCGAGCCTCTCGGCCTCCTCGATGGAAAAGCCCGTCGTGCCGATGACCATCGGGATCGGTTTTTCGCCGATCTGCTCCTGGAAGGCGAGGCTTGCCGCAGGAGTCGAAAAGTCGATGACGACGTCGCAGTGGCTGTTCATCGCACTGTCGGCGGCCCGGTATTCGATACTGCCCCCGGCCACCGGCGTTCCGCAGAGCCGGGACGCCGGGGAGACGAGCGCTGCCGCCAGTTGCAGGCCGGGATTGGCGAGGACGAGCTCCACGAGCCTTGTGCCGACGCGGCCGGACGCCCCGAGAATGCCTACTCTCATCGTCCCGGCCCTCAATCGATCACCACCTTGGGCTCGGACATTTCCCGGAGCGCAATGCGGACTCCTTCGCGGCCGAGGCCTGAGCGTTTCACGCCGCCGAACGGCACATGTTCGGCCCGGAAATCCGGTCCTTCGTTGATCATTACGCCGCCCACCACGAGGTCGCGAGAGAACTGCTTGATGACGGCGTGGTCGTTGGTAAAGACGCCCGCCTGCAGTCCGTACTCCCCGGCATTGACCTCCGCGATCGCTTCCGCCGCGTCGCCGAAGGTGCGGATGGCGATGACGGGGCCGAAGGTCTCGTCGGCGATCACCGGCGCGTCGGCAGCGATCTCCGACAGGACGGTCGGTGCGAACAGCGCCCCGGCATGATTGCCACCGGTCAAGAGCTTGCCACGCTTGCCGGCGATGGTCGCATCGATCCGTTCCTGGACGTTCCTTGCTGCGACCGCATCGATGAGGGAACCCATATCGGTGTCGTCGAGGGAAGGATCGCCGAATTCGACCGCGTCGACTTCGGCGAGCAGCTTCTCCGTGAACGCCCGCTCGATATCGCGGTGGAGATAGAGCTTCTTGACGGCCGCGCAGCTCTGGCCGGCAATTTCGAAACGGTGACCGATCGTGGTGGCGACGGCCTTGTCGAGGTCCGCGTCCGGCATGACGAAGAGGGGATCATTGCCGCCGAGTTCCATCAGGCAGCGGACGAGGCCGCTTGCGTTCTTCAGCGCCAAGCCCGCCGTCGGTCCGCCGGTGAAGGAGAGAAGATTGATCGGCGAGCGGGCGAGCGAGAGGGCCACCTCGGCACCGCCGTGGACGACCTGGAAGAGATTGCGGGGCCAGCCGGCCCTCTCCGCCAGCGAGCAGAGCCTTTCGGCCGTGAGTGGCGCCTTCGGCGAGGGCTTGGCGACGACGGCATTGCCGGCCGCAATCGCCGGGCCGAGCTTGTGGCAGAGGAGGTTGAGCGGATAGTTGAAGGGCGTTATGGCGGCGACGACGCCGACGGGTTCATAGGTGATCGTCGCAAGCCGGTCGGCTCCGCCCTCGACGATCGCGCAGTGGAGCGCCTCGCCGTCGAGGAAGGTCGCCGCGTCACCCGAGAGCTTCAGAGTATTCTGGGCACGACGGACTTCATTGCGGGCTTCGCGGATGGTCTTGCCCATCTCCGACGAGATGATCCGCGCCAGGTCTTCGGCATCTGCCGCAATTTCGGCCGCAAGGGCATTCAGCAGGCTGCGACGAAGCGCCGGCGTCGAACGCCGGAAGTCCTGCTGGGCGATCTTCGCCCGGGCCACGGCCGCGGCGATCTCGGACGGCGTGCTTTCGGCGACGTCCCCGACGACATTGCCGTTGAACGGGTTCCGGACGGTGATTGTCGAGCCGGCGCTGAGGGTCGCGACTTGGGTCATCTATGGGCCTCTTCTAATCTTGCTGTTCGTCTTGGGGGATCGTCTCGTCGCCGCGCGCGGCGACGATTGCGCCGATCGGCACGGGTCGGATCGGCCAGCGTCGGCCGGTCAGATCCTCGGGGGAGGGGGGCGGCTGGTCGGGTCCGAGCGCGGCCATCAGCGCGGCGGTGTTGTCGGCGCAGAACCGTCCCTGGCAGGATCCCATGGCGTAGCGACCATTGTGCTTCACCTCGCGTCCGCTCGGAGCGTCCGGTCCGGCACACAGGCGCCTCAGGTCGCCGACCGTCCGGCTCTCGCAGCGGCAGAGGATTGTCTCGTCGGGCAGGCGCAAAAGCGGATCCGCGCGGTCGACCGGCTGGAAGAGCCGGCCGAGAACGTCCTGGGCCTGTCGCAGCCTCTTGATCTCGTTTCCGGGCCGGCTGCCACCGCCGGAGAGCCGCCTGGCGATCTCTCCCGCGGCCCGCCTTCCGTCGGAAATCGCCGCCCTCGCGCCGAGTGCCTCGCGGCAATCTCCGGCGCGCAGTATGACGGGATGCGACGCTTCCTCGGTGTGCTCGGCGGGAAGCCCGAATTCGTTGGGCCGGATGCCGTCGTGAAGACCGATGCGATCGACCTCGAAGACACGCTCGCGACCACGGCCATCGCGCACGAGGGCGCGCAAACTGTTGTTGCGCCGTTCGATCCCGACGACCGAGGCCGTGCGCATCCAGGGAATGCGGTGGAGATGGACCGTCCGCAGATAGGCGAGTGCCTCAGTGACGAGGTCCGGATAGGCGCAAAGCCCGACACCTGCCGCAAACCGGCGGAGGGGATCGCCGGCCTCGACGATGGCGGCGGGTGGATTGCCGAGCTTCGCCATCTGCGCCGCGACCGCGATGAGGAGCGGGCCGTTGCCGGCGAGCAGAACGCGCCCGACAGGCGCCCGACCGGTTTCCTTCATCATCACCTGAAGGCCGCCCGCCGTCGACACGCCGGCAAGCTGCCAGCCGGGACGGGGCAAGACCTTCTCCACGGCACCGACAGCAAGGATGACGGCCCGGGCCGCAATTTGCCTGACCTTTCCGGCATGGCGATCTTCAATGAGGACGAGGCCGGTCCCGTCGACACCAACGAAAACCGAGCGATGCCGGACCGCAATACCGCTTGCGGCAAAGTCATCGGCAAGCGCGTGCCAGCGGCGCTCGGCGCTTGCCGTCTGCCGTACGGGGCTAACCCCTGCGATCGGCTGGCGATAGATCGCACCACCGATGGTCTCGCGCTGGTCGACGATTTCGACCGAGACGCCGCTGCGGCGGAGTTCGACGGCTGCGGCGAGCCCGGCGGGGCCGGCGCCGACGATCAGGACATCGACGTCAGTCATGATGCACCCCTATGCTCTCGACCTTCATTCCAGCGCGCGCGGGTGTCAGGCAGGCCTCGCGTGCGACGCCGTCGATGATCGCCAGGCAGCACTGGCAGGCGCCGGTCCCGCAGAAATAGCGTGCCTCGACGTCCAGTGCGTCACGCCCGAGGATCGTGATACCGGCGGCATCGAGCGCCGCCGCCACGCTTTCGCCCGGACGGAACGGAATCTCCCGGCCCATGAAATCGAAGAGATGCCCGCTCATGCAGCTACCTCGATACCGGCAAACCGGGCGGGATCGAACGCGGCGAGATCGATGGACGGTTCTTCGTCACAGGCGAGCTCGACAACCGCCTTGGCGGCGACTGGACCGAGACAGATGCCGTCGCCTTCGAAGCCGGTGGTGACGTAGGTATTCTCGAGACCCGGCAGGCGACCGATCAGCGGCAGGCCGTCGACGACGGCGGTGCGCACACCGGCAAAGCTTCGCAGTAGCCGGACCTCGGCGAGACCGGGAACCAGCGCAACCGCATCCGCGAGAATGCGTGACACCGCGTCGAGGTCGTTGGTGCGATGGTTGTCGGTATCCTCGCGTGTGCCGCCGATGAGAAACTGCCCTGTGGTCAGCGGATCAATCACCAGACCGATGCCGCGGGCGGGTTTGCCGGCGTCGGCCGTCTTCTGGCTGCCCTTGCTCAGGAGGTAGCGCCCGGACATGATTGCACCCGGCATGGCGGCATTGAGCTGCGGCGCGCGCTCGGTGACGAGAAGCTGCCCCTTGCGCGGCGCGAACGTGTCGCGAAGACCGAGCAGATGTGCCGAGCCGCTTCCGGCCGCGAGGATCACCGCGTCGGCCTTCAGTATGCCCCTGCTGGTTTCCACACCCTCGGCACGTCCGCCGGAGACAAGAAGCCTGCGCACGGGCTCGTCGCGCCGGACCGTCATACCGGCAGCCGTCAGCAGCCGATGGACGATCCGGTAGCCGATCGCGTGACCCTCGCCATGAACCTCGACCGCCATCTCTGTATTGGGCGAGAGCACGGGAAAGCGTCGTGCGGTCTCGGCACGGGAAAGCCTCTCGGTATGCACGCCGGTGCTCGCCAGAGCATCGGCATGGGCGTGCAGCACCTGCGCCTCCTGCTCCGACGACGCGACGATGAAGGTCGAACGCAGCTTGAAGAGATCGGCAAACAGGCCTTCGCCAGCCAGTTCGCGATAGAGCCGGATGCCGCGCAGTGCGGCCTCCATCATCGGACCCGGCCGCTTGCTGGCGACCGAGACTGCACCGTCTGCGGCCCCGGTTGCCGCGGCGGCGGGAGCGGCTGCCTCGAGCACTTCGACATCCACGCCGCGCCGCGCCAGGAAATAGGCGGCTGCCGCGCCGGATATCCCCGATCCGATGACGATGGCTGATCTTGGTGGGCGGGACTTCATATCATTTGACCGAGATTCTTGCGTTCGATACATCTGATATTGGCGAAGTGCGGCCTCTCCCGTCGATACAAGATGACGGCCTTACCAGTTCACGAAATTTGTATCCGCTGGAAAGAAAAGTCCCCTTATGCCGATCGGGTATAAAAGGGGCCCAGCAATGGCGAAGATCAGCCTTACACTCATCCAGACCTTCTATCAGGTGGCGCGGCACGGCTCCTTTTCGGGCGCGGCGCGCGAGCTGAATCTCAGCTATCAGTCGGCGGCAAACCACGTCCGGCGGCTCGAGCAGATCCTTCAGGGCAAGCTCATCGATAGCGAACAGGGGGCGAAGAGGATTTCGCTGACGCCGCGGGGGCGTGCCCTTTACAATCTCCTCCATCCGGAGCTGGACATTATGCTCGAACGGCTCACCAAGCTGATCGAGAACCAGCGCTCGTCACTTCGCGTGGGCATGCCGCAGGCCATCTTCTTTTACCTGTTTCCCAAGGTCCTGGCGCGTTTCCGCGAGAGCTTCCCGGAGATGGAATTCGCCATCTACGAGCGCGACACCGTGCTCGCCGAGCTGGTGAAGAACGGCAGTCTCGATGTCTGCATCTCGGAGCGCTATTTCGGTGATCCGGTGGTGCCGCAACGGCTTCTCGGCAGCTATCGGCTGAGCCTCGTCTATCCCCGTGCCTGGGGTGAGCCGCCGGCGGCTGAGGACATTCCCGCCTGGACGGAGGGGCGGCCCTTCGTCACCTACGAGCCGGGACAGACACTCAGAAACCTTTCGGTCGACTTCCTTGCGCGCGACGGCGTCGCCGTCCAGCCGATCATCTCAACGTCGGGCAGTTCGAGCGTCAAACGCTGCGTGGAGGAAGGGCTCGGCTTTTCCATCATCCCGTCCTGGTGCATCGGTCCGGAAGACCACACCATCGCGTCGGTCAGGCTGGATACGCTGCCGGAAGTGCGGGTCTATTTCGGAAGCGCCAGCTTCCTGCAGAAGCATCCGATGGTTCTGAAGCTCTTCGAGGACTGTCAGCGCGAACTCGTCGGCCCGGTGCTCGACCCGCCGCAAGGCGGCGACTTTCCCCGAAGCGGCCTTTGAGCGACAACATACAAAAATGCCGATAAGTGACTCCGGTTCTCTAGCATTGTGCCGCTTCCGTTCGGCGATACGCTGTCCATGGCCGCGATTGCTCCTACGGAAATGGACGGATGCGAGGCGGGTAGACAATCGATCTCGGGGAACAAGGGAGAACCTTACCATGAAACTTTTCGCCAAGCTTTGTAGTATTGCCGCCGTCGCGGCATCGCTTCTTGCGACATCTGCCTCGGCGGGCACGATCGACGACATCCGTTCGCGCGGCGTGCTCAGGATACCGGCGATCCTCAACGAAGTGCCCTACTTCAACAAGGACCCGCGCACAGGCGAGTGGCAGGGCTTCGTCATCGACATGGCGAACGACATCGCCAAGACGCTGGACGTGAAGCTCGAAGTCGTGGAGTCGAGCTGGTCGAACGCAATCCTGGACGTGCAGAGCGGCAAGGTGGATATGGCGTTTGCCGTGACCGCGACGCCGGTCCGCGCCATGTCGGTCTCCTTCTCCGATCCGACCTACTATAACAGTTTCGTCCTCGTCTCGGCCAACGACGAGCTCGCCGGCAAGTCGTGGAACGAGCTGAACGACCCGAAATACACCTTCGCCGTCGACCTCGGCTCCGCCCAGGACCTGATGGCCACCCAGTATCTTCCGAAGGCGAACATCCTGCGCTTCAAGACCCGCGATGAAGCGATCGTCGCCGTGACGACGGGCAAGGCTGAGGGCCTGGTGAACACGATGCTGAACGGGCTCGTTATCGCCAAGAAGGCGCCCGCGGTGGGCAACGTCAAGGTACCGACGCCCGTCCTTTCCACCCCGTCCGTCATCGCGCTCAATTACGGTGCCGACGAAACGTTCAAGAGCTTCGTCTCGGCCTGGGCGGAATACAATCGCCGCATTGGCAACAACCAGACCTGGATCCTGAACAGCCTGAAGCCCTTCGGCGTCGAGCTGACCGACATGCCTCCGGGCTTCGGCTTCGGCGGTTGATCCTCCGCAGTCAAACGAACAGTACACGCCGGCGAGCATGAAAGTGCTCGCCGGCTTTCGTTCGACATGGACTTTCCGGGCGCGATCTTTTACATCGGAAATCGTGATATAGACCCGGTTTGTCTGGATGAACGCATGACACCCAATTTTCTCCTGATCGATGCGGAGAAGGAATTCGACGTGCTGAAGGCGGCAGCCTCGCTCGTGCGGGTCCAGATCCTGAAGCTCCTGCACGAGGCGAACGGCCTTAATGTCAACGAGATCGCCGAGAGGCTGGAGCTCCCGCAATCGACGGTGTCGACAAGCGTGGCGCTGCTCGAGGAGGCGGGCCTTTTGCGGACCGAAGCACGCAAGGGACGCAAGGGTAGTCAGAAGGTGTGTTTCGCCACCTGCGACGAGCTGATCGTATCTTTTCACAAGGCGGAGAAGGCGAGCGAAAGCAAAGATATAACCGTCGCGATGCCGCTCGGTCTCTATACCCAGAGTTCGGTCACGGGCCCGTGCGGCATCTGCTCGCCGGAAGGCATCATCGGGCTTCTCGACGTGCCGGAGACCTTCATGGATCCCGACCGCATGAAGGCGGCGCTCCTCTGGTTCACCTCCGGCTACGTGGAATACCAGTTTCCCAACAATGCCAAGATCCAGGGCCGCGCCGTCCGCGAGATGTCCTTTGCCATGGAGGTGAGCTCGGAAGTTCCCGGCACGCACAGCAACTGGCCCTCCGACATCACGCTCAGCGTCAACGGCATCGAGATCGGCGTCTGGACCTCGCCTGGCGATTTCGGCGACAAGCGCGGCACCTACACGCCCGACTGGTGGAAGCTTTCCGGCTCGCAGTACGGCATGCTGAAGACGTGGCGGATCACCAATGACGGAACCTTCGTCGACGGCACGAAGATCTCCGATATCGCTCTGAAAGATCTTGATCTCTCGGCCCATCGCTCGATCCGTCTGAGGATCGAGGTGAAGGCTGACGCCAAGCATCCCGGCGGTCTGAACATCTTCGGCCGTGGTTTCGGCAATTACGATCAGGACATCGTGCTCAGATTGCGCGTCGCCGACTGACACGATGACCCGGCTGGCAAAAGTGTGATTTTTCCGGTTGACAGCTTCAATCACTCCCTGCATGAATATTAAAAAATACGGTCTATATCAAAAATAGTGATATAGAAAATCATGCGGGAGGAAGCCTATGAAAGTGCGCGTCTCCGTCCATCGTGACTTCCGGATCGGCCCGATCGACGACCGGCTCTATTCCGCCTTCATCGAACACATGGGCCGTGCCATCTACGGCGGCATCTACGAGCCCGGGCACCCGCAGGCAGACGAAAACGGCTTTCGCAAGGACGTGCTGAAATTCGTTCAGGATCTGAAGATTCCCGCGATCCGCTATCCGGGCGGTAACTTCGTTTCCGCCTACCGATGGGAAGACGGCATCGGCCCGCGCGACCAGCGACCGGTACGCCTCGACCTTGCCTGGCGGTCGAAGGAAACGAACCAGGTCGGCATCAATGAGTTCGCCGAATGGGCGAAGATGGCCGGCATAGAGATGATGCTTGCCGTCAATCTCGGCTCCCGCGGCCTCGATGACGCGCGAAACTTCCTCGAATACGTGAACTTCCCGGGCGGGACGACGCTGAGCGACCTTCGTCGTAGCCACGGCGCGACCGCGCCGCACGGTGTCAGGATGTGGTGCCTCGGCAACGAAATGGACGGACCCTGGCAGATCGGCCACAAGACCGCCGTCGAATACGGCCGGCTCGCCAACGAGACGGCCAAAGCCTTCAAGGCCTTCGACGCGACCATCGAGACGGTGGTCTGCGGCAGCTCCAACGACCGCATGCCGACCTACCCCGAATGGGAGCGCGAGGTGCTGGAGGAATGCTACGAGAACGTCGAATACATCTCGCTGCACAAATACTTCGGCAATAACAGCGGCGACACGCTGAATTATTTCGGCAAGATCGAGGAGACCGGCCGCTACATCGGGACGATCGCCGGTGTCATCGACTACGTGAAGGCGAAGAAGCGCGCGAAGAACGATGTGCGGATCTGCTTCGACGAATGGAACGTCTGGTATCACATCCGCGAGGAGGACGGCCGGCGGATCAAGGGCTGGGACTGGCCGGAGGCGCCGGCTCTGCTCGAGGAGACCTACAATTTCGAGGACGCACTCTTCGTTGCCGGCTTGCTCAACGAGTTCATCCGCCGGTCCGACCGGGTGCGGATCGCCTGCATCGCCCAGCTCGTCAACGTGATCGCGCCGATCCGCGCCGAAAAGAACGGCCCCGCCTGGCGCCAGACGATCTACTACCCTTACCAGTTCGCCTCGCTCTATGGACGGGGCACTGCGCTGAACGTGGCGGTCGACTGCCCGACCTACGACTGCCGTGCCGCCGACGACGTGAAGTACCTCGACGTGGCGGGTGTCCACGACGAGGAGGAGGGGATCGTCACTCTCTTCATCCTGAACAGGCATCTGAGCGACGCCGCAGAGCTCGACCTCGGCCTCACCGGTTTTGCCGCGCCGGAGCTTCTCCTGCATCTCACCATGGCGGGTCATGACCTGCGCACGGGCAACGGGCCGGACCACCCGGATCGCGTCGCACCGGTTCCGGGTTCCGGCGTCGGCGTCGAGGACGGGGCGCTGAAGGGCTCGCTGCCGGCGCTCTCCTACCACGTTCTCCGCCTGAAGGTCCGGTGAGGGCGGGATGGGTGTCCGTCTCGCAAACGTCGCCAAGTCCTTCGCATCGTTCCGCGCCATACGGGACGTCTCGATGGACATCCCGACGGGAAGCTTCGCGGTCTTCGTCGGTCCGTCCGGCTGCGGAAAGTCGACGCTGCTGCGCATGATCGCCGGGCTCGAGGAGACGAGCGGCGGGCAGATCTTCATCGACGGCCGCGAGGTGACCGCCGTCGAGCCGGCCGATCGCGGCGTTGCCATGGTGTTTCAGAACTACGCCCTCTATCCGCATCTGACGGTCTTCGAGAACATGGCTTTCAGCCTGAGACTCGCGCGCCGGCCGAAGGCGGAAGTCGCCGAGCGTGTTGGCGAGGCAGCCCGCATCCTGCAACTCGAGGAGCACCTCGAAAAGAAACCGTCGCAGCTTTCCGGCGGGCAGAGGCAGCGCGTCGCCATCGGCCGCGCCATCGTGCGGCAGCCGAAGGTCTTCCTGTTCGACGAACCGCTGTCCAACCTCGACGCCGAACTGCGCGTGCAGATGCGCCTCGAACTCACACGTCTTCACCGCAAGCTCGGCGCGACGATGATCTACGTCACCCATGATCAGGTGGAAGCGATGACGCTTGCCGACCGGATCTTCGTGCTGAAGGCCGGCGTGCTCCAGCAGGCGGGCGCCCCGCTCGAACTCTATGACGAGCCGGAGAACCGTTTCGTCGCGGGCTTCATCGGCTCGCCCTCGATGAACTTCCTGCCCGCGACCGTGGTCGGCCGGGCGCCTGAGGGCGCCGTCGTTGCCGTCGAGGGGAGCGAGCACCGGTTCGTCGCGCGTATGGCAAAGCCATTGCCGGAGGGTCATGCCGTCGAGATCGGCATACGGCCGGAACACCTGGCGATCGGCGAGGGCGGGCTGCCCGTCACCGTCGAGGTGGCCGAGGAGCTCGGCGACATCTCCTATCTCTACACGCGCACGGCGAGCGGGCGGGAGCTCATCGTCCAGCGGCAGGGATCGCGCGAGCGCCTGGACGGCAGGGCGGTCGCCGTTTCGGCGGCAGCGCAGAACGTGCTGGTCTTCGACAAGGAAGGGAAAAGATTGCGCTAGGCGCAGGGAGGCGCCTTTCGCATTTCGCGAGATCATCCCGAGCGCGGGATGACGGCGACTAAAACCGGGAGGAATGACGATGCGACTGTTCAAGACATTGCTGCTGGGTACCGCACTGACCCTGGGCGCCATGCCGGCGCTCGCAAAGGAAACCGTCATCTGGTGGGATTTCCTGTCGGGCGGCGACGGTGTCCGCATGAAGGCGCTGATCGACGGCTTCAACAAGGAACATCCCGACATTCAGATCCAGGGCACGACGCTCGAATGGGGCGTGCCCTTCTATACCAAGGTGAGAACCGCCTCCGCCGTCGGGGAAGGCCCCGACGTCATGACCTATCATCTGTCGCGCGCGCCGCTTGGCCTCGAGGAAAACGTTCTCAGCGAAATCACCAACGAGGACCTCGCGACAGCCGAGCTGAAAAGAAGCGACTTCTTCGAGGCACCGATCGACGCGGCGACGAAGGACGGCAAGCTCTACGCCGTGCCCTTCGATATCCACGCGCTGATCCTCTACTACAATGCCGATCTGCTCGAAGGCTCGCCCTACCTCGACGCCAATGGCAAGCTGACGGGCATCAACTCGATCGAGGACTTCGATGCAGCGCTCGCATGGGCGAAGGAGAAAGGGGTCGAGACGCCCGTCACCTACCAGACTGGCGGCGAAGGCGGGGTCTGGCGCGTCTTCTACACGCTTCTTTCCCAGCAGGGCGGTGAGTTCGTGACGAACGGCGAAGTGCTTTCCGGCGACAATGCCGAAAAGGCTGCCAAAGCGATCGACATCATGTCGAAGTGGCGGGAGAACGGCTGGGCGCCTGAACAGGCGGAATACGAGGCCTCCGTCGCGCTGTTTTCCGCCGGCAAGTCCGCCTTCCAGCTGAACGGCGTATGGGAGGTTCCGACCTTCAAGGATCTCGAAAAGAGCGGCAAGCTCGGCTTCAAGTGGGGTGCGGTCGAGGTGCCGGCCCTCTTGGGCAAGCGCGCGACCTGGGCCGATTCCCACGCGTTTGCGATCCCGAACGAGGGCGACAAGACGATCTCCGGGGAGAAGCGCGCAGCCGTGATGACGGTAATCGGCTGGATGGAAAAGCATGCGATCGGCTGGGCCGATGCCGGTCACATCCCAGCCTACAAGGCGGTGACGACGAGCGACGAATACAAGGCGATGGAGCCGAACGCCACCTATGCTTCGCTGGCGGAAGCGGCGGTCTTCGATCCCAAGACGACGATCACGGGCGTCGCATCGCCGGCCTATGACGCGGCGCTCAACATCATCGCCCCGGCGATCCAGGGCTATATGAGCGGTGCCGACGCCGTGGAGCAGATCAAGGCGGACCTGCAGGACAAGCTGCAGTGATCCCGGCCGCCCTCCGGAGTTCCCCTCGCCGGAGGGCGGCTTGTTTTCCGCACGTATCGGAGGCCCAGCCATGGCGATGATCGAGAATCGGAAAAAGAAGTCGCTGATCGCGCTGACGATGGTGGCGCCGTTCATCGTGGTCTTCTCGACTTTCTTTCTCTACCCGATGATCGAGATGATCCGGATGAGTTTCACCGATGCGCCGCTCGTCGGAGAGGGGAACTGGGTCGGGGTGGACAACTACATCCGCCTTATCGGCGACCGTCTCTTCGTCACCTCCTTGAAGAACAACGGCTATTTCGTGCTTCTGACAGTCGTGCCGACGACGGTGATTGCACTCCTGATCGCGCTTGCGGTCAGTCGCCTCAAGGGCGTGGCGCAGACGCTGGCGCTCAGTCTCTTCTTCCTGCCGTACGTGCTCCCGGTGTCGGTGGTGACGGAAATCTGGGCCTGGATGCTGGACCTCCAGTTCGGTATCCTGCAGCCGCTGATCGCGCTCGTCTCCGGCAAGCCCGTCGCGGTCTTCAAGAACCCTTACTGGGTAATGCCGATGGTTGCCCTCGTCACGATCTGGTGGACGAATGGCTTCAACGTCCTGCTCTTCATCGCCGGGCTCCGCAACATCCCCCAGGAACTCTACGAGGCGGCCGCGCTCGACGGCGCGACACGTTTTCAGCGGTTCCGGCGGGTAACCTGGCCGCTGCTCTGGCCGGTCACGGCGCTTGTGCTCACGCTCCAGCTCATCCTGCAGCTCAAGATCTTCGACCAGATCTACCTCCTAAGCGGCGGCGGGCCGTTCAACTCCTCCTATGTTCTCCTGCTGAAGGTCTACCGTGAGGCGTTCCAGATGAACCACGGAGGCTATGCCTCGGCGGTCGCGACCGTGCTCTTCATGCTGATCGCCGTCGTTTCCGTTCTGCAATACCAGCTTCTGCGCATTCGGAGGGGAGCATGAGTGCCGCCAGACGTCTCGAAAACCTCGTCCTGACGATCTTCACCTTCTCCGCCGCGCTCGTCTGGATCTTTCCGCTCTACTGGAGCTTCGTGACCTCGCTGCGCTCGGAGGAAAACGTCGTCGGCAATGCCTCCCTCCTTCCGGACGAGTTCCGGCTGTCGGCCTATGTCGACGCCATCTTCAATACCCGGTTGATGGTCTGGTATTTCAACTCGGTCGGAACCGCAGTGATCGTCACGGTCACCGTCCTCGTCATCTCAATGCTCTGCGCCTACGCGCTGTCGCAGATCCGGTTTCCCGGACGCCGCCTGCTTTACGGCGTGGTCCTTGCAAGTTTCATGGTTCCGACGCAGGCGCTTCTCGTCAATCAGTTCATTCTGATGAACAACCTCAACCTCATCAATACCTGGGCCGGGATCATCCTGCCGCAGCTCATCACGCCGATCGTCATCATCGTCTACAAGCAGTTCTTCGACAGTGTGCCGAAGGAGATGCGCGAGGCGGTGGTGCTCGACGGCGGCGGAGAATTCACCATTCTGTTTCGGATTTATCTGCCGCTCAACTGGGGCATCACCACCGCCATGGCAATCGTCACATTCATCACGGTGTGGAACGCCTTCCTCTGGCCTTTCCTCGTCGTCACATCCGAAGACATGATGACAATCCCCGTCGGCATCACCCAGGTGAACGACGCTTTCGGTGTCGCCTATGCCCGTCTGATGGCGGTAGCCATGCTCGCCGCACTGCCCGTCATTCTCGCCTATGTTCTCTTCCAGCGCCGGGTAACCGAGGCGATCATGATCTCGTCCGGCGTCAAGGGCTGAGCTCGGCGCGCCGTATGGTTCCGCAAGAAGGCGGCGCTCGCCTTCTTTCCTCACCAGCTTTTCCGGATGAATCGGTATAGTCTGTCCGGGACATCGGAGCCCGCTCTCCGGCATGTTCCCCGACGACGAGGCTCGCCATGTTCGATCTGATCATCCGCAACGCCAACCTGCCCGACGGCCGTTCCGGCTTCGACATCGGGCTTGCCGGCGGCAGGATCGCAGCGATCGAAAAACGCATCGACGCGACCGCCGGTGAGACGTTCGACGCAACGGGACGCCTTGCCAGCCCGCCGTTCTGCGATCCGCATTTTCATATGGACGCGACGCTCTCGCTCGGCCTGCCGCGCATGAACGTCTCCGGCACGCTTCTCGAAGGCATCGCCCTTTGGGGCGAGCTGCGGCCGCGGCTGACGAAGGAGGCGCTGGTCGAACGGGCGCTGCGCTACTGCGACCTCGCCGTCACCCAGGGCCTTCTTTTCATCCGCAGCCACGTCGACACCTCCGACCCGCGGCTGATAACGGCCGAAGCGCTGATCGAGGTGAGGGAGCGGGTGAGACCCTATATCGAGCTGCAGCTCGTCGCCTTTCCGCAGGATGGATACTATCGCGCGGCCGAGGGAGAGAAATCACTCGAACGCGCCCTCGACATGGGCCTCGACATCGTCGGCGGCATCCCGCATTTCGAGCGGACCATGGAGGATGGCCGGCGCTCGCTCGAGGCGCTCTGCCGGATCGCTGCCGAGCGCGACCTTCCCGTCGACATCCATTGCGACGAGACGGACGATCCGATGTCGCGCCACATCGAGACGCTGGTGGCGGAGACCGTGCGCCACGGGCTGCAGGGACGTGTCGCTGGCTCGCATCTCACCTCAATGCACTCGATGGACAACTATTACGTCTCCAAGCTCATGCCGCTGATGGCAGAGGCCGAGATCAACGTCATCCCCAACCCGCTGATCAACATCATGCTGCAGGGTCGCCACGACACCTATCCGAAGCGCCGCGGCATGACGCGCGTACGCGAACTCATGGCGGCGGGCCTCAACGTCTCCTTCGGGCAGGACTGCATGATGGACCCGTGGTATGCGATGGGCTCGGCCGACATGCTCGAGGTCGGCCACATGGCGATTCATGTGGCGCAGATGGGCGGCGTCGAGGACAAAAGGCGGATCTACGAGGCACTGACCGTCAATTCGGCGAGGACCATGGGCCTCGACGGCTACGGGCTTTCGGTCGGCTGCAAGGCCGATCTCGTCGTGTTGCAGGCCGCGGATGTCGTGGAAGCCCTGCGGCTCAAGCCGACGCGGCTCCTCGTCGTCAAGGGCGGCAGAGTCGTTTCCCGCTCCGCCCCCCGTATTGGCGAACTCTTTCTCGAAGGCCGCCCGGCCAGCATCGATCCCGGTCGGGATTACGCTCCGCGCCTCTGAACGGCCGAACTCGCGCCTGCGTGCCGGAGGAGGGAACAGGAGGGGCCGTGAGCCGGTTCGAGTGGGCATCAAGAGAGGATTGCCTGATGAGCAACGGCGCCTTCGTCCACCTTTGCATCGACATGCAGGAGATGTTCAAACAGCCGACGCCCTGGCACGTGCCGTGGATGGCGCAGGTCGCCGACACGGTCGTCGAGGTGGCCGAACGGTTGAGCGACAAGACGATCTTCACCCGGTTCATCCCACCGCGGCGACCCGACGAGATCTGGGGCATGTGGCGGAGCTACTACGAGAAATGGCCGATGATGACGGGAGAGCATCTGGAGCCGGAGCTCCTCGATCTCGTGCCGGAGCTGCGCCGGCTCGTACCGCCCGCCCGCATTTTCGACAAGGCGACGTACTCCCCCTGGTTTGACGGCAGCCTCGACTGGATGTTGAAGGGAGAGCGGGTATCGAACCTCGTCGTGACGGGCGGCGAGACGGATGTCTGCGTGCTCGCAGCCGTCCTCGGTGCTGTCGACCTCGGCTACCATGTCGTGGTCCTCTCGGACGCCGTCTGCAGCGGTGCCGACGAGACCCATGATGCATCGCTCGAAGTGCTCGGCGAACGCTTGTCCGTGCAGGTGGAGATCTGCCGGACCGAGGCGTTCCTGTCTTCGTTGTGAGGGACGGCATCTTCGACGCCGATGCACGAGGCGGGACGGCCGGACGGGCAACCTGACCGCCCGTCTGACCCCGGTTGAAACGCCTTCAAGTCGAAGGAAAATGCGTCGTCCTCGGCAACGAGCCCGCGCCCCTTCTCTTGCCTGAGAACGCCTGCGCCAACGCCTCGGCCTGCTCCGGTTCGTCAAACCGCATCAATCCACCGTGCCGGCTCTGGCGAACGCAACGCACGTGGTCCCGGGGACTTAAGCCGGTGATGCGGCGGAACATGCGCGAGAAATAGTAGGGATCGGCATAGCCGACTTCCGCTGCGGCACTCGCCACGGGAAGACCCGCCTCGAGAAAATGCATGGCGCGCTCCATGCGCTGCACTTCCTGGTACTTGCGTGGCGTCCGGCCGACGCGCTTCTTGAATTCGCGCAGGAAATAATCGCGGTTGAAGGCCGATCCGGCGACAGCCCTTTCCGCAATGTCCGGGTCGAGAGGATTGGCGGCGATCATGGTCGCGGCCTTCATGACGGCGAGATCGAGCGCATCGGCGCCTTCCGGCTGGTAGGCGGCACGGTCACGCCAGCCCATGAAGGCATCCTCGATGAAGGCAATCAGGATATACATGAACAGGTGGTGCTGGCCGAGCGTGACCGAGGACGGCGGCGCCGTCTGGCGGTACTGGCGCACCAGCGGTTCGAGCAGGTTCCAGCGGCTGAGCGGCACCTTCGGCCGGAGTTCCATTTGTGCCAGCAGGTCGTGGCGGCCGTAGATGTCGAGCGTGAAATGCTGGGCGATGCCGAGATAGGTGGCGGCATCCCCGTTCCAGCCCTGAAAGCGCTGGCCACGACGGATCAGCATGGCTTCGCCCGGCTCGATCGTGCGGGGCTCGCCGTCGATGAGATAATGGCCGCGTCCGGTGAGCCCGATCACCAGATCGTCGACCGAATTCGTCTTGTCGATGCGCCAGGTCTGCGAATGCTCCATGCGGATCGTCGCCCGCGTCAGGTTTAAGGTCAGCGCCGAGGGCGGAATACGGGAGAGGATACCGCCTTCGATTTCGTCCATCTTTTTTTCGCCTTTGTTTATTCATTCAGCGAGGGAAATACGATTATGTCACCCCACACACGGCAGAGGCAAACCGAATTGTCTCGGGAGGAGATCGGAAATGGGGTCGAGGCGGTGCGCCGCGCATCCTCACCCAATACGATCCGGGAGCTTGACTTGTACGAAACCGCATCTATTCGCGCCGTCGCGGGTCATTGGTTGAGCCACTGTTGCAAGGGGGCGCACGCGTGAAGAACCAGCGCCTTCTCGGCCTCGCCTATTTGGCACCCTACGTCCTCGGTCTTCTGGTTTTCACGGCTATTCCGTTCCTGTCGTCGCTCTACCTGAGCTTCACCAGCTACGACCTGATGAACAGTCCGAAATGGACGGCGCTTGCCAATTACGAGCGGCTGTTCACCCGCGACCGGACCTTCATCAAGTCGCTCAACGTCACGCTGCTCTACGTCTTCATCACGGTGCCGCTGAAGCTCGCCTTCGCGCTCTTCATCGCGGCGATCCTGAACTACAGGCTGAAGGCGATCAACCTCTTCCGCACCGCCTTCTACGTGCCGTCGATCCTCGGCGGCTCGATCGCGATCGCGGTGCTGTGGCGCTACCTGTTCTCCACCGAGGGGCTGGTCAATATGGCGCTGGCGACGATCGGTTTCGCGCCGGTCGACTGGTTCGGCGACCCGACCAACGCGCTGTTCACCATCACGCTCCTGCGCTGCTGGCAGTTCGGCTCGGCCATGGTGATCTTTCTCGCCGCGCTGCAATCGATTGACAAGTCCCTCTACGAAGCGGCGGCGATCGACGGTGCCGGCAAGGTGACGAGCTTTGTCTTCATCACGCTACCGCTTTTGACGCCGGTGATCTTCTTCAACCTGATCATGCAAATGGTCCAGGCCTTCCAGGAGTTCAACGGCCCCTACATCATCACCCAGGGCGGGCCGCTCAAGTCGACCTATCTGCTGCCGCTCTACATCTACGAAGAAGCCTTCAAGAAGTTCAACATGGGCTATGCCTCGGCGATCGCCTGGGTCCTGTTTCTCATCATCATGGCGCTCACGCTTCTCGCCTTCTGGTCGTCGAAGAAGTGGGTCTACTACGCCGGCGACAAGAGGAACTGAGAGATGACCGAGATCCACGCCACCACCACCGATCTTGGCGGCCTCAACGCGAAGGCGGCGGCGAGACGCGCCCGCTTGGAGACGATTTCGACCGTGATCCGCTACGGCCTGCTCCTCGCGGTCGGCTTCGTCATGCTCTATCCGCTGATCTGGCTGATCGGCGCGAGCTTCAAGACCAATTCTGAGATATTCGCGGGGGCCGGCTTCATTCCCGAACACCCGACGCTCGACGGCTATATCAAGGGCTGGCAGACCTCGACGCCCTACACCTTCGGCCGGTTCTTCTGGAATTCCTTCCTCATCATCCTGCCCAAGGTAATCGGCACGGCGATCTCCTGCACGTTCGCGGCCTACGCGTTCGCCCGGTTCGACTTCCCGCTGAAGAAGGTCCTGTTTTCGTCGGTGATCGCGATCCTGCTCCTGCCCAACGTCGTGACGCGCATTCCGCAATACATTTTGTTTCGCGACCTCGGCTGGCTGGATAGTTTCCTGCCCCTCTGGGTGCCCTCGGCGCTCGCGGGTGACGCCTTCTTCGTCTTCATGCTGGTGCAGTTCCTGCGCTCGCTGCCGCGCGACATGGAGGAGGCGGCACGGGTCGACGGTGCCAACAGCCTGCAGACGCTCGTATACATCGTCGTGCCGATGCTGGCGCCGGCGCTGATCTCGGTGTGCCTGTTCCAGTTCATGTGGACCATGAACGACTTCCTCGGGCCGCTCATCTACATCTCCTCCGTCGACAAGTACCCGGTGAGCCTGGCGCTCAAACTCTCCATCGACACCACCGAGGCCTTTGAATGGAACCGCATCCTCGCGATGTCGGTGCTCACCATCACGCCGGCACTCGTCGTGTTCTTCGTCGCCCAGCGGTATTTCATCGAGGGCATTTCCGCCGGGAGCAGGAAAGGCTGACATGGCACGCGTTCACTTGAGGAATCTCGAAAAAATCTACGGCGGCACCGTGAAGGCGGTGCACGGCATCGATCTCGACATAGCCGACGGCGAGTTCATGGTGCTGGTCGGGCCGTCCGGCTGCGCCAAGTCGACGACCCTGCGCATGATCGCCGGCCTCGAGGAAATCAGCGGCGGCGAGATCGTCATTGGCGAACAGCGGGTCAACGACCTGCCGCCGAGCCGGCGATCGATCGCCATGGTGTTCCAGAACTATGCGCTCTATCCGCACATGAAGGTGCGCGGCAATCTCGCCTTCGGGCTCAGGATCGCCGGTACGCCCAAGGCCGAGATCGCGGCGGCGATCGACAATGTCGCACGCATTCTCGAAATCGAGCCGCTGCTCGACCGGCTGCCGAAGCAGCTCTCGGGCGGTCAGGCGCAGCGCGTGGCGCTCGGCCGCGCGCTGATCAAGAAACCGGGCGTCTTTCTGTTCGACGAGCCGCTCTCCAATCTCGACGCCAAGCTGCGTGCCTCGATGCGGGTGCGGATCACCGACCTGCACCGCCAGCTGAAAGCCGATGGGCTGTCGTCGACCGTGGTCTATGTCACCCATGACCAGACCGAGGCGATGACGATGGGCGACCGCATCTGTGTCATGCAGGCGGGCCGTATCATGCAGGTGGCGACGCCGAAGGAACTCTACAACGCGCCCGCCAATCTGTTCGTCGCCGGCTTCATCGGCAGCCCGGAAATGAACCTCGTCGACGGAGCGCTCGACGGCACCGACTTCGTCATCGGCGGCCAGCGCCTTCGCCTCGGTGAGGTAGTGGCCGGCCGCCTGGCGGCGCGACCCGACGCGGCCGTGCTCGGCATTCGGCCGCAGCACCTGGCGCTCGCCGGCACCGGTCCGGGGGTCGAGGCGCGGCTGACGAGCGCCGAGTTCATGGGCCATGAGGTCAACCTGCACGCCGATCTGGAAGGGCAACGCATCGTCGCGGTGGTCAGTGCCGCGGAATTCGAGGCGCTCGGGACCGGCGACCGGATCGCACTTCGGCCGGAGCTCTCATCCCTGCATGTTTTCGACAAGACCGACGGGCGCAACATTTCGCTGCGAGGAGGCAGCGTTGCGCCCGAGACACCAAGAGGAGGAGAAGCATGACCAAAGGACGGATATCCAACATTCTCGCCGGCACCGCGCTCGGCGTCATCGGGTTTGCATCCGCCGTGCCGGCTGCCGAGCTGCGTATGTCGTGGTGGGGCGGAGAAAGTCGCCATGTCGCGACACAGAAGGCGCTGGAGGCCTGCGGCGCCAAGCACGGTCATACCGTCAAGGGCGAGTTTACAGGTTTCGACGGATATCTCGAAAAGCTCACGACACAGATGGCCGGCCAGACCGAGGCCGACATCGTCCAGGTCAACTGGCCATGGCTGCCGCTGTTCTCCAGGAATGGCGACGGGTTCGCCGATCTGAGGACGCTGAAGGCGATCGATCTGTCGAACTGGAGCGAGGCTGATCTCGCCTCCGGCTCGATGAACGGTGTGCTGCAGGGCCTGTCTGTGTCGACAACGGGCCGCGTGTTTCTCTTCAATACGACGACTTTCGAAAAGGCCGGCGTCGCCGTACCGAAATCCTGGGAAGAGCTGTTCGCCGCGACCAAGACGATCAAGGAAAAGCTCGGCAAGGACTACTACACCTTCAACGCGGTGAAGGAGACGGCTCAACTCGTCACAACGCTGGTCGTCGTGCAGAAGACCGGCAAGGACATGGTCGATCCGAAAACCAACCGCGTGGCCTGGACGGCTGACGAACTGGCCGACGGCATCACATTCCTCGGCAAGCTGGTTGAGGACGGCGTAATGCGGTCGCAGAAGGAGGAGGCGGCCGACGGCAATGTCAACCTGTTCGAAAAGCCGGAATGGGCGGAGGGCAAGATCGCTGGTTCCTATGAATGGGACTCGACTTTCGGCAAGTACGCTCATCCGCTGAAAGAAGGCCAGGTGCTGAAGCCGGCCGGCATCCTCAAGATTGACGGCGCCGTGACCGCCGGCGTCTACCGCAAGCCTTCCATGGTATTTTCAATTTCGAAGCATTCGAACAACCAGGAGGCGGCCGCCCAGATTGTAAATTGCCTGCTGAACGAGCCGGAAGGCATCGATGCGCTCGGCACGACGCGGGGCATTCCCGCATCTAAAGCCGCCACCGCGAGGCTTGGACAGACCGGCGAGCCTGAGGTGTGCGAGGCAAACGCGATGGTGATGGCAGCCTCCGGCCCGTCCGTCTCACCGTTCAATGAGAACCCCGAGATCCGCTCCGTCTTCCTGGATACGCTCGAGGAATATGCCTACGGCGAGCTGGATGCAAAAGCCGCCGCGGAACAGATTATCGACGGCAGCAACGACGTACTCGCCAAATTCGACTGAGAACCGATGAAGGCCGCCGCTCCCGTAAGGGGCGGCGGATCACCCACGAGACGGAAATCATGACCCGACCTATCGCAGTTGCGATCTCCGCCCGGATCGCGGCCATACGACTGCCTGTGCCCGGCGCCCTTTACCACCTGCCGCGGCCTTTGGCCTTCCGCCTGACCCCGGTTGCGCGACCCGAGGAGGTGCGTACCGGTCTGGCCGATCGTGCCGTAATGCTCCTCAACGACCTGTCGCCCGGGACAGATTACTGGTTCCAGGCGGACGGGTTGGAGCCTTTCGAATTCAGAACGAGGCCCTGCACCGCGCTCGTCGAGGCGGCGGAGTTCGGGCTGGTGGAGGGAACCGATCTGGCCGACATCGACAGTGCGCGGCACAATGCCGAGGCGCTGGCCAGGGCGGTTCGAGCGGTTCCGGAGGGCGGCACGCTGAGACTTGCGGCCGGTCTCTGGACGGCACTGCCGCTGCGGCTTGCTTCCGGCGTCACGCTGCACCTGGCGAAAGGTGCGGTATTGCGCGGGCCGGCGCTCCGCACCGGCTGGCCGATCCTGCCGGCACGCGACGGTACGGGGCACATGCTCGGGAGCTGGGAAGGGCTGCCGGATGCCTGTTTCGCCGCACCGCTCCATGCCGTCGACGCCGAGCGGCTCACCATCGAGGGCGCCGGCGTGATCGACGGCTCGGGCGATGCCGGGGACTGGTGGACCTGGGCCAAGGAGAGCCGTGAGGGCGCGCGGCGGCCGCGCGGCCTGCACCTCATCCGCTGCCGCAACGTCGCGCTTCTCGGCTTCACCATTCGCAATGCGGCCTCCTGGACCGTGCACCCGCAGGGCTGCGACGGGTTGGTCGCAGCGGGTCTCTCGATCGAGGCTCCGCCTGACAGCCCCAATACCGACGGCTTCAATCCGGAGAGTTGCCGCGACGTGAGGATCGAAGGCGTGCGCTTCTCGGTCGGTGACGACTGTATCGCCGTCAAGGCCGGCAAGCGCGGCCCGTCCGGCGAGGCCGACCACCTGTCCGAGACACGCGGTGTCAGGGTGCGTCATTGCCTCATGGAGCGTGGCCATGGCGGCCTCGTCATCGGTTCGGAAATGTCCGGTGGCGTCCACGACGTCACCATAGAGGACAGCGAGATGCTGGGCACCGATCGGGGACTCAGGCTGAAGACCCGGCGCGGTCGGGGAGGGGCCATCTCGCGCGTGGCGATGCGCCGGGTCCGGATGGAGCGTGTGCTGACGGCGATCTCCGCCAATGCCCATTATCATTGCGATGCCGACGGCCACGAGGGGTGGGTGCAATCACGTGTGCCCGCGCCGGTCGGCACAGGCACGCCGGTCATCGAAGACGTCGACGTCCATCATCTCGCCCATGCCGCCGGCGTCTTCCTCGGACTCCCCGAGACGCCGATCCGCGGTGTACGCATCCGTCGTCTTCGCCTGCATTCCTCGGCGCCCGAGGCCGTCGCCACGCCGCCGGTGATGGCCGATCACGTCCGGCCGATGCGACACGAGCGGATCGTTGCGGAGCATGCCGACATCTCCTGCGACGATCCCGCGCTTCTTTCTTCCGCCTCCGTTTCCATTCCCTCCGTCAGGGACGCTCCATGAACCCGCGCGATTATTTCGACGACTATTGCCGACGCTATCGACCCTACAAGGGCGGCGCCTGGTGCTATGAGGACGGCTGCATCTATCGCGGCCTCGTCCTGCTGTCCGAAGCGACCGGCGAGGCCCGCTGGCGCGATCATCTCCTGCGTCTCATCGGGCCGCAGGTCCGCGCCGACGGAACCCTCAGTGGCTATGACCCCGACGAGTTCAACATCGACAACATATTGCCGGGCCGTGCGCTCCTTCATCTTGCCGCCGTCACCGGCGAGCCGCGTTATCTTGCCGGCGCCAGCCAGCTGATGGGCCAGCTCGAGCGCCATCCGCGTCTGCGCGCCGGCAATTACTGGCACAAGGAGCGTTATCCGCATCAGGTCTGGCTCGACGGGCTCTACATGGGCCTGCCGTTTCAGATCGAATACGGGCGTGTAACGAGCAGGTCCGGACTGATCGCCGATGCCTTGCAGCAATTTTCCACTGCACTGGCGCTGACGGCGACAGTCGGTGGGCTTTACGTGCACGGCTATGACGAGAGCCGCAAACAAGGCTGGGCCGATCCCGTCACCGGCAAGTCGCCGGCGGTATGGGCGCGCGCCGTCGGGTGGCTCGCTATGGCGCTGGTCGATGCCCTGACCCTCTTGCCCGCGGACGAGGCGACCGCTTCGCTCAGGCGCGCAACGCGCCTTCTGCTGCAGGAGATCATTGCCCGTCAGAGACCCTCGGCTTTGTGGATGCAGGTTCTTGACGCGCCGGCCCTTGAAGGCAACTACGAGGAAAGCTCGGCATCGGCGATGTTTGCCTATGCGCTGCTGCGTGCTGCACGCTTAGGGTTGATGGAGCCTGAATGGACGAAGGCCGCGGCGGCTGCCGGACGGCGGTCACTCGAGGCGCTTCTATCGAACCGTCTCGTTGCCGACGGGCAGGGTGTCACCCGCTTAACCACCATTGTTCGTGTCGCCGGCTTGGGAGGGTTCGAGGGCCACGACCGGGATGGTACGCCCGGCTATTACCTGTCCGAGCCAGTCGTTTCCGACGACGCGAAGGGTGTCGGGCCACTGATGATGGCCTTCGCGGAGGGCCTGCAGTCCGCCAGATAGCGAGCCGGTCACTCCGATGTCCGCGGAGTCCGGAGCCCGAAAGGATGTGCTGAGGCACGTATATGCAATTACGGATATACAACGTATATCTACGCAACATGAAATGATTGCCGAGGTGAAGGCGGTGACCGCAAAAAACCAAACAGAAACCCGCACAAAGCCTGTCCAGCTTCGGATCCGCACGGATATTTCGGACATTATCGACCAGGCCGCCCGGGCGCAGGGCAAGACGCGATCCGACTTCATGATCGATGCCGCTCGCCGCGCTGCCGAAGATGCACTCCTCGACCGGACGCTCGTTCGTGTCGATGCCGAGAGCTTTCAGCATTATCTCGACGTACTCGATCGACCGCCGGGCGGCGAGGGGTATGCGCGCCTGATGAATGCGCCGAAGCCCTGGCAGTCGTGATGCTGTCGGCGCCGACGCCGCTCGTCGAATGACACAATCTCGATCTCTTCGACAGCGGCTACAATGTCTTGGATGACTGGTTGCGACGGCGTGCCCGCGCCAATCAGATCAGCGGCGCGTCCCGCATCTATGTCGTATGTGAGCACGGCGTCTTCTTCGGCTATTACAGCCTCTCGTCCGGCGCACTTGCGATTGGTGAGGCCCCGGGGTCGCTGCGCCGTAAGATGCCGGATCCCACCCGATGTCTGTTCTCGGCCGGCTGGCGGTCGACAGGGCGTGGCAGGGAAGGGGCCTCGGTGTAGCTTTGCTCCAGGATGCCGTACTGCGCGCTGGCCAGGCGGCGCATATCATGGGCATTCGCGGCATTCTCGTGCATGCCCTTTCAGACGAGGCCAAGACATTCTACGAACGCCACGGCTTTGCTGCGTCGCCGCGCCCGCCCATGACGCTTGTCCTGTCTCTGAAACAGGCTGTTTCCCTGGCCGCGCGTTGACGGTTTCCCGGACGTCTTGGATCCGCGAACAGGCAGCGGCAACACGTCGCGGGGATTGGGCGTTGCGGCTTCACCTTTTTTACCGATTTGCGCTGGATCAAAGATGACTATTTAAGTATGGTATTCATTGTCACGGCGAATGCAAGTCATTCGCAACAGTGTCGAACGAACACAAGGGACAATGATGAGACATCTTCGCCGAGCCGGGACATCCGGCGCAGTCGCCGGCTTCCTTCTCCTCTCCGCATCGGCGGTAACAGCCGCGGAATACCCGATCGGGGAGCCGCAGTCCGGCGGCGGGCTCGAGATTGCCGCGGTCTATCTGCAGCCGATCGAGATGGACCCGCCGGGCATGATGCGTCCCGCAGCCGATTCTGACATCCATTTGGAAGCGGATATCCATGCGCTCGCCGACAATCCGAACGGCTTTGCCGAGGGTGAGTGGGTACCGTATCTCGTCGTCGACTACGAACTGACGAAAGTGGACACCGGTGAAGCAGTATCTGGCCGGATGATGCCGATGGTCGCGAGCGACGGTCCGCACTACGGTGACAATCTGAAGATCGCCGGCATGGGCAATTACCGGCTGAAGCTGACCGTCTCGCCGCCGGACAAGGATCCGATGGGCCATTTCGGCCGCCACACCGACAAGGAGACCGGCGTCGCTTCCTGGTTCGCTCCCGTCACCAACGAATACACCTTCACCTTCGCCGGTACCGGCAAGAAGGGTTCCTACTGACGATACGGCGCCGTCGGGGAACCATCTGTTCCCCGCTTCGCTGCGCAAGGAGACAATATGCGCTCGAACATACTCACCCCGATGCTGCTGGCCGTGCTTCTCGCGGCACCTGCCGTGGTGCACGCCGGCGACCCGGCGAGCTTCGTCCTCGAAATGAACGACGGCGTCCTCAACCCTGCCCGGATCGAGATTCCCGCAGGAACCGAGGTCAAGATCATCCTGCGCAATACCGGCACAACGCCGGCCGAGTTCGAGAGCCTGCGCCTGCGCAAGGAGAAGGTTCTGGCGCCGGGTGCGGAATCCTTCGTCGTCATCCGCAAGGCCTCGCCAGGCGAATATCCCTTCTATGACGAATTCCACATGGACAAGGGCCAGGGCGTCATCGTGGCGCGCCAGGACTGAGACTGATAATACGCGCGACGGAAGCTCCGCCGCTCGACATCTTCCTCCCACAGGAATAGACGGCCGATCATGTTCGTACAAACCTTCTTCATCGTCTGGCGTGAAAGCATCGAGGCTCTGCTCGTGGTCGGCATCCTGCATGCCTGGCTCCGTCACAATGGAACCGGACGGGGCGCGACGGGCTATCTGTGGAGCGGGGTCGCGGCGGGTATCATCTGTGCGGGCCTGCTCTCGGTGGTGTTGATGCGCTTCAGCGCGGCCCTGCCGCCGGAAGGGCAGGACTGGTTCCAGGCAGCGCTCATCCTTGCCGCTTGTGCCCTGATCGTGCAGATGGTGTTCTGGATGCGCCGCCACGGCCGCACCCTGAAACGGGATCTCGAGCAGGGCCTCTCCGAAAGCCTGCGCCGGGGCAATCTCTGGGGCATCTTCGCGGTTGCGGCGATTGCCGTGATGCGGGAGGGCGCCGAGACGGTGATCTTTTTGCAGGGCGTCATTGCTTCCGCTGCCGGAACCGGAGGTCAGATCGCCGTCGGCATCGTGTCTGCGGTGCTTGCGGCGGGCGCGACCTACGGGCTGCTGCAGCTTGGTGGACGCTATCTCTCCTGGCGCCTGTTCTTCCGCCTGACCGAGGCAATGCTGCTTCTGCTCGCCTCCGCGCTGCTGGTGACCGGGACCGGCTATCTCATTTCTCTCGGTCTGCTGCCATATTCCGAACCGCTCTGGGATACCTCCTTCCTGCTCGACGATATGACGCGCCTTGGCGGGATCGTCGCCGGCCTTACCGGCTATCGGGCGATGCCCGACGCGGTCACGGTCGCGACCTGGGTTCTTTACTGGAGCGGGATCATCTTTGCGTTCCGGATGCAGGCGCGGCAGGCGAGACCTGTAGCACAGGCTTCCGCATGACACCGATCACGATCTACACCGCGCCGCCACGGGCATCACGCGGCGGGGCAAGCGCGAGGCTGGCCGCCGTCGGCGACTGGCTTCGCCTGCACCAGAAGGCGGTATTTCGATTGCAATGGGGCGTCGTCCTCATCTACGCCGTATTGCTGATCGTACCGGCGGTGATGCCGCTGCCGGACAATGCCGCGCATATCTGGAACGACGTCTCGCTCTTTGCCCGCTTTGTCTTCTGGGGCATCTGGTGGCCGGGCGTGCTCATCAGCATGCTGCTCTTCGGGCGGCTCTGGTGCGGCATCTTCTGTCCGGAAGGGGCGCTGACGGAAATGGCGAGCAAGCGCGGCCGCGGCCGGGCGATCCCGCGCTGGATCCGCTGGCAGGGCTGGCCGTTCGCCGCCTTCGTGCTGACGACGGTCTACGGCCAGCTGGTCAGCGTCTATCAGTATCCGCTGCCCGCACTGCTGATCCTCGGCGGATCGACGGCCGCCGCAATCCTCATCGGCTATCTCTATGGTCGCGGTCACCGGGTCTGGTGCCGTTATCTCTGCCCGGTGAGCGGCGTCTTCGGCCTGCTCGCGAAGCTCGCGCCCGTCCATTATCGCGTTGACCACCGCGAATGGGACCAATGCCCGCCGCAGCTCGGCCGCACGCTCAACGTTTCCTGCGCGCCCATGGTGCCGCTCAGGACGATGGAGAGCGCGTCGTCCTGTCATATGTGCGGGCGCTGCGCCGGATTCCGCAATGCGATCGAACTTGCCGCGCGTCCGCCGGGCTCGGAGATCGTCGAGGTCAGCGGGAAGACCGCAAATCTCTGGGACACGCTGCTGATCGTGCCGGGCCTCATGGGTGTCGCCGTCGGCGCCTTCCATTGGGCGTCGTCGCCATGGTTCGTGGCGCTGAAACAGAAGGCGGCCGTCTGGCTCGTCGGAAACGGCGAAACCTGGCCGCTCGAACAGAGTCTGCCATGGTGGTTGCTCACCAATTATCCGGCACATAACGACGTGCTGAGCGTGCTCGACGGAGCCGTGCTGCTCTTTTACATCGCAGCCACCGCTGCCGTCGCCAGCGTTGCGATCCTGCTGCCGCTCATGCTTGCGGCCCGGGTCGTCGGCCCGTGGAGCGCGCAGCGCTTCCATCATATGGTCCACGGGCTCCTGCCGCTCGCGGCATGCGGCGTGATCCTCGGCCTATCGGCCCAAACGGTCACGCTGCTCAGGACCGACGGCTTCCCGCTTGCCTGGGCGAACGACATCAGGATGATGGCTCTTGCCGTCGCCGCGGCCTGGAGCCTCCTCCTGGTCTGGAAGATCGCGGGGCGATATAACCCCGGGCCTCGGCGCGTGGTCGCGACTGCAGTGAGCAGCGGCGCGGTCGCGGCCGCCCTGCTGCCCTGGGTGCTGTTGTTTTGGATCTGGTGAGGTAACTTCATAACCGCGCGAGGCATTGAGCGCTGTAACGCTCGGTTCCTCCGCGGTGACCATGTCGTCTGGAACCGTCAAAGCGGGCGGCGAGCAATGATATGGCTGCGCACTGCTTCCAAACTCACTTGTCATGGTCGACGACACGAGTGGTTGTGATGTCCCCGTCTCGCTCAAAGGCTCGCTCATTCTGGTGGCACGCGGCGTAGATTCACTCGCGCAACGGCTGGGATGGTGCCCTTGGATTCGCGGTCGGCCCTTAGCGGAGAGAGACTTGGAGATCAGGGGTGCAAAACCCCGAAGCGAATCCAACTTCGAGCGAATTCAGCGGTTGTCCCGGCATTTTGTTGCAACATTTTGTTGAAATTTCTCGCGCTATAGGCACTCTATGAATTCGGCGCTATTCATGCTCAATGACCTCAAGGAACCCACCGCATCCGATGAAGACCAGCCTCGATCATCTCCCGCATCGAAAGCAGCGTGAGCTCGCGCGCATCGTCGAGGTGCTGCATGAGGAGTTCGAGGACGCCTTGAAGGAGGGAACAGCCGAGTTCAAGAAGCGCGGCCGCATCCTGAAGATCATTCTCTTCGGATCCTACGCCCGCGGAACCTGGGTCGACGAACCGCACACGAAGAAGGGATACAAGTCCGACTATGATCTGCTGATCATCGTCAACAACAAGAAGCTCACGGACTTCGCCACCTACTGGCACAAGGCGCAGGACCGGCTGATGCATTTGCCGGAAATCCAGACGCCCGTCAGCCTGATTGTCCATTCGAGACGCGAGGTGAACACAGCGCTCTACGAAGGGCAGTATTTCTTCGTCGACATACGTCGTGACGGCATCGCGCTCTACGAACTCGACGATGAACCGCTCGCCGAGCCGAAACAACGAACAGCGGCAGACGCCCTGCGGATTGCCGGCGACTATCTTGAAGAGCGCCTGCCGCATGCGAAAGTCTTCCTTAAGACCGCCCGCTTCTGCGTCCGAGAAGACGACCTTAAGGAGGCTGCTTTCCTGCTTCATCAGTCAATCGAGCAGGCCTATTCAGCGCTCCTGCTTGTTCTGACGAGCTACGCTCCTCCCTCCCACAATCTGAAGCACCTGCGCGGCCTCGCCGAGGGCTGTGATCAGCGGCTCGCCGACGTCTGGCTCACCGACCAGCACCAATACGTCGCCTGGTTCAACATCCTTAACGAGGCCTACGTCAAATCCCGCTATTCGAAGCACTACGAGATCAACGAGGAAGCGCTCATTTGGCTCCTCGAGCGCGCCCAGCGACTTATCTTGGAAATCGAGGCAATCTGCCACGGACATCTGGAGAAGCTCCGGCATTCGGTGACCGCCAACGCGAACTGAAGCGCGTGTGCGACCACCCACGACTTCCCTCAATCCAGAGAAGCAGCACCCCTACCGATCCTCACACCGCCTTCTCATGCTGGTAGCCCGTGTCGATGACGAGGTGGCCGCCGAGGGTGCGGGAGACGCAGGCGCACATGCGGTCATTCTCACGCCGCTCGGCCTCCGAGAAGAACACGTCGCGGTGATCGATCTCCTTCTCCGCGGCGACGATGTCGACGGCGCAGAGCCCGCACTCTCCGCGGCGGCAGTCGTAGATCATCGGCACACCGGCCTCCGTCAGCGCATCGAGCATGCTCTGGTCGGCCCTCACCTCGACGGTGCGGCCGAGGCCGGCGACCTCGACGCGGAACGGCTGTTCGGCAAAGCGGCCGCTGTCGCCGAAGACCTCGAAGCGTAGCCGGCTCATCGAGCGGCCGCTCTTCTGCCATGCGGCGCGCGCCGCGTGGAGCATGCCGAGCGGTCCGCAGACATAGGTTTCGCCCTCGGGCGGCAGGCGGGCGAACTCGGCGCCGAGGTCCAGTGTGTGGCCTTCCTCGTCGACGAAGCACTCCATCCGCTCACCGAGCAGCGCTTCGAGCTGGTCGGCAAAGGCCATCTGGCTGCGCGCCCTTGCGGCGTAGACGAGGCGGAGCGGCTGCCCGCGGGCGGCAAGCGCCTTCGCCATGCCGTAGATCGGCGTGATGCCGATGCCGCCGGCGACAAGGAGATAATGCGGCGCCCGCCAGGAGAGCTCGAAGCGGTTTTCCGGGACGGTCATTTCCGTCTCGTCGCCCGGTTCGAGCGTCCACACCCAGGCCGAGCCGCCGCGGCTGTTCGGGTGCCGCTTGACGGCGATCTGAAGCGTGCCGGGTGCGCTCGGGACGACCGTATAAGTGCGGATCGCCGGGCTGCCGGCGATCATCACCCTGACATTGGTATGCGAGCCGGGATCGAAAGCCGGCAGCGGTCCCTCGATTGCGAATGTGACGGCCCTGACCTCGTCTGCCGGCGTCTCGACGGCGATGACCCGCGCCTTGCGCCATTCTTCTCTCGAGCGCATTGATTTCTCCTCCGTAATTCAAGAACCTGTCTGCAGCAGCGCTCAGCCCGACATCAGTGCGAGGGCCAGAACCTTGCGCCTCAGCTCGGGACTTTCCTCAAGCACGAAGTCGAGGTTCTGCCGCGCAATGCGTGCATGTTCGCGCGCCAGCGCCTCGGCGCGTCCGCCTTCGCGAAGCTCGATGGCCGTGACGATCGCCCTGTGCTGTGCCTGCGCGACGACGAGCGAGCGGTAAAACGCCGGCACGTCGACGTCGGTGTTGACGAAGGCGTTCGGGCTCGCAAAGGGCAGGCTGGTGATCCGTTCGAGCTCGCGACGCATCACCTCGCTGCCAGCGAGTTCGGAAAGGAGCGCATGAAAGCGTCCGTTGAGGCTCTCGTAGCGGCCGATGTCGAGCGCCTCCGGGCCTCCGTCGAGCACCGCGTCGATCTGCTCCACCACTTCGCGGATTGCTTTCAATCGTGCCGGTGCGGCGCCGCGCTCGGCAGCAAGCCGCGCGACCGTTCCTTCGAGCACGCCCCGCAGCTCGATCGCATCGATGATATCCTGCCGGGTGAAGCTGCGCACTGCATAGCCGCCGGAAGGAATGAGCGTGACGAGCCCCTCCTGTTCGAGCTTCTGCAGGGCGCTGCGGAGCGGCGTACGCGAGACGTCCAGCCGCTCGGAAAGTGCCACCTCCGACAGCCGCTCGCCGGGCTCGATCTCCCCCTTGAGGATCAGGTCACGCAGGCCCAGCAGGGCCTTTACCGATTGCTGGCGCGGACTGGCCGCCCGTTCCTTCGTCATCTTCTACTCCGCGGCCATCGTCGCCGGGCCGGTCTCGGCATCAATCATCCGGTCGATCAACCTGCGCGCCCACATGGAGCCGGCGTCGATGTTGAGATTGTAGAACTGGTGATCGGGGTTGGCGTCGATCGCGCGCTGCTGGGCCTCCAGTACGACTTCGTCCTCGTGAAAGACACCGGCGACGCCTTCCCGCAGCTCGTGGGTGCGGGCCTGGTTGTGAAGGTCGTAATTGCGCGCGAAGGCCCAGAAGTAGAGGCAGGTCCCGTCGGTCGAGGGCGTGATCGTGTTGAGGACGTAGCCGTTGACGCCCTGCGAGCGGTCGCCTTCGCGCGCACCCGTGCCGGTGGCGGCGACCCCGACGTCGATCGCGATGGTGCAGGGGGCCTCGAAGCGGATGATCTGCCAGCGGTCGACCTTGCCCGGCTTGCCGTATTGTTTCTTCCAGAACGGCGGCGGGTCGATGTTCTCCATCCAGCGGGTGATGTAGGCGAAACGATCCGAATGACTTGCCTCGAACGGCGCCTCGGCGACGGCGCGGTTGCCGATGGAAGAACCATGGACGAAGGTCTCGTGGGTGAGATCCATGAGATTATCGACGACGAGCCGGTAGTCGCATTTGAGCTCGATCAGCTTGCCGTCGGCGGCCCAGGCCGGGTCGTCGTTCCAGTGCAGGTCGGGGATCAGCGCCGGATCCGCGAGCGAGGGGTCGCCCGGCCAGATCCAGATGAAACGGTGACGCTCGGCGACCGGATAGGATTTCACGCAGGCCGAAGGATTGATGGTCTGCTGCGATGGCATGTATACACACCGGCCGGTGTCGTCGAATTCAAGGCCGTGATAGCCGCAGATGACATTGTCGCCGTCGAGGCGACCGAGAGAGAGCGGCACAAGGCGGTGCCAGCAGGCGTCCGCCAGCGCGGCGGGATCGCCGTTTTCCTTGCGGTACAGGACGATCGGCTTGTTGCAGATGGTGCGTGGCAGAAGCGCCCGCTTCAGCTCCACGTCGTAGGCGGCCGCGTACCAGGCGTTCAGCGGATAGCTCAGTCTGTCCATGATCATGTCCTCCTCCGAGGACTAGAAAGACATAATGTATACAATCAGTCAAGGCGGACGCAAAAATCCGGTCCTCACGGCTGAGGATGTATACATGTCGGATGCCTCCGGCCCGGAAGGATCGCGAGGTGCCGCGAGTGGTTCGGCGCCGGTCGCACGGCCTTGTCGCCGCCGTGGCCTTGCGGGCACCTTGATGAACAAGGCCGTTCTCTGGGCCGAGGCAGAGGGCTTGAATACGATCCGCCTGGAAACGCAGACGAACAGTGTCGCCGCATGCCGCTTCTACCAGGACGTCGGCTTCATGCTCGGCGGTTACGACCGGTATCTCTACTGCCGTATGGACCCTGACGACGCCCATGTGGTTGACAATTTTGCGAAAAATGCCGCTCTTGCCATACCTCTGAAACATATTCTGGAGGAATCCCATGCAGCATTTGCCGTATATTGGTTCCGGCCCGTACTGTTACACCAACTCGTTTGCGATGATGTTCGGGGAAGCCGCGCCGTCTTCCGCAGTGACCGAGTTTGCGACCTGCAGTGCATTTGGCATGCAGCTCGTCGGCGGTGCGTTGCCGTTCTTTGATCCGTATGGGTGGACTCCCGATCTCGGCTTCGACGCCGCGCTCGATGCCATGGGATGGACGTCGAGTGTCACCAGCGGAGGGAGTGCCGACGAGGCATTCGAACGCCTTCGTCGCGAGCTCGTCTACGGTCCGGTTTGGGTCGGCCCCCTGGAAATGGGATGGCTTCGTTACCAGCCGGGCATGAACGGGCCGATCGGCGCTGATCACTATCTCGTCGTGCTCGCGATCGAAGGTGACCGCCTCAGGATGCATGATCCCCAAGGGTATCCCTATGCCACTCTGCCGATTGGTGACTTCCTGGAGGCATGGCGGGCCGAGAGCATCGATTACGGGCTCCCTTTCACGATGCGGGCCAACTTTCGCCGTCTGCAGGTGGTGCACGAGGAGGACGTCATCAGGGCGACGCTTCCCGCCGCGGCGGCGTGGCTTTCGATGCAGCAGCAGGAGAATTTGCCAGAAGGAACTCTCGGAAACGGGGACGCCGCCACAGCCTTGGCGTCGATGATCGAGACCGGGTGCGATGAGAGCTTGCGCGGACACTTGATCCATTTTGCTGTTCGCGTGGGCGCCCGGCGGCTCGCCGACGCTGCAACCTGCCTCGCCCGGATCGGCTGCAGGGATGCCGCTCAGGTTCTCTCCGAGCAAGCGGTATTGGTTGGGTCGCTGCAATATTCACTTTCGACCGCACGCGATGCGGAGGCGGCAACTGTGGTCAGGCGGTTGGCCGTGACATACCAGCAACTGTCTGCCGCTCTGCCGTCCTGACGTGGTACCGGAGATCGCGGCGCATAGGCTCTTTGTCGGTCTTAACCTCACCGCTCCGCTGCTCCTATTTCCACATTGCCCGCATGCGGGCGCCGACGTCGACGCGGACCTGCCGCGTGCTGCGTTCGGTGGTCGCGCTCGGCACTTTCGGCCAACTCTTCGTCTCGAAGAGGCCGAGCATGGCGGCCGGGACAAAGCGGGTGCGCGCCGCGTAGACATGGCGGTCGCCCTGCGCATTCTGGCCGTAGGTAAAGAAGCGCTGCGGCGTGACAAGGGTCAGGCTGTCGCGGGCGCGCGTCATGCCGACATAGAGGAGCCGACGCTCCTCCTCGATCTCCGCGGTTGTGCCGACCCCGAGATCGGAGGGAATGCAGCCGTCGACGACGTTCAGCATGAAGACGGAGCGCCATTCCTGCCCCTTGGCCGAATGGATGGTCGAGAGGATCAGGTAGTCCTCGTCAAGCAGCGGAACGCCAGCCTGGTCGCTGGTGGCGTCCGGCGGATCGAGCGTGAGCTCGGTCAGGAAGCGCTCGCGGCTCGGATAGCCGACCGCGATCTGCTCGAGTTGAAGCAGGTCGGCCTTGCGTGTCTCGGCATCCTCGTGGATGCGGTCGAGGTGCGGTTCATACCAGATGCGCGCCGCGCTGATCTCGTTGGGCCAGCCCGGGCCCGTCTTGCGAAGCCCGAGCAGCAGGTCGAGCAGGGTCGGCCAGTCCGCGCCCGTTTTCGGCGGCGCGGGAATTTCGGCAAGCGTCATGAGCGGCTCGGGGTCGGCGGCGATCGCATCGAGGATGCGGCCCGCGGTCTGCGGCCCGACCCCCGGCAGCAGCTGCAGCAGACGGAAGCCTGCGACACGGTCGCGCGGGTTCTGGGCAAAGCGCAGCACCGCCAGCATGTCCTTCACATGAGCGCTATCGAGGAATTTGAGGCCGCCGAACTTGACGAAGGGGATGTTCGAGCGGGTGAGCTCGACTTCGAGCGAACTGCTGTGGTTCGACGAACGGAAGAGCACCGCCTGCTGCTTCAATCCGATGCCGCGCTCTCGGTTTTCGAGAACCTGCTCGACGATGTAGCGGGCCTGGTCGGCCTCGTCGCGGACCGTCACCAGCGCCGGGCGCTCCTCGGCTTCACGGTCGCTCCAGAGGTTCTTGGTGAAGCGCTCGCGCGCCTCGCCGATCACCGCATTCGCCGCGGCGAGGATCGGTTGTGTCGAGCGGTAGTTGCGGTCGAGCGTGACGACATCGGCCGGCGGCGAGAAAGCGTTGGGAAAATCGAGGATGTTGCGCACCGTCGCGGCGCGGAACGAATAGATCGACTGGGCGTCGTCGCCGACGACCGTCAGCCCGTGCCCGCCGGGTTTCAGCGCCAGCAGGATCGCCGCCTGCAGCCGGTTGGTGTCCTGATATTCGTCAACCAGTACATGGTCGAAGCGGCCGGCGATCTCGTCGGCAAGCTCCGGCTCACTCACCATCTGCGCCCAGTAGAGCAGGAGGTCGTCGTAATCGAGCACGTTCTGCACCTGCTTGGCCTCGACATAGGCGGCGAAGAGCTGTTTCAGCTCCTCTTCCCAGCCGGCGACCCAGGGGTAGTGCGCCTTCAGCACCTCGCCGATCGAGGTTTCCGAATTCACCACGCGGGAATAGATCGAAAGGCAGGTGCCCTTGGTCGGGAATCGACTCTCGGTCTTCGAGAGGCCGAGCTCGTGGCGCACGAGATTGATGAGATCGGCGCTGTCCTCGCGATCATGGATGGTGAAATCCTCCGCAAGGCCGATCTGGTCGGCATGGATGCGGAGGAGACGGGCGCCGATGCCGTGGAAGGTGCCGGCCCAGGCGAGTGCGTCGGTCATGACGGCGGCCTTGTCGCCCAGCACCTGACGGCAGATGCGCTCGACGCGGCGGGCCATTTCCGATGCGGCGCGGCGGGAAAAAGTCATCAGGAGGATGCGACGGGGATCGGCGCCGTTGACGATCAGGTGGGCGACGCGGTGGGCGAGGGTATTGGTCTTGCCAGACCCGGCCCCGGCGATGATCAGGAGCGGTCCGGGCAATTGGCCGCCGGGCGCGCCGACACCATGCTCGACCGCGGCACGCTGCCGGTCGTTCAGCTTCTCCAGGTAGGCAAGGCTCATCAGAAATTCTGTCCCCTCATGCGCCAGGACATGCATAGGCACGTCACCGGCATGGCGGAGAGAGCAACACCGCAGGCGCGCCGGTGTCTTGCCGGTGCGTCCGTGTTTTCCGTGAGTTGACCTTGCCGCCGCATTTCCTCGTCATCGTTCACGTGCGCTGAGGCAAGTTCCCCGCGCTCGCAGAACGAATTAGGAACATAACCCGATGAGGATCGGATGGGAAGGGCGTCGGTGTGAATGAAGATTACGCGGCATCGACCAGCGTCGGTGCGGTGATCGGACGGTCCCAGGGAGCGGCTAAAGGCACGACGCAGTGGATTTCTTGTTTCCCGGGCTTTGTGGCGTTATATAGATAATCGAGAGAGGTATGCGGTCCGGAAACATGTCGGTTGTTGCGGTAAAGGTTCTGGCCACTGTCAACGCCCCTTACGGGACGGCGCTGTCGGCTGAGCAACTGGCGTCGAAGATTTCTGATCCCGCCAGCGTCGATCTTTTCGATCCATCGGCATTCTGCTTCTTTTCGGAAGTCTACGAGGGCCTCCAGTACTCGTTCCTGGACGAGATGTGCGTCGATCCAATGATTGCCTGCGAATTGGCGCGGAAGTTCTCGGCGCTGGCTGGCTATCCGCTGCCGCTGGCGCGGGCGGCGTAGTTGCCCACGCGCACGAGCGGATGGGGCGACCTGTTTGATCAGGCCGCGCGCATCATCGACCATGCGAACTCCAGGTTCACCTTGATTGACAGATGGAGTTTCGGGGGCGGCACGGCCCTCATGCTGCAGATCGATCACCGCGAGAGCTTCGCCTGTCGACGTCTTCGTCGATGATCCTCAAATCCTGCCGTATCTCAATCCGCAGACACAGGGTTACGCTGAATTTGACGGCCAATGGCTATGTGTCCGACGGATCGAGGACGTTGAAGATTGCCTTTAAGGACATAGGGGAGATCGACTTCATCTGTGCCGCGAGCCTGACTGCCCATCCCGTGGTTGAAGCGCGAGTGCGCGGACGCGACGTCCTGCTCGAGACTCCTGCGGAAATCATCGCCAAGAAGATATGCTACCGTGGTGCGTCGATGCAGCCGCGCGACATGTTCGACATAGCCTGCGTCATCAAGGTTCTAGGCGGAGAATACGCCGTCAGTGCCTTGTTGCCCTTCAAGGAAGAATGCCGGAGGGCCTTGTCTGTCGCACGACGTATGGACCCGCAGCTCGCGGAGACCGTGATGATGAGCCTTCTCTATCGTGAGCGCTTCGCCGACATTCCGAAGCAGGCGCAGGCGATGACGTGCGAACTCCTGGAGACCGTCTGCGCGTCTTCGGACGGTGTTACCGATCCTCGCGATAACAGTCCGGATGAAAGGCCTGACAAAGGCCCTTCCACAGAGGTCAGGAAGCCCTCCATTGTGATCGATCTGCCAACGCCGGCGCTTTAGCCGCCGGCGTCAGCCATAGCCCATGCACCTTTCAGAAGGCGGCCGCCATCAGTTCCTTCGTGTAGGCCTGCTGCGGTGCGTCGAAGATCGCTGCGGTCTCGCCTTCCTCCACGATCACGCCGTTCTTCATCACGACAATGTAGTCGGAGAGCGCCCGCACGACCGCGAGGTCGTGACTGATGAAGAGATAGGAGAGGCCGTGCTTCTGCTGCAGGTCGCGAAGCAGTTCGATGATCTGCTTCTGCACCGACCGGTCGAGTGCCGACGTCGGCTCGTCGAGCACCAGCACCTTCGGTTTCAGCACCATGGCGCGGGCGATGGCGATGCGCTGGCGTTGGCCGCCCGAGAACTCGTGCGGATAGCGGTTGCGAGAGGCAGGATCGAGGCCGACATCCCTGAACGCTTCGACAGCGATCCGGTCGCGCTCGGCACGGCTGATCTCCGGCGCGTGGACGAGCAGGCCCTCGGTCACGATCTGGCCGGCGGTCATGCGCGGCGAGAGCGAGCCGAACGGGTCCTGGAAGACGAGCTGCATCTGGCGGCGTAGGACGCGCATCTGCTGCGCGCTCGCCTTCGAGATGTCCTGTCCGTCGAAGATGACCCGGCCGTCGCTGTCGAAGAGGCGCAGAAGCGCCCGTCCGAGCGTCGACTTGCCCGAGCCGGATTCGCCGACGATGCCGATCGTCTGCCCCTTCCGAAGCGTGATCGTGACGTCGCGAACCGCCTTCACCTCGAGCTTTCTGCGGCCCAGGAACCCGCCGCCGGCGGTGAACGTCACGGCGACGTTGCGACCTTCGAGGAGCCTTGGGGAGTCGGTCGGAACCGGGTCCTTGTGTCCCGTCGGCTCGGCGGCGAGCAGCATCTTCGTGTAGTCGTGCTGCGGATTGGAAAAGATCGCCTCGACCGGCCCCTGCTCGACCACCTCGCCAAGCTTCATCACCGCAACGCGGTCGGCGAAGCGCCGCACGACGTTGAGGTCGTGCGAGATGAATATGATCGAGAGGCCGATCCGCTCCTTCAGTTCGCGCATCAGGTCGAGGATCTGCGCCTGAATAGTGACGTCGAGCGCCGTCGTCGGCTCGTCGGCGATCAGGAGTTCCGGGTCGTTGGCGAGCGCCATGGCGATCATTACGCGCTGGCGCTGGCCGCCGGATAGCTCATAAGGGTAGGAGTCGATCCGGTGCTCGGGGTCGGGGATCTTGACGAGCTTCAGCAGCTCGATCGCCTTCGCCCGTGCCTCCTTCGCCGAGAGACCCTTGTGGTGGATCATCGGCTCGGCGAGCTGGTAACCGATCTTGTAGAGCGGATCGAGTGAGGTCATCGGCTCCTGGAAGATCATGGTCACCCGCTCGCCGCGGATGTGGTTCAGCCCTTTCACCGGCAGGCCGAGGATTTCGGCACCGTCGAGCCTTGCCGAACCGGAGGCGGAGCCGTTTGCGGCGAGCAGGCCCATCATAGCCATCATCGTCTGGCTCTTGCCGGAGCCGGACTCGCCGACGATCGCAAGGGTCTCGCCGCGTTTGACATCGAGGCTGATGCCCTTGACCGCCTCGACCTTGCCAAGTGGCGTGTCAAACCAGACGCGCATATCGCGTATTTGAAGCAGCATATCCGTTTTGGTCATCGTCAGCGGTCCTTGGGATCGAGCGCGTCGCGCAGGCCGTCGCCAACGAAGTTGAGTGCGAACAGCGTGCTTACGAAGAAGATCGCGGGGAAGATCAGCAGCCATGATGCGGATTGCATACTGGCTGTACCTTCGGCGATCAGCGTGCCCCACGAGGTCATCGGTTCCTGCACGCCGAGCCCGAGGAAGGAGAGGAAACTCTCGAGCAGGATCACCTTGGGCACGAGGATCGTGACGAAGACCACCACAGGCCCGATCGTGTTCGGGATCACGTGACGGCGGATGATCTGCCAGTTGGAAAGCCCCATGGCGCGGGCGGCCTCGACGAATTCGCGGCGCTTGAGCGACAGGGTCTGGCCCCGCACGATGCGGGCCATATCCAGCCATTCGATGGCGCCGATCGCTGCGAAGATCAGCACGAAGTGGCGGCCGAAGAACACCACCAGCATGATGACGAAGAACATGAAGGGCAGCGAGTATAGGATCTCGACGAATCGCATCATCACATTGTCGACGCGCCCCCCGACGAAGCCGGAGGTTGCGCCGTAGGTGACGCCGATGACCAGCGACACAAAGGTCGCAAGCAGGCCGACGACGATCGAGACCTGGCCGCCGAGCATGACGCGGGGCAGGAGGTCACGGCCGTTGCGATCCGTCCCGAAGGGGAAATATTGCCCGTTGACCCGACCGGTGATGACGAGGGTCTTGCCGTCGTTCCGCGCTTCTTCAAGCGCGGCACCGTCGAACTCGTCCGGCCGATCGAGGTAGCGTAGGACGCGCTCGTCGATCGGTTTGTCGGAAGAGATGGTGGCGGTGTAGTCGGAGCCGGAGACGTCAAAAGCGTCCAGGCTGACGCGTGCGCGCTCGACTGCCTTCGTCATGACCTGTTCAAGCGTGGCCTCCTGCGGGTATGGCGAGAGCGACGGCGGAACAGCGACGTAGCTCGTGAAAACTGCGTCGTAACGATGCGGCCAGAAGATCGTTCCTCCGAAGCTGAAGACGACGATCAGCAGCAGATAGCCGAGAGAGAGCATGGCGGCGGTATTCCGGCGGAAGCGGATGCGCGCTAGCCTCCAGAGGCTCAGTCCCTCCCGTGCGTCCGTCTCGAAGGGGGCTGCGGCGGGTCCGGTTTGGATGTGTGGTTCACTCATAGCGGACCCTCGGATCTAGCAGCGCGTAGAGGATGTCTACGATCAGGTTGAAGACCACGATGAAGACGGAGATGAGAACGACCGTACCCATGACCAGCGTATAGTCTCGGTTGAGCGCGCCGAGGACGAAGTAGCGGCCGACGCCGGGGAGCGAGAACACCGTTTCGACGACGACGGAACCGGTGAGGACTGCGGCGGCCGTCGGCCCGAAATAGGAGATGACCGGCATCAGCGCGCCGCGCAGCGCGTGGACGATGATGATGCTTCGCGCGGGCAGCCCGTAGGCACGCACAGTGCGGACATGGTCCGCTCGCAGCATCTCGATCATCGACCCTCGGGTGAGGCGTGCAAAGATCCCGATCTGCGGCAGCGCAAGTGCGATGACCGGCAGCACCAGATTGTTGAAGCTGCCGTCCCCCAGCCGCCGGCCGGTGCAAGCCGCAGGATCACGGCGAAGACCAGTGAGAGAATGGGTGCGACGACGAAACTCGGCACGGTGATGCCGATATTGGCAAAGCTCATGACGAGGTGATCGAAGGCCGAATTTTGCCGCACGGCGGCGAAGCTTCCGAGAACGACGCCGCCGATGACACCGACGGCAAGCGCCCAGGAGCCGAGGATCAGCGAGTATGGCAGGCTCTTGGCGATCAGTTCACCGACGGTGAAATCCCGGTACACGAAGCTCGGTCCGAGGTCGCCGTGCAGGAGATTGCCGAGATAGTGGAGATATTGCACAGGCAGGGGCTGATCGAGCAGGAAGGCCTTGTTGAGATTGGCGAGAACCTGCGGCTCGAGTGGCCGCTCCAGGTTGAACGGACCGCCGGGCGCCAGGCGCATCATGAAGAAGGACAGGGTGATCACGATAAAGATCGTGGGTATCGACGACAGCAGTCGTCGCAGGATGAATGACAGCATTGCTCTCTCCTGAAATCCGGAAACAGCAGGACAAGCCGGAGGGTTCCTCCAGCCGACGCGCGAAAACGCGAAGAGGCGGAAACCGGTCGTCCCGGATTCCGCCTGTCCTGCATGTGCTTTATTCGATGGAGAGGAACTTGGTCAGGTGCTCGTTGACGGCGTTCATCTCGAAGCCCTTGACCTTGCGGGAAACAAGCCAGGTCGAGGCATGGACCATCAACGGAGCATTCGCCTGTTCGTCCATGGCGATCTGTTCGGCGTCATGGAGGATCTGCATGCGCTTGGCCGGGTCTCGCTCCGTATAGGAGGCCTTCATCAGCTCGTCGTACTTCGCATTGGACCAATGGCTGTAGTTGAAGCTCGTGTTGGACGAAACCATCAGATTGAGGAAGTTCTCGGGATCGGCGTAGTCGGCCGACCAGCCGGCACGTGCGACATCGAAGGCGCCGCCCTCCTGCAGGTAGGCGTAGTGCGATTTCACGTCGAGGTTCTGCAGCGTGACATCCGCACCGACAGCCTTCCACATGTCGGCGACTGCGGTCGCGACCTTCTTGTGGTTCTCGTTGGTGTTGTAGCGGATGTCGATCTTCAGCGGCTTGCCGCCCTCGCCGTAACCGGCTTCCTTCAGCAGTTCCTTGGCCTTGTCTTCACGGTCGAGCTGGTCCAGGGTGGCCCATTCGGGCGCGGCCGCGGTGTAGCCTTCCATGCCCGGCGGAACGAACGAATAGCCCGCGAGCTGGGCGCCGGAGAAGATCTTCTCCGCGAGGAAGTCGCGATCGACGGCCATCGACAGCGCCTGTCTGACCTTCACGTCGCTGAAGGGCTCGTGACGGGTGTCGAAGACGTAATAGTAGGTGCCGAGGTCGGTGCTGGCGAGAACCTGGTCCTTGCCGAGCTTCTCTTCGAGGAACGTCTTCTGGTCCGTCTGGAAGTTATAGACGACGTCGAGCTCGCCGGCCTCGAACATGCGTTCGGTCGCCGACTGATCCTCGGAGGGGTTGTAGATCACCTTGTCGATCTTGACGTTGGCCGCATCCCAGTACTTGTCGTTCTTGACGGCGGTGATGTGGTCGTTCGGAACGTTTTCCGTCAGGCAATAGGCGCCGTTGCAGACCATGTTGCCGGCCTTGGTCCATTCCGCGCCGAATTTCTGAACGGCGGCGGCGTTGACCGGCAGAGCCGCGTAGTGCGAGGCAAGCTGCAGGAAGTAGGGCGTCGGGCGCTCGAGCGTGACTTCCAGCGTTTTTGCGTCAACCGCCTTCGCGCCCAGCGTGTCGACAGCGGCCTTGCCGGTATTGATCGCCTCCGCATTTTTTATCGGATAAAGAATGTTGGCGTATTCGGCGGCTTCCTTGGGATCTTCCATGCGGCGCCAGGCGAAGACGAAATCGTCGGCGGTCACCGGATCGCCGTTCGACCACTTGGCGTCGTCGCGCAGCTTGAAGGTATAGACCGTGCCGTCTTCCGAGACAGTCCAGCTCTCGGCGACGCCCGGGATGACTTCTCCCTTTGGATTATAGATGGTCAGCCCCTCGAACATGTCGCGGACGATGAAGCCCTCGATGTCGATGGAAATATGGGCCTGGTCGAGGGTCTGAGGTTCGCCGCCATTGCCGCGGCGGATGACCGTCTCGGCGGAAGCGAGGCTGGCGGTCATGGCAAGCAGCGTGCTGGAAAGCAGAACTGCCTTGAGGGTACGCCTGATTGAAGCGTTCATTGTTATATCCCCTATTGTCTTGTCAGTTGATCCGCCCTGAGGAGCCGTTTTCCTCAAGGTTCTCACGTTCGTAAATGCTTGAATAAGCTGACTTCCTTTCGGGAGAGACAGCTAATACTTGCACGTGCGCCGACGCTACGACTTGAATTCTGACAAAGCAAGAGGGGTTCGCGGGAGAGTTTTTCGGCTGAACCGCGCTGTCGACAACTGCCGACTGCGCCGGCTTGACCGGGCGTCGCGGCGGCCTGTGAGTGGAAAAGCAAAGGGTGGAAGCCTGTGAGGCCGAATGCCGCAGGGAAGGGGGAAGCGGGGCGCGGGTCCGGGTGGGTGAAGGGGAGGGCCGATTCGGCGACACTCCAAAAAATATCCCGGCCGCGGGCTTTCGCCATGGCCGGGTTGTCGTCGTTGGCCGGAGAAGGTCATTCTGCCGGCTTCTTTGGCTGGCCCGTTGCCGGGCCACGTTGCCTCAGCGGCCGAAAACGGCCTGGCGGATCTGCGACCGCGAGACGCCGATGTCCTTCAGGGATGCGTCGTCGAGACGGGAGAGTTCGCGATAAGCCTTGCGGAGGCGGAAGTATTCGGTGATTGCGTTGCCGATGTTCATAGCATTTGTCCTTCGATCTGATGCCCTCTATTTAGGCGTTTGCCGAGAAAACAGGAGATCAAATTTTGCATGGGTGGCGTGCATCGGCAGCAAATCTGGGGCCTAAATTTTGCCGTCACCGCAAATTCCGGCCGTGACCGGGACAGTTTCAGGACGAAAACGTGATCTGGACCTTGCAGGCCTGCGCACGGTCGCCGGCCTGCTCGAAGGCGGTAACGGCGTCTTCGAGGCGGAAGCTGTGCGAGATGATCGGCCGGACATCGATCCGCCGGTCGGCGATGAGCTCGACGGCCAGCGCAAATTCGCGGTCAAAACGCTGCGTTCCGACGAGGCGCAGTTCCTTTCCGACCAGCGCGTTCAGGGGGAGGGTGATGTCGCCGGTTACCCCGACCTGGACGATCGTGCCGCGTGGCTTCACCGTTGCGATGGCGTTGCGAAGGGCAGCCTCGGCGGCGGAGCATTCAAAGGCGACATCGAAACATCCCTTGTCACTTTCGAAGGCGGCGAGGCGCTCGGGCTCGCGGCGAACGTTGAGCGCCTGTGTCGCGCCCATGGCGAGCGCGCGTTCGAGCGCTGCGTCGGCGAGGTCGGTCGCGACGATCTCCCCGGCGCCGGCGTGCCGTGCGGCGGCGACGGCGAGGACCCCGATGGGCCCGGCGCCGGTGACCAGCACCCGCTTGCCCTCGAGCTCGCCCGCCCGGGCAACCGCATGGAGGCAGACAGCGAGCGGCTCGGCACAAGCCGCCTCGTCCGCACCAACGAGCAGGCCCGCAGGCAGGCACTGGACGGCCGGTACGGTGAGCCAGTCGCGGAACATGCCCTGTGCATGCGGAAGGCGCATGGCGCTCCCCATGAACTGCATGTCGAGGCAGTGGATCGGAAGTCCCTCGTGGCAGAAGCGGCAGGTGCCGCAGGGCCGGCTCGGATTGACTGCCACCAGATCGCCGACCGAAAGGCCGGTGACCCCGGCGCCGAGAGCGGCGACATGGCCCGAGGCCTCATGGCCGGGGATGATCGGCTCGCGCACCTGCACCGGGCCGAAACCGCCGTCCTGGTAGTAATGGAGGTCCGAGCCGCAAATGCCGCCGGCTGCCATCTTCAGCAGGACCTCGCCGGGCCCGGGGGGCGCAACCGGCGCCGCTTCGACCTTGAGGTCACGACGGCCGTAAAGGCGCGCGAGCCGTGTCAGCATTGCGGCCACCCCTACCGCAACAGGCCGAGTTCAGTCGGCAGCCAGAGGGTGATCGCCGGAATGAAGGTGATCAGCAGCAAGGCCACCACCAGCGGGATCGTCCATGGCAGGATCGCCATTGATGTTCGTTCGATCGACAGTTTCGATATCCGCGACAGCACGAAGAGCACCATGCCGACCGGCGGCGTCAGGAGGCCGATCATCAGGTTCAGCGTGAAGATCAGTCCCATGTGAACGGGGTCCACACCGTAGCGCGCGGCAATCGGCATCAGGATCGGGACCAGAATGCTGATTGCTGCGATCGTGTCGAGAAAGGCACCAACGATCAGCAGAAGGACGTTGACGATGATGAGGAAGGTCCACCAGTTGTCTGTCAGCGAGAACATGAAATCGGAGAAGAGCTGTGCGGCTTGGCTGACGGTCAGAAGCCAGGCGAAGATCGACGCAGTGGTGACGATGAAGAGCACCGAGGCGGTGGTCTCGATCGTGTCGAAGCTCGCCTTTGCCAGTGTGCGCAGGGTCATGGTGCGATAGCGCACAAGCCCGAGGAAGAGCGACCAGATGACCGCGGCAACCGCCGCCTCGGTCGGCGTGAACCAGCCCATAGTCATGCCGCCGATCAGCAGCACAGGCGTCATCAGGGCCATGACCGCGTGGAAATCGAAATACCAGTCGAGCGCGATAAGGGCGACGAGCGCGATAAGGACCGCTATGTTGATCGACAGGCCGGCAAGGATCAGCAGATAGACCGCCATCGGGAAGCAAAGGACGATGCCGACCTCCAGCGAGGCTGCGCCGAGCTGCCTCAGTTCGAACGGCGTGTCGGAGCCCCAGCCCTTGCGGCGCGCGAAGATGAAGACCGTCAGCATCATCAGGCCCGCCATGACGATGCCCGGCAGGATGCCGGCCATGAACAGCGCGCCGATCGAGACGTTGGCCATCATGCCGTAGATGACGAAGGGCAACGATGGCGGGAAGATCGGGCCGAGGGTGGCGGAGGCAGCCGTGACGCCGACCGCGGCCTCGACGGGGTAGCCGTGGTCCTTCATCGCCTTGATCTCGATCGTGCCGATGCCGGCGGCATCTGCGAGCGCCGTTCCGGACATGCCGGAGAAAACCACCGAGCCGATGATGTTGACCTGCGCGAGGCCGCCCTTCATCCAGCCGACGAGGGAGAGCGCGAAGTGATAGATGCGGCCGGTGACGCCGGCGATGTTCATCAGGTTGCCGACGAGGATGAAGAAGGGAACGGCGATCAGCGGAAAGCTCTCCACCCCCGCGATCATCCGCTGGGCAGCGATGATGTCCGGCGCAATGCCGTAGATCAGCAGGTAGAGGAGCGACGAGACGCCGAGCGAGACGGCAACGGGCGTACCGATAATCATGAGGGCGAGGAAGGATCCGATGAGCAGCAGCACTGGTCACACCCCTGAATGCCGGATTCGCTCGCCTGCTCGCGAACGGTCTTTTCGTTGATCATGTCCCTGACGAAGTTCTGCACGGAGCGTGCCAGCATCAGGGCGAAGGCGGCAAACACGGTATAGAAGACATAGCCGCGCGGCAGGTTGACCGTGACCATGCGTTCGTTGCCGACGATCGCGATATACCGCCACATCAGCCAGGTCGTGTAGGTGAAGAAGCCGATGACGATGAAATCGACGAGAAGCTGCAGCAAACGGCCGATCCGCTGGGGCAGGAAGCGGTAGAGAAGGTCGACCTGGATGTGTCGCGCCATGCGCACGCACATGACCGAGCCGAGGAACACGATCACCACGAGACAGTTCGCGGCGATTTCCTCGGTCCAGGCGAGACTGTTGTTCAGCGCATAGCGGGTGAAAAACTGCAGGAAGACGCAGGCCGCCATCAACCAGAAGACGGCCATGTTGAGCCAGTCCTCCACCGCGTAGGAGGAGAGGTCTGCCGGGCCTGCGTCCTCCTCGAAGGCGTGCGCCATTTCCTCGACGCTGGCCGGGGCATGCTGTCGTTCGTTCATCGGAGAACTCCGCCGATCTTTGGAAAGGGAAGGGCGCCCGGCGACACGGCACCGGGCGCGATATGGGTGGTCCGGCCTACTTTACGGCGCGGATGGCTTCCCAGTCGGCCTTGTCGTAGCCGAACTCCTCGAAGCTCACCTTCTCCATGACCGCCTTCTCGAAGTCGGACCGGTCGACTTCGGTCACGGTGATGCCCCGTTCCTTGAACTTGTCGACCAGGGCCTTCTCGCGCTCCTCGATGATCTTGGTGGTGCGCTCGGCAGCCTCCTGCATCACCTCGGTGAAGATCTTCTTGTCCTCGTCGGAGAGCTTCGCCCACAGCATGCCGGAGACCACCGTGTTGAGGTGATCGACGATGTGGCCGGTGAGGCTGATGTTCTTCTGGACTTCGTAGAACTTCTTCGCCTCGATCGTGGTAAGCGGGTTCTCCTGCGCCTCGACCGTGCCGTTCTGCAGCGCGAGGTAGACTTCGGCAAACGCGATCGGTGTCGTGTTGGCACCGCACGCGCGCGGCATTGCGAGATAGGCCGGAACGTCCGGAACGCGGATCTTCAGGCCGGCCATGTCTGCGCACTTGGCGATCGGCCGGTTGGAGGTGGTGTGGCGGGTCCCGTAATAGCTGACGGCGGTAATATGGTTGCCGCCGGAGGCCTTCTCGTAGCCGGCGGCGAGCTTCTTGAAGACGTCGCTCTTGGTGTAGGCGATCAGGTGCGCTGGATCGCGGAAGGTATAGGGATAGTAGGTGACGCCGATCGGTGGATATTCACGCGAGGCGAAGCTCGAGCCGGAAATGATGATGTCGACCGTGCCGAGCTTCAGGCCCTGGTTGATGTCGGCTTCCTTGCCGAGCTGGGACGCCGGGAAGACGTCGATCTTGTAGCGCCCGTCGGTGCGCTTGGCGATTTCATCCGCCGCCCACACGGACTCCGTGTGGAAGGGTTCGGACGTTTCGTAGACATGGGCCCATTTGAGCACCGTCTCCGCCTGGGCGGTGATCGCCGAGGCGAGAATTGCAGCAGTCGCACCGAGTAGCATCATCAGTCTGAACTTCATCTTTGTCTCCTCCCGAGTTGAAGTCGCTGAAACGTGTCGTCAAAGTCCTCCGGCCTGTCCTCCCGCCGCCATTGCGGCATCAGGCGTGTGATCTTCCCCGAAGCTCTCCGAAAGCCGAAGTTCGGATTGTTGCAGATGCGCGCGCATCGCCTTTCGGGCGGCGTCCGGGTCGTTTGCCGCGATCGCGTCGCGGATCGCGTGGTGTTCCTCCGTCGCCGCCTGCCACGTCCGGCGGTTCTCGAAATAGCTCGCGAGCTTCTCGAAATAGGGCGTCATGCGCATGTCGTGCATACTGCCGACGAATCGGTTGAGCGTCGCGTTGGCGATGATGCTCGCAACGATGACGTGGAATTCCCGGTCGAGCGCCAGCGCCCGGTGCCGGTCGCCGATCGCCGCCGCCATCTCTTGGAGATTCCGGTCGAGGAGCGAGACGTGTTCGGGCCGGGCGAGACGGGCGGCCTCCTCGACGACGGCGCATTCCACTACCGCCCGCGCCCGCAGGAGCTCGAATGGACCTTCGAAGTCTTCCGGCGGCGCGCCGGCTGGCGGCGCCTTGCGCGCGGCGACATAGACGCCGGAGCCCATGCGGATGTCGATCAGGCCTTCCACTTCGAGCACAATCAGAGCTTCGCGGACCGTCGGACGCGAGACGCCGAGGCGCTGCGCGAGGTCACGCTCGGCCGGAAGACGAGAACCGGCCGGCAATTCGCCGCGCTCGATCAGGCTGCGCATCTGGTCCGCAACCTGGCGGTAGAGCCGCCGCGTCTCCATGACCGTGAACATAGATGACACCATCGCGTCGACTTTCCAATCAGGTCGTCAGGTGGTCAAGCCAATTAAGGGAGCCTATACCGAGGTCGGGGCGGGAGTCAAATGGGGAGGGAGTGCTCGGTTGACCCCTCTGAGGTGTGTTCCAAAGGGGACTAATCGTGAGTGTCTGAGGACGTGGAATGTTCCGCAAGCCAGCTGATGACGTCGAAGATGTCACCGCGCTTCCGATTGCGGGGGTTTATATATGTCGTGTAGTGAAAGTATGCCGCCGCAAATAACTCGTCGATTGAGCGGCTGCGGCTGCGGCGGCTGCAAAGTTGCCGGTCGTCGGTGACCCCCCAGCCCGAGTACCAGGGAATGCCAAAGCACGTCACCTGGCGACCTGCCAGGAGGGCCTCGAAACCCATCGTCGATGTTACAGTGTAGACGCGATCCATTTTGGCTACCAGGCTCATCGGGTTGATCGGATGGCGGAGAACGACTGTTCGCTCGTCCTCTACGATGTCGGTCAAATAGCCACGTTTCGTCTTGGCGCTGACCTCCGGATGGGTCTTCACGTAGATTGTCGCCTCGGGATTCTCGGTAAGCGCTGCAGCCAGCATTCTTTGAAAAGTATGGGCATTTGCTCCACCCGTTTCGACACTATTGTCGCCGGCTGTCTGGTCGACGACCAGCACGCGTTGGCTGTCGTGTTCCCGGAGATCCCTCGTGGCCAGTCGAGGCGCATGATTGTATTTACTCAACTGATGCGTAAGTATCAGGTGCTTTGCGCGTGCGACAGATCCTTCTATGCCCGCCAGCAATTGGCTATCGGAGTTGAGTAGGCTCTCCAGAGTAGACGGGCGAGTGCTGTCGTAATAGATCCCTTCATGGTCGATCACGAGCGAATATCCAGGCGATGTCTTTCCCGGCCGGATGGAACGAAGAAACCCGTCTTCGAGGTAGAGAACCGGTACACCCAGCTTACGCGCGACCTTAGCGGCTCGTCGGCCACTTTCCTTGGCGCCCCACCCGGCGACCGCGTCGATGTTCCTTGGTCTCAGAAAGAGGGGCGCGCGGCATACGGAAGCGTCGAGGAAGGTCTCTATGAGGGGCGTCTTAAGAATGCCTGTCGATGTGACGGCGAATTTTCGTTGATAGGAAGCTGCCATTCGTTGGTCTCGTGTTACTAACGCCGGCCGATTGTGTCGGAACGGCCCCATCCTCCGAACGGGATCATTCACTCAACGGGAGAGTGATCACGTCAGGCAGGTATTCGCTGATTTCATCCGACGCGATTAACTCCTCCAATCGATTGAGCGCGACGTCTGGCCTTGAAAAGTCGACAGCGCCGAGATCAGCAAGGCTATACCTCCACCACCGGAGCTCAAGCAGACGCTCTACCAGATTAGTATCGAATCTGCTTCGCAGCACTCTGGCCGGATTGCCCGCCACGATGGTGTAGGGGTCGACGTCCCGAGTCACCACTGAGCCGGCACCAATTATCGCGCCGTCGCCGATCGTGATGCCGTCGACCACAAACACATGATTGCCAATCCAGACGTCGTTTCCAATGGTAGTTGGCTTGCCGAAGACAAATGGAATCGTCTTGATGTCGCTTCTACGCGCTCCATGGCGCGCGGCGAATTCCGAAAACCCGCGATAATTCGGCGCGTACTGGAGGGGCGAAACAGAAAGCCAATCATTTGGGTGAAACCCATGCCCGATCTGTATATCGCGTGCGAGCGAGCAATAGCGTCCGATTGAGACGCGCTGGATGTACCCACCGTTCAGGTGACTGAATGCACCTATTCGGATTGGAAAATTGTATGCGAGGTCCGCCGCGATTGCGACGGGTGGCTCAAAATCAATCTTGGCTCCAACATAGTAGTCGGCATGCCTATGATGTAGCCAGACGCCTCTTTCGGCGAGATGTGCTTGAGTTTCTGCGTTCAGGGTGAATGTGCTCACCTTTCCCAGTTCCTTCCATGTTGGCCTGCGCGCCTGATAGCCTTCGGCATCACGGTCGACTATGTGCAATCCAGGACCGAACGAGGCAAGAGGATCTCGTGCCAACGAGCGTAGCGCGACGTCTGGCGGGCCAAATGCGTCTAAACTGAACTCAGCCGTATAGCCGTCGAGATTCTCTGGTTGACGGCGCATTCATACTCCTGTTGATGACGCGGTATACTCTGGATAGGGGAAGGTGGATAGTGCGAGGCGTCAAAATACTGCAATCAAAAGTTGCCAGTCTCGTCATTTGTCTAACGAGTTACGGGAATGATCAACTACCCGCCACCGGGTTCGAATGGGAGGGCGTAACTGCGCAGCTCCGATCACACCGCATTTTCTTACGAGATCAGATGCAGCATTGGTATCTCGGTCCAATACTCGATTTTTCCTATTCTTACGCCGACACTCTCGCGAATCTGCGACGATACATTATGGAAAACGGCATCACTCGCGTGGCTCTCATCGGCAGTTCAATGGGCGGATTCGCGGCGATGAAGCTCGGCTCAGACATTTCCGCAGACCTGGTACTAGCGTTCGCACCACAGGCGTGTTTGCACGCTGCGTGGCGGGAGAGAGCACTAGACCGGCGCTGGCCCTGGAAAATGGCAGAGATCGCCAATATCGGATACGACGGACTTGATGTCAGAAGAGCGTACATTTCCAGCGCGCCGGCATCTACCGTCTTGTTCTACGACTCGTCGTTGCACGTAGATCGGCAACACGCGAGGCATATGGAAGGTCTTCCCGGCGTCGAATTGATCGAGGTCGAGGGGGGCACCATGTCGCAACTCCGTTGGCACGGGCTGGTGAGATAACCCGTCGCTTGAAGCAATTTGAATCCGCGCTTGAGCTGACGCATGAACACGGAGCAGCTTGACAGAATCATTGGCGTAGCTTCGTCAGTCGGGCAATTCAGAGCTGAAATATGCCGAACAGAGTCTCTTTCGACGGGGAGACGGTGGCGAAGACATCAAGGTTCAGACGGCTGGCCCCAGACCACAACCTTTCGACGGATATTCGGGTTGCGTTCGCCTAGGGGGGGCATTATAGACTCGCACCGCAAGCGACCCGAGATGTGATTGGCGGTAGATAGAGATGCGGTTTCTCGAGAAGATCTTCGATGTTGGCTCCTCTCGGAGACGGCAGGAAACCGACAACTTGTTCGATCAGTACTGCAACGACAAGCCCAGTCATCAGAATGCAATAGATATCCTGCCGGGATGGAATTCGGCGTTCCCTGCGTCAACTCGGCTGAAAGCCGGCGACCATGCGCTGTTTGCGGATCCGCGAATCGATTGGGCGGTGCAGCAAGCGGGTTCGATAAAGGACAAGAAGGTGCTCGAGATTGGGCCTCTCGAAGGAATGCACACCTATATGCTGAATCGGCATGCCCCCTCATCCATCGATGCTGTCGAGGCCAACAAGCAATGTTTCCTTCGGTGCCTTGTGACGAAGGAAATTCTTGGCATCGATCGCGCGCATTTCTATTTGGGCGACGCGTTGAAGTGGCTGGAGACGGAAGACCGTCATTACGATCTCGCCGTTGCCTCGGGGGTTCTCTACCACATGGCGGATCCCGGACAATTTCTGTCCCAATTGACCCGTCGATGCGACCAGCTTTTCATATGGACACATTATTTTGACGACACGGCGATGCCCTCCGACGATCCACGTCGTCAGGCGTTCAACGGAAACATAGAAACCCGGGCCTTTGCCGGTGTTCCGGTCCGCTACTACGAACGTCACTACTTCAATGCCAACGCGACGAAAGAGTTCTGTGGTGGCATGAAAGATCGGCACTATTGGATGCATCGGAACGACATCCTCAGTTTAATTCGAGCTTTGGGTTTCGGTGAGATCAACATTACGCAGGAAGATCCTAGTCACCGGGGTGGTCCTTGCTTTTGTCTTTTTGCAAAGCGAGACTCCCTAACGATGCAGGCGTGAATTGCTCTTCAATATCCAACGTGACAAAGGAGACGTAGTCGAGGGATACCTTATCCCCGATGGGTTCTCAGATGTCCCGGTTGTTCTTGTTTCGGATGCTGACGGGCGCATAGCCGAAATCGAGTGCGATCAATTGCACAATGCCGTCGTCGCGAGCGGGCGGCACAACACGGGTTTGGTTGGCTTCAAGCTCACGGATCACAACATTCCTGGGTTGAAGGAACGCGCGACGCTCGTGATCCAGGATGCCAAAACGGGATTGCTGATCTATCGTCGCCCACTTCCTTCGCGACAGATAGATCGAAAGATCCTGCGCATCGAGACGCAACTCGTTCCACACACCGCACTCGACCGGGCGATGAGGAGCCATTTCCAGTATGTGCTTCCGTCGATAGAACGCTACGGCTACGAAACGACACTCCAAGTCTTTCTTCTCGACAAGCTCCAGTCGATTTATTTGAGCGGTCGGTTTCAGGTACGAAATCATCAGGACTTTTTCGACAAGGGTTTTTCTGGCGTCGCGCTTCTGACGGAACCCTACTACGAAATGGCTCTCCGTCTGTTGACGTTGAAGCTGTGTTCGACGACGAAGCCCCCCTTTCTCGGGGAGCGCGACTTGATGTCCCTGTCTCCGGCCATCGCCTACTTCGGTGATTTGGACTTCAAGGATACGGGTGCGGTTGCGAAAGCGCTCAAGCGGGCGCCGCCACGAGTCCGAACGGTTCTGATGTCTCCAACGACGCGGCAGTTCGCCTGCGCTGATCCGGACCAGCCGTCAACCCGACGGGACATAGCGGTGGTGATGGATATCATATCGCGTCTCGAAGTCATCGGGCATATTAATGACACACTTTCATTTGCTTCGTCCTTGGGAGAGCTGCTGAACATTGATATGGATAGGATACCGATCCTTCAGCGAAACGACGCGGTCGATCGAGTCGCTGCTGAGCTTCGAACTTTTGCGGTGGCGGAATCGTATCTGGAGGACGACCTTATCCTCGACTATTACGTGCGCAAGGCGATCGACGATGCCGTTGCGCAGAAGATTTGACGAACGGAATGTCGGACGATGACTGAAACCAAGATCAGGAGAAGCGAGACTGACTCGCCGTTCCGTCCGCGCCACAGCTTGATAGGTCGGTTGTCACGTCAAGCATTCCCGATGTCGAAAAGCAGCCGGTCTGTGGTTTCGATCGATGTTGACCCTATACAGGGGGAGCACGCAGAAGCGAAGACCAATTCGCGCATGCCGTTCGCTTTCATCAGTTTCATCGCCGTTGTCATCCTGCCAGTGGTTGCCAGCATATTCTATTTCGCCTTTATAGCGTCCGATCAATACATCGCCGAGGCTCGGTTCGCAGTTCGCTCTCTTGCCGAGGATCGAAACAAAGACTCGCTCGACAGCGGCGTTCTTTCGATGAATGCGATGTCCCAAGATGGGTTTATCGTTACCAGCTTTATCCACTCGTCAGAAATTCTGGAACGGTTGGAAAAGAAGATCAATTATCGCCAGATGTTCACTCGGAGCGACGCAGATATCCTGTCTCGCTTCAACGAAACTGAGTCGAAAGAGCGTTTCTTAAAATACTGGGCCAACCAAATTTTGACCTACGTTGACGGTCCCTCAGGCATAATCACACTTAAGACCCGTACTTTTTCTCCGGGAGATTCGAAGGCTCTGGCTTCAGCAATCATCGGCGAAAGTGAGACGTTGATAAACGAACTGTCTGCGCGTGCGCAGCACGACTTGATTGCTCGTTTCGAGGCGGAATTGCAGCGAACGGCTGAGAATTATCGATCCGCCCTGGAAACCATGAAAGCGTTTCAGAATGAAGCCGGCTTATTGACGCCCGAAGCACGAGCCACCGAAGCGGGGACGCTGTTGTCGGCGCTCCTCGCCCAAAAGCTCGAGCTTGAAACTCGCTTATTCGTCTTGAGGGAATCGAAGGTGGAATCATCGCCGGTTCGCCAGCAGCTTCTACTCGCGAGTCAGAGCATCAGCGAGCAGATTGACAAGCTGAAGGGGGAGTTGGCGGGGAATTCCGGATCAGCGGCAAGCGTAGCCAGTGTCATTCAGAGTTTTTCACGTATTGAAACAGACCGCCGAGTGGCAGAGAGCCTCTACGAGGCGGCCCGCAAGAATCTCGAAGAAGCGCAGGCTGAAGCCATGCGCAAGAGCTTGTACCTGGTGGTTTTTGTTCCTCCGACAGTGCCGGAGGAATCGCTCTATCCTCATAGGTTGTCGACGCCCCTACTTATACTTCTCGCACTCACGGTTCTTTGGAGCACCGGCGCCCTCCTCTGGGCTTCGATTGAAGATCATAAGCTCTGAGGAGGCGAGATGATCCGTTTCAAGAAGGTTTCCAAGCATTTCAAGACGGAGGGGCACCGAAAGGTGATCCTCGACGACTGCAATATGGAGTTCCTGCCGGGTTATTCCTATGCACTACTGGGCGTGAACGGAGCCGGAAAATCGACGACAATGAAGATGATCGCGGGGTCGGCGCTGCCGAACTCAGGGCGTATCATCAAGGACCTGCGCGTTTCGTGGCCGCTCGGTTTCGCCGGTGGTTTCCACCCACAGATGTCTGGACGTGACAATCTTGCTTTTGTCGCGCGCGCCTACGGCGAGGACGTTCGCCGCGTCTCCAACTTCGTGGAGGATTTCGCTGAACTCGGCGACTACATTTTTGCACCGGTTCGAACTTATTCGTCGGGCATGATGGCTCGTCTGGCATTCGGGCTTTCGATGGCCGTTGAGTTCGATTGCTATCTCGTCGACGAGATTACCGCGGTCGGGGACGCCCGCTTCCAGAAGCGGTGCAAAGACGCCTTCGAAAGCCGTCGCAAAAATGCCGACATCATTATGATTTCACACAGTATGCCGACGATCAACGCCTACTGCGACAAAGGCGTCGTTCTCGTGGATGGTCAGATGCTGTTATATGACAAAGTGGCAGATGCGATCGAAACATACTATCGCTTGAATCGCTGATCGTTGCTCGAGAGGCGGAAGGGCAATTGAAATTATGATGAAGCTTGATCAGGAACTGTCGAAGCCGTCGGCCCTGGAAAAGAGCCGCGGGGCAGCAAGGGCATTGTCCGCAACTGCGCGTAAGCTCCGCTTCTCGACGTCGAATCGAAGTGGGCTCTACAAAGCAGTTGGCCTCAGGCCCCGGTTCATCGATCGCGTTTTCCGCTGGATGTTAGTCTTCAACACCATATTCTTTCTGCTAGTGCCCATTGTCGGGTCCGTTGTCTATTTTGGTCTGATCGCATCGGCTCGATATCAGTCAGAGACGCGTTTTGTCGTCAGGACGTCGACACCGGCGATCGGCAAGGATCAGCTCGGAAAAGTGACGGGACTGCCATCGGCGAAAATTGCACAGGACACCCAAATTGTCGTCAATTTCATCCACAGTCGAACGATTCTCGAAGAACTTGAGAAAAGCATGGACATTCGTTCGCGCTTCTCTCGCTCAGATATAGACTTTGTCGCCCGCTTGAGGTCAGACGTCACCTACGAGGAGTTCCTAGATTATTGGGACGGAATAGTAAGGACGACGGTAAGCCCCTCCAGCGGAATCATTACGGTGACTGTGAATGCATTCTCTGCGGAAGACGCGCGAGATGTTGCGGCGGGTATCACTGCCGCTTCTGAAAGAATGATCAATCAGCTTAGCGAGCGGATCTGGCAAGACGTGACAAAATCCGTCCAAATCAATCTTGACCGTGCCACGGAAAAGCTCCGGGAGGTGCGCGAACGTGTTGCCACGCAGCAGAACGAGAGCGGCGTCCTTACGGTGGAAGGCGCTTCAGCAATGCTTTCGTCGCTGCTTACCAAGCTTCAGCAGGAGAAGATCGCGCTGGAGCAATCCTACACGGTCAAGCTGGAAAGCATCGCCAGCACGGCGCCTCAGATGAAGATTCTCGCGCGCGAGATAGAAAGCAAACAAGCGCAGATAGAAGACCTTCAGCGTCAGATTGCCAGTCCCGAAGGTGATGGCGCTGGCAACCTGGCTAGCGTGTCCGCAGAGCTCTCAAGCCTTGCGTTCGAGACCCGTCTCGCGGAGGAGCAATTCGCGGCAAGCATTCGTACATTTGAGCAGGTTCAATTCGCCAGTAAGCAGCAACTCATGTATCTCGACAGCTTCTTGCCGGCGAGTCTGCCTGATGACGCGCTCTACCCTCGGCGCGGGCTCTCAGTAGCGCTGACGGCGCTAGGTAGCTTTTTCGTTTGGCTGATTTCGATGGGCCTTCTAAAGGTGGCCAGAAGCAAGGTCGATATTTGATGACCCGGACAATTGCGCACAACGATCGAGGTCGCGATCCCCGATCGATACAATATGCTTTGAAGCAGAAGGGACACGTCATGCAGGCCGTAATCCTGCGTGATGTGAGAACTCGCTTCTTCAATCATGGCCTTGGGTTTCTGCTGGTACCGCTGTGGCCACTCGCCCACATGTTTGTTTTGCTGATGATCTATACCTTTATGGGCGGAAGGCTCCCTTCGGAGATAGCCTACGAATCTTCTTCGCAACGGGTCTGTTGCCCTGCCTGACGTTCATGTATGTGTCGCGGTTCATGGCACTCTCTATCGTGCTCAACCGCCCGATGTTGGCGATTCCCGCGGTCAAGGTACTTGATATCTTGTTTGCGCGTGCGTTTCTCGAGATCATTGCGGCTTTCCTCATGGTGTTTTTGACCTTCACCATCTTGCTTGCTCTTGGCGACAGCCCCTTTCCCAACGACTGGGAGCAGGCCACTTTCGCGTTCCTGTCGACTATTCTGCTGGCCATCGGCGTGGGTGTTCTTGTGGGAGTTATGACGTCCATGTTCACGTTTTTTGCGACTATCTACGCTCTGACACTCGTCCTCGTTTACATAACATCGGGCACGCTCTTCGTGGTTTCCGCTCTTCCTGCTCAGGCCGCTTATGCGCTTTCCTGGAACCCGGCGTTGCAGGCCGTCGAATGGATGCGCTCGGCATTCTTTCCCACGTACGACAGTCCCGTTCTCGATAAGTACTATCTCTTGTCGTTCGGCCTCGGAGCGCTTTGCCTGGGGCTAGTGTTGGAGCGAAGCGTCCGCCGCATCGTTCTGGAAGGGAAGTAAGTCTCGTGGTAGAAGTTGTTGCACGGAACGAGCTGTCTGCTGATGCTACGGGTCATTCCGTTTGGTTCGCGGAAGGGGATGATCCGTTCTTTCTTCTCCGCTTTCCCTTCGTTCGGAAGCGTTTTCTCGCCATCCGCTTGACGGCCTGTGAAGGCGAGATCGAGCCGAAAATCTACATCAACAAGGGGCGCGGTTTTCGCGAGGAGGATAGCCGGGCGGTTGGCCGCAGCAAGGACCTCCTCTTCGTCGTTGACATTGGACGCTTCGGTACAATAGGCACCATCCGCCTTGACCCGGCCGCCGAGCCTTGTCGTTTCGCCATGAGCGTCGAGGAGTTTGAAACGACGGCCGCTGTCGAGCATCATGTCACGGAACAGAAAGGGCAATCTTCGGGCCTGGAGTGCATACGTCTCGGTAAGCTGCCCCGCTTCCGGTCATCATTGCCGATCTTGTCATTTCGGCGAAAGAGAAGCGCCTTGCAGGATTATATCCAAACAGTCGCCGATTTAGCCGGCGAGGTATCCCTTGCCGAGGCACGGTTCTCCGACCATCCATGGCTTAGCATTGTTGTTCCCGTCTACAATGCGCCGGCCCGGTACCTGGATGACCTTGTGTCGTCATTTCTCGAGCAGGATGTCGTTGGCGCCGAGTTGATCTTGTCTGATGACGGTTCGACGGCAGAGGAGACTCTTGGCTGGTACGCCGCCTGCGAACATGACGCCAGGGTCAACTGCGTACTCAACCCGGTCAACACCGGTATAGCGGGCGCAACCAATACGGGCCTTGCCGCCGCTAAAGGCGATTGGGTTACGTTCCTGGACCACGACGACGTGATCGCGCCGCATGGACTAAAGATCATTCGTCAGGCGATGGAGGCGACTCCGCACGCCGGCTTCTTCTATACAGACGAACTGGTTGTCAACGATGATCTCAAACCTACCGGGCTGCTGTTGAAGCCGGCGTATGATCCCGTCCTCCTCTCCGGAGTTAACTATATTAATCACTTTTCGATCTACCGTCGCGAGAGATTGCTTGATTTGAACTTTCTTCGTCCTGAATTCGACGGCTCACAGGACTACGACCTCCTGTTGCGCTACCTGGATGGGTTGGACAACTCTCAAGTCTTGCATATACCGTATCCCGCCTATTGGTGGCGCCGAAATGGCAAGACGTATTCGCGCACCTTTCTTGGAAAGGCGACCAAAAGCGCGCGCCGTGCATTGCGAGAGCACTTCGAGCGCAAGCACAAGCCGAATACCGTCCTGCCGGCGCTCACCGAAACGCTTCATCGAGTTAACTTTGAAGCAGGCGCCGGGGCGATTTGCCCGAAGATTTCGATCATTATCCCAAACAAGGATTCCCATACCCTGATCTCGACGCTTCTGAAGGGCATCTATGAAGGAACGAACTACGCCAATCTTGAGGTGATCGTCGTCGACAACGGAACGACAGATCCCGCTACGATTGAACTCTATCAAGAATATGCAAGTCGCCATCCTACATTCCAGTTCCATATAAAACCCGCACCTTTCAATTTCTCTCGTGCGATTAATGAGGGTATGGTGCATGCAAGTGGAGATCATTTCCTCCTGCTCAACAATGATGTCGAGATCATCAGTCCGGACTGGTTAGGTGAAATGGTGCAGTGCCTGAACTACGACGACGTGGGTATCGTCGGAGCGAAGCTTCTTTATCCGGACCGAAGAATACAGCATGCGGGGGTCATTGTTGGCTTCGGAGGATTGGCCGGTCACTGGTATTTGAATAAGCCGGAGACGTTCGGAGGCCCGATGAATCGTCTTCATTTACGCAGCTCGATGGCGTGCGTCACCGGCGCGGTCATGCTCATCACGCGGAAGTGCGCAGAGGAGATCGGGCCCTGGGATGAAGATAATTTCGCTGTCGCCTACAACGACGTGGACTACTGTTGCCGCGCATATAAGGTCGGTTACCGGATCGTCTGGACGCCTTTCGCCTGTATGATCCATCACGAATCTGTCTCGCGCGGATCCGACAAGTCTGGCGAACGGCGCGCGAGGTTTGAGGTAGAGAAAGCCAACCTCCGCAGGTTACATGGGACCGAGGACTTCATTGATCCCGCCTCTCATCCAGCTTACAGCCGGGATCGTTCGGACCCAAGAGTGATCTCACCGGTTCGCTTGCCGAAAGAGCGCAGGTGGTTCGTTTAGCGAGGTGCGGCCTATTCCCGGACCTCGCCGGGATGCACTGGAGCCTCCCCCACGGCAATTCATCAGGGCGAAATCAACCTGGTCGACATGTCGCGTGAAACGGGAGTACTCTAGGGCCCGTCTACATGTCAGCTCCTGTCGTCTCCTAATCGGGCCGAACCGGCGGGCCAATCACACGTAGTGTTTGGAAACGAGCCAGTTTCCGAGCAGACGAACACCTTCTTCAAAGGAAACCGACGCTTTTACCCGAAGCTGCCGCTCTAAGTCGTCAGTCTCGGCGACAGCCCATCGAACGTCACCTGGGCGAAAGCGTCCGCTAATGGTCGGAGGCGGTGCGTCGTTAAGCTTGGCAATTTCCAAAGCTGCGTCAAGAATTGTGGTTGGCCGACCCGTGCCGACATCAAGTATTCTAATAGTGCGCGCAGGTCGATCAAGTGCAGCCTTGCACGCGCGCGCAACATCATCGATGAAAACAAAATCTCGACCGACGGCGCCGTCCTCATAAACATTGATCGATTCCTTGCCGTAGGCCTGGCGGTAAAAGAGATTAATGGTAAGCATCCGGCCAAGGCCGCGGAGGCTATGATTTCGGCTCATCTGCCATGATGCGCTCGATTGCTTCCGGATCGCATTGGGAATCCGTGAGGAATTGGCGAACGCCGCCCTCCCAGGTCCTTACGTCGGCGAGGAACTCCTGCAGGCTCTCAATGCCACGGTCGGTGAAGGTCGTGATGCCCTCGTCGGTTCCGTCGTGGGCATGGATCATCTCGCCGTAGTCGATGTTGTCCGAATTGCTGGCGACTTCCTGGAGGAGTTCGAGGTTCTCGCCGATCAGCGTGGCGGCGCATTCGATCGTGTAGACATGGGTTGGACGCGCCATCAGGCCGCCTCCTGTCGAGCATTGCCGGCGGGGGACCAGTTCCACGGTAACAGTTCCGGCAGCCTGGATACTGGGATGCTTGGGAGCCGGGCGAGGACATCCGCCAGCCAAGCCTGCGGGTCGATATCGTTCATCTTCGCCGTGACGATCAGCGAATACATGAACGCGCCGCGATCGCCGCCGCGCTGCGATCCGGCGAAAAGCCATGCCCGTCGCCCCAGAGCGACACCGCGCAGGGCGCGCTCGGCCGCATTGTTCGTCAGACAAAGCCTGCCGTCATCGAGGAAACGGGTGAAGGCCTCCCAGCGCCCCTCCTTCTCGAACATGTAGTTGATCGCCTTGGTGACGGGATTGTGCTTCGACATTTGCGCGCGCTGAGCCTTGAGCCAGTCGTGCAGTTCCTCGACGAGATGGCTCGCATGCTGCCGCCTCGCCGCAAGCCGCGCCTCGGCGGGCATGCCGTTTATGCCACGTTCGATATCGAACAGGGCGTCGATGCGGGCCACAGCCTCAAGCGCGACAGGCGAGATCTCGTGGGCGGGTTTGCCCTTGCGCACATTGCCGGCAATGTCTGCGAGCTCGAAGAACTTGCGCCGTGCATGGCTCCAGCACAGGGCGCTGAGCACCGGCGCGGGACTGCGGTCGGCACGATAGAGGTCGTTGTAGCCGCCGTAGGCGTCGGCTTGCAGCGTGCCCTGCCATCCAACGAGATGCCGGTTGGGGTGGATCTTCTCGCGATCGGGGGAGAAGTAGAAGAGCGCTGCGGGAGGAGCGCCGCCCGCGAAGGGGCGGTCGTCGCGGACGTAGGTCCAGAGCCTGGCCTGCCGCGTTGCGCCCCGAGCCAGAAGCGGCACGGTGGTATCATCGCCATGCAACCGTTCGGCGGCCAGAACATGGGCGCGGATCAGATCATGAATCGGCTGGAGGGCGGTCGCACAAGCACCGACCTGATCGGCCAGCGTGGAGAGGCTGAGATCGACGCCTTCCCTGGCGTAACGCTCGGCCTGGCGGTTCAAGGGCTGATGCTGGCCGAACTTCTCGAAGAGGATCGTCGCGAGCAGGTTCGGTCCTGCCCATCCGCGCGGTGTGGCGTGGAAAGGTGCTGGTGGCTGCGAGATCTTCTCGCAATCCCGACAGGTGAACTTCTCGCGCACCGTCTGGATCACTTTCCACTGGCGAGGGATCACCTCCAGCGTCTCGGTGATGTCTTCGCCCATCTTCACGATCCGCGCCGAACCGCAGCAGGTGCAGCTCGAGGGGACCTCTATGACCACGCGCTCGCGCGGCAAGTGCACCGGGAACGGTTTACGGGCCGGACGACGGCGTTCGAAGGCAGAAACATTCGTGATCTTTGCCGCGGCGCGTTCTGCCGCGATCTCGTCCTCGGTGGCGTCGGCCTCGAGTTCTTCGAGCTCCAGTTCCATCTGTTCGATCAGCCGGGCGCGGCGTTCCGAACTCTGGCCATACTGCGCCCGCCGCAGTTTGGCGATCTCGAGTTTGAGGTGCCTGATCATCGCCTCGGACGTCGTGACGACAGCCCGCACCTGTGCGAGGTCGGCCTCGGCCGAAGCGGCACGTGCCTCCGATGCCGCAAGCGCGGCGCGCAATCTGGCAATCTCCAAGGCTGCTTCGTCCATGGCGGGAAACTACCATGCTGCCCGCCAAAAAACCAAACAAAAACATAGAAATATGAACGGTCAACCCGCCTTCGAAGGTCGCTGTGTCCAGCGTGGATTCCGCCAATCGATCCCTTCCAGGAGGTAGCCCAATTGCGCTGACGAAACAGGAACGGCAGAGCCGTTCTGGCTAACCGGCCAGATGAACTTCCCGGCCTCGAGACGCTTCATATAGAGCGACATGCCGACCCCATCGTGCCACAGGATCTTGATCAGATCGCCCTTGCGCCCCCGAAAGCAAAATAGCTCGCCGCCATGGGGATCGCGTCCGAGCCCTTCCTGCACCTTCAGCGCCAGGCTGTTCATGCCGCAACGCATGTCTGTCACGCCACCCGCGATCCACACCTTCACCCCTGCTGGAAAGGCGATCATGACGCATCCAGAACCGGCAACAGACGGGCCAGGATGTTCGGATCAAGCGTCGCCGGGATCGTCAGGCGGCGGCCATTCGGTAGACCGATCTCGATCTGCACCTCGTCGTCAGACCGAGGCTGCAACACCACCTCACGCGGCCCGGCTTCCGGTGGCGAAATCGCCAGCGGCACGAAGCCATGGGCAGCCGCACCGCCAAGAGCGCCGCTCCGGTATTCCCGACGCCAGGTTGTCAGCAGCGAGCGCGATAGCCCGTGGCGCCGAGCCGTCGCCGAACCCTGCCGATAGCCCTGCAAGCTCTCCTCGACGATGCGGATCTTCTCTTCATCCGTCCAGTCCCGCCGGCGGCCAAGATCATCGGCAGGCAGGACCTCAATTTGTGAAATGACTGTAGCGCATGACATAAGGCATGCACTTAAAGCCATTTATCAAATCAGGGCAGACGGCCTTTGGCGGAGGCATACGATTAATGATCCCAGTGTAAGCGTTAAACGGAGATTGACCCGGACCGTAGACGTTCTGAAACCGCAGGATCGAAAGCGGCACCCCTATCGCGCTACACCATGCGCCAAGAATTTGCTCCTGTGCGAGCTTAGTTGCGCCGTACACGCTCGTTGGTTTCGGAACAGTGGAACCCGCACGGTGCGGCAGCGGTGACATCTCACGGGCATCTTGATTGGTGAAATTCCATCGCCCAGCCTCTAAGGCTTCTACTCCTCGGATGCCCGGGTAACAGACCTCCCCATCTGGGTCTTTCCATGCTCCCTCTCCGTAAACGGCGCGACTGGAGGAGAGCAGCACGTGGTCCGGACGGTAGGAAGCTTCAAGAAGAGCGTCGAGCATCCTTGTTGTTCCCACCACGTTCACCATAGCGTGGCGAGACGACTCAGTGAGCGACTGGCCCGTCCCGGTCTCCGCAGCCAAATGAACCAGGATGCGTGGCTTCCACTTCGATAGAACCTGCCTCCAAGATTCGCCATCACAGATGTCCATCACGAACAGATTCACGTAATCGGGCATAAGCTCGGGGCGAGTCTGTCCGGGATGCACCTGAGGATGGAGGTTGTCGACGGCGACGATCGGTAGACCGAAAGACAGTAGAAGCGATGATAACTTACAACCAATAAAGCCAGCACCTCCCGTGATCATAATGCAATTTTGTCCTGTCAACGCCGTTTCCTCGCTCATCATGTCGGATCGTGCCTTCGCATACCCCTGCGGCTCGATATAGTAAAGCTGTTCGCGCGCTATCTCAGTCCCACGATTTACCTCGCGTCGTGTGGGCGACATGATACGATTGTGGCAACTTCTCTCACTCGCGGGTTGGGACGCTACTTTGAACCCTCAAAAAGGAGGTCAAGCCGCTGTTGTTGTTTGGGCGAGACCTCCTCGAGTGCAAAGTGACAACTCGCGCATGGTCCGTCTTTGGGACCGTCACGTAGAAGGGAGCGCCTGAATGTCGCGGCCTTGCCGTTGGCATAGCTCAGGAAGAGGTCGTCTCCCTGGTCGATGTCACCGAGTACATACTCGCCGTGTTCTGCGATATCGGAACGATAATTGCAGCACGGCATCATTTGGCCGGTGTAGTCGATATACACGCCCCAGAAAGGTTGGCTACATGGTAAGGTACGAACGTAGTCGCGCTTTATGTCCACCTGGTTGCCACGGCTTGTACCGTTCTCAGAAAAATTTCGACCATAAAGCCTCAGGTTCATGTCTTTGAAGTGCAACTTCATTTCATACCATAGACCCGGGTCATCTCGCGTAACGTCATACGGTATTTGGAGACGTCGTAAACTCTGCTGTGCTCTTCGTTTCGTCTTTTCGTGATTGTATTTCTCGCCATTCTGCAAATATATCTGTATATTTATAGATCTGAATCCAGAACTATATAGATCATCGAGGTATCCTATGTCGAGATAGTCGCCGTTGGTGTTCGTATGGAGGCGCGCCTTTGGTAGTGCGGCTCGCGCCTGCGCTGCTCGCTCAAGAATTACGCGGTCTGCAAGCGGTTCGTTATATCGGCTGAAGCTTATGACCCCGCGATACTCTACCTCCGCCAATTGGGAGATTATGCGAGTGTAGGTCGCCGGTGACATATGAATATTCCGACTGATACGGTCTATATGTGCGTTTGGACAAAACCAACATTTTCTGTTGCAGTAGGAAAACAGCTCGATCTCCACCATTGAAACGGTTCGTCGAAACAGGTTTCGCGCAACACCACGATCATCCAACGCGGCGAGATGATCGGGCTCAATGAGATCAAAGTAGCTCATTGATCAGTCTCCCTTCATAGAGCTTTCTTGGCGAAAGCAAGTCCAGCTTTCTGACTCTAAGGTGCCGTGTCTCCTGCTCGGATCTCTTGGAGAGGCGTCCGCATGCAAGCAGAAAATGAACACGTGCCGCCCGTCTGGCGAAACAATTAAGGGGCTATTATGCCGTACAGAGCTACTCCGCCAAATAGGCAGCTGTCTCCAGCGTATGTCTACTCACGCTTTTCAAGACGAGCCTCGTCGCATTCGACTTCGACGAACTGCTGGGCGATTTGTTGAACACTTGTTGCGCCCGGCACAGCTGTCGGTGGGACCTTGGGCAGTTCCTCGGCGGGGCTTTGGCTCAGAAAATGACGCGCAAAAACACGCATGACGTGATCAACTCCTGCCTCGTCAATCTCGCGAAGATCCTCGCCATAGTACCGGCCACGCGCGTGCGGTCCCGTGATGATCTCGTAGGAGGGAAAGTAGTGCACGTTTTCGAACTGTCGAGTCAGCGTGTCGCAAACCACCCGGAGCACCGATTTGGAGTAGGTAGTGGACACAAGTACGTGCCTGTCTTCCTTGGTTGCGACGAGAGGAACGGGAGAAACTGTAAGAATAACCTTGGCTTTCGGATTGATGTTGCTCAAAAGACGAAGAAAGTCTCTCATGTCATCAAGAACGTCGTCGTAACTGAAATTGCAAAAAACGTGCTTCCCGGAATCGAAGCGACCGTCAACGACCCCTGGGCATATCGGATATACTGTTCCATCCTCGCTGTTCAACCAGGCCTCTGTCAGGCCAAGCGTAAAGATAAAGAAGTCAAGCTTCTGAAACATCTCCCGGACGCAGGATAAATGGTAATCACGATCTCGCACGAGTTCTGCAAGCGTTCTGTATCCTCCCGGTTGTGTAGTAGGGCGAAGCGGATCAACGAACACGCCCGTCGTGTTCCAATGGTCGTCGACGGGCCTGAAATCTTGAAAGGCCCGCTTATACAGCTGCAACAATTGCCTTGCGGTGTAGATGTTCCCGTAACGAGCGGAAAAGAGCCCGTAATTCTGCTCCTTTCCTACGTCGTCATTAAGAACCGGATGAATGTTCTCCGCCACATAGTAACTGTAACCACTCTGTCGCAAACGTCGGGCGAGATGTTGGGCAAAGCAACTTCCGGCGGTCGCAATAAGATGGTGGCGTTCAATAAATCGCGGGCTGGTTGTAACAGGATCTACATCTCCAGATGAAACGCGCGAAACAGAACGTGACCAGAACGCATAATCCGGAAGCTCTTTGTAAGGATGTCGACTAACCAAGGCATTGACCTCTATCAGGAGCTGGCTACTGCTGCCTTTATTTTCTTTAATACCTCTTCGCCATACCACGCCGAGCCGTGAGTCGCATCGCCCGCCCAAGCATGCCTGACCAGAAACCCATTCTCGTCTATCGCCGTTTCGGGTGCCGTCAAAAACGTCCACCCCTCCTTTTTTGCGGCTTCCTGAAGCGCTATCCGATTAAGAAGCCACAACTTGTATCGCAATACGGCGGGGGCCGGAGTGAGCCTTTCGGCACTATAGTTATTCTTGAACCACTGGTCGAGATTCCTGGATATGTGTTCGTTGTCTGCGATTGGTGGCGGTGGCTCTATCCAGAGGACCTTTTGAGGTTTTGCCGCTGCCCCGGCTGCCTTCAGAAAATCGACAAATGGGGCATAGTGTTTACGAAAATAGTGGAGAAATTGCTCCACGGGAACTGTGCGTACCCCTTGAGACACTTGAAGATCTGGGCGACCCGGTATCACAACGTCGTATTCTGGGTCTTGTTGAATCAAGCCGGTCGCATTGTGTATGTTGCCGGCCATTATTGAAACCAGAACGCGCTGCCGTCTGGGCTCGAAGAGTCCGGCCTTCAGTAACGCGTCACCGAGTGTCATGTTTATGGTGCCGTCAGCCAACAGCAGTGGCGACTGGGTCTTGCTCTTGGCGTCAATAGGAACAAAGGCATATTTTTCTTCGGCGCAACTTGACGCAACGCTCGTGGCAGAACGAGACGCAGCCATCACAGCCTGTAAATGACTGTGTCCGACCAGTACGATATTGGTCTCAGCGTGCATGATATTCCTTCCCCTTGGAGTCTCTCAAGACTGCTACAACGGTATCAAAGTCTAGGCGGCGATTTCGCAAATAGTGTAGCTTTTGCCATCATATCGACCGGCGACACTCTTGTCGGGGAGAGGCCCATTGTAAAGTAGTCAGTCAAGCGTGTTCTCACATTCCGCGTCAGATACTCGGCAAGCCCCTGACTTCCACGAGCGGTGTATGCCTCCCGGATTTGCTCAGCTTCGTCGAGACGTCTCATCAGCTGACTGGGTGAAAACAATTCCCCTACGGGAACAAGATGGTGGAACAGGTTGAACGCGACGAGCCGGCGCTGCAAAAGAAGCAGATCGGTCAGGTCTCGGTGCTCAACAAGATCTTCCAGCTTCGCGGTGTGTCCCGGCAAGTCGAACGAGCTGCGGCCCATCAACACGACTGGTGTGCCCATCAGCATGGCCTCAAATGCCATCGAACTATTGACGGATACCACCGCGTCTGCATGCTTCAATAGGCCAATCTGCTGTGACGGGCCGATCCTTTCGTCGAACCAGATGACCTTCTCCTGGTCCTGTGACAGCTGCCACTCTCGGCACTTCTGATGGTCTGCTCTTACGTAGGCGGCGCGTTCGGCACCCGGATGCGGTCGAATAATGCATGTCCATCCTGATTCAATCAGAGGCGGAACTACATCGCTCAGAAAATCGGCGAACGAGGTATACCTATCGGCATGGAGGAGGAAATTGGCGTCGTCCGCAAGTTGAAGCGGGAGAAGCGCTATTTTCCGCGCATCGGCACGAACATTTCGGTAAAGATCGGGCATGGGGGGCACATCTACGCCACAACGGGCGACAAACTGGTCCAACCATCGCTCGGTTTCAAGTTCAGGAAGCACGAATCCTTCAGGCAACTTGGACATCACGCAGGCTGCGTTGACGCCAAACGGATCGCAGTGTCCAGTCTCCAGGAACGGAATACGAGTCGGTCCCAGCTCCAGCGAAACGTGGTTCAAATCGTTGTCGCTGCAGTATCTTGCAACGGCACCATTCACGCCCCAGGTCAGAACTGTACGGAATTGGAAGGTATCGTACGCGCGATCTAGCAGTTCTCGTTCGAGTTCATAGATAGCTCCGCGTCCTCGCATGAGATCTGTCCAAAGGGCCACCCCGGTCCCGTCCCATTCCGCAAGATCGTCACCGTCCACGAAGGACTCGATACGGGAGACTAGGCTACTATTTTGCTCAAAGGCCCAGTTCGTCCTTGAGAACGAAGTCACTAGTGGTTTGTATCTTTGCGAGTAAGTAACGCGGAGATGACCGTACTGGTTTTGTTTCGGGAGATTCGACATGCCGATGCCGAACGAATATACGACCCAGCTGTAGGCGGTCCCACCTCGGATCGGAAAGGGTTCCGTCCAGAAAAGTACGAATGGATCAAACTCTTTCCGGAAAAGACTGTTCTTGAGTCTTCCGTTTGCCCGACGCCCCTCTCTTCTAAGTGCCAGTTTTTTGGCTGCAAGCTCGGGCTCATCATAGTCGGATACGATCGAGTTTGTTCCGTCCTTGCGGACGGTTCTCATCAACGCTGGCACTCTTTCCGCCACAACTGAAAAGGAAGAAGGATACTGTAACGAAATTCGTAAATGGAAGTTGTAATCTTCCTCATACACTATCGATTCGTCAAAATGTAGATCGTTATTGTCGACCTTAGATCTGTCAACGACGAAGCAACCCATCTGAAATTGAGGGTTTTCGAACAAGGATTGGAGTCTAACATGCTCCTTGACGAAGAATTTCTTGTTTACCGTGTAGTTGTATGTACGTGAGGTCGCTTGCTCGACGAGAATCATCCCCGAATACGAAATTGCTGCTTGGCTCTCTCTAAGAGAGTCGATCAGGCGCTCGTAATGGTGTTGACCGCAGAAATCATCATAGTCCAAGACCGCAAAAAAACGCGAGTCCGATGTTTCACGGATGCCCAGATTGAGCAGATGCGACCGCAGATCCTCAGGTTCGGAAAGGTCGAGGTTGAGAACTCGTGGGTTTACGTGACCGCTCCAGCTGAACTGCTCCAGCAGAGCCTGAACCTCCGCGATTTCGTCGGAGCTGAAGCGCTGAGTGAGCAGAACGGGTTCGACGTCGCGAAATGTCTGTCCCGCCAGTGTCAGGAGGCATATAGATAATTGCTCCAGATGGTTCAAATCATGGAAACGAATTAGGACCGAGATCTTCTCTTTATACATCATGCGCGAGACTCCATTCATCAAAAGTTACCAGCGCCGCTGAGCGAAAAAGAACTCATTGCCGAAATTGGCGGCGTCAACGCTCCCTTTGATGATAGGCAAATGATCGATAGCAGGCATTTCCTCTACTGATGTATAAAAGCCCATTTCGAGCAAGCGCATCTCGCAAAACTGGCGAAATTCAGAGTTGCGCCATCGGTGACCCAAGTATCGTCCGGCCTCCAACCTATTCCTCTGAAAAAACTCCGAGACGGCAGTTCGGCTTGCATAGTCGTGGAAATAATAGGCCCGGGCACAGTACTTGACCATGAAGCCTTTGCGGCGGATTTCCCAACCGTAGTCGACGTCATCGCAGTAGAGAAAGATGTGTGGGTTAAAGCCGCCGACCTTTTCCCAGATGCGCCGCGGGAACAATGCGCATGCTGTAACTGCCCATTCTGTATCAAGAGTGTCTGGGTTGACGTATTTGCCGTTCTCATTTGGCAATTGGGCGGCTTCTATCGCGGCTCCCCAGGCATGCCGGTGGGCCATGCGCGTCATGCGTTCAAGCGCTCTGGGATGAAAGAAGCCGTCAGGGTTCAATGTCATGTAGGCCACAGCGCCCAAAGATACGAAGGCGTATTGCATTAGACGCGTGTGTCCAGCCGACGAGCCGATATTACCGTCTTTGTTTTCCAGAGGCACAGCCCCATAATCGCGCAGGACGTCGTGCATAGCGCTCGTCAGTTGCTCGCCGTTATTTATGACCGCGATCACAAACGAGACCTGATCGACGCCCACGCTTCTACGTATCGACCGCAATAATCGCTCGATCTCATCTTCTTCATTGTTATAGAGAACAACGCCGCAGACAATGGTGGCTCCGTCCGGTAAGGGAAAATGCACGCCAAGAGTGTCGTCGGTCTTCGCCTCGTCAATAACCAACTCTTGCAGGGAGCGACTTGGCATCGGCGCAATTTGCGCCCTTCGCATTCGGGCAGCAGATTGATCGCCTTTGTGGGCGAGAGCGATGATTGCCGATGCAAAGCCTGTTGGCGGTCTGCGACCCTCATGCACACCATAGGTGTAATAATGCTGCAAGGGATCTACGCCCGCGCGAGCTACATCGGGATTAGCGTTGAGGTAGACATCGCCGTCGAATGCAGCTCGCACCGCAGGGGAAAACACCTCTGTTGCTGCGGGCTTAAGCAGCTTCTTTATCGTCTTCTGAAGGTTCTTCATGCCCCCTCCTGTGAAACAACTGGAAAATATGATGCGTCTACGGACAGCAACCACGCACCCGAAAAGCACAAATTTATCTGAAGCGCTCACACAATCTCGTCTTTTGCTATCGCTGAATCCGAACACAAATTCAGCGCGCAGTCTTTACTGCTTTGAAAAACTCGTCCTCTGACAAGCGTGCGAGTGATGGTCCCACATCTTCCGCCAGTTTCAGGAGGTTCCTTCCGTATGCTGTCTTCGAATACAATTCTCCGTGTTCGATCAGTCGATCGCGCGAGATCCAGCCGTTGAGATAGGCGATTTCCTCGATACATGCGACGCTGGTGCCCTGACGGTGCTGGATCGTGCGAACAAACTCCGAGGCTTCTAGCAGGCTATCGTGTGTACCGGTGTCCAGCCAGGCGTAGCCACGCGACATGCGCTCGACGTACAGTGCGCCAGCTTCCATATAAATGCGGTTCAGGTCCGTGATCTCGTATTCCCCTCTCTCAGAGGGCTTCAGATTGCGCGCGTACTCGACGACATTCTCGTCGTAGAAATAGAGGCCCGTCACCGCCATGCGTGACTTCGGTTGCTTTGGCTTTTCTTGGAGAGACAAGGCGCGCCCTTGGGCGTCGAGTTCGACGACGCCATAACGCTCCGGGTCGTCCACCTCATAGGCGAAGACTGTTGCGCCGTCTTTTCGATCTCGAGCGTTGACGAGCAATTCCCGCATGCCGGCCCGAAGAAGATATTGTCTCCAAGAACCAGTGCTACCTTGTGGCCGTCGATAAATTCGGCTCCGATTGTGAAAGCCTGCGCTAGTCCGTCCGGGCTCGGCTGCACAGCATACGAAATGTCCAGGCCCCAATCTGCGCCGTCGCGGAACAATCGCCTGTAGCTGTCAATGTACTCGGGCGAGGAGATGATCAAGATATCCCGTATTTGCGCGAGCATCAGAACGGACAGTGGATAGTAGATCATGGGCTTGTCGTAAACCGGAATGAGCTGCTTGTTGACTGCCAGCGTTGCGGGGTGGAGCCGCGTGCCGGAACCACCGGCGAGAATAATACCCTTCATCGAGTTACCTCTGGTTCTTCTGTCGCGCCATGGGCGAGGTCGGATAGCACCTCGGCGAGTGCTTTACGCCAAGGCCGAGGCACCACGGCAAAGTCACGCTCTATTTTCGTTGGATCCAGAACTGAATTCGCCGGCCGTCGCGCAGGCGTCGGATATTCGGTAGTCGCGATGGCCTCTACGTCCGGCACGCGGTAGCCGAAAGACTCTGCCTGGCGAAAGATCTCCTTGGCAAAGCCACACCAGGTGGTGGGTTCTGCGTTGGAAAAGTGGTAGGTGCCGGTCGGTGCCTGCGCGTCGGCAATAAGTCTCAGAGTGATCTTTGCAAGAACTGCGGCGATGTCGCGCGCAGACGTAGGGCACCCGCGCTGATCGTCTACGACACGCAGGTGGGGCCTGTCTGCCGCCAATCGCAGCATCGTCTTGACGAAATTCGCGCCGTGGGAAGAAAACACCCAAGACGTCCGCAAAATAACGTGCCGCGGGTTGCCTGTGCGGACAGCCAGTTCGCCCGCCGCTTTGGATGCGCCATAGACGCCAACAGGGCTGATCGGATCTTCCTCGTCATAAGCGTCCGCCTTCGTGCCGTCAAAGACATAATCCGTTGAAACGCATATCAGCGGGATTCCCGCCTTATGTGTCGCAGCTGCCATCGCCGCGGGTGCTAGCGCATTTACTTTCCATGCGGTCACCGGATCGGCTTCCGCCCTGTCAACCGCCGTGTAAGCGGCTGGATTGATAACCGCGTCAAAGCGTCCAGCCGCGATATATGACTCAATCGCGCCGGGATCCGCCAGGTCGAGATCGTGTCTCGACGCTGCTACGATCTCGACTTCCTCAGGCCAGTCGTACCGACTCAACTCGTGGCCAACTTGCCCGGTAACGCCGGTAACCAGAATGCGCATGCGACCCTTTCCTTCAGATTTCGATAAGAGTGAGGGGTGTTCCATCGTAAGCGAACGGGCTTTCAAAATCAGCGAGAAGCGGCTGGACCTCATCCTTCTGGCTCAGTAGCGGCTCGTCGCCGGTGGGGAAGGGCCATGCGATGTTCACCTGCGGATCGTTCCAGCGGATACCGCCGTCATTCTCACGAGCATAAAAGTCAGTCACTTTGTAGGTGACTTCGGTCGCAGGCTCCAGAGTCAAGAAGCCGTGAGCGAAACCAACCGGAATGAAGAGCTGGTGACCGTTCTCGGCCGAAAGTTCGGCGCCCACCCATCGGCCATAGGTCGGCGATCCCCGGCGAACATCGACGGCGACATCGTATATTCTTCCCTTTATGCATCGCACCAGTTTGGCTTGCGCGAACGGAGGAGTCTGGAAGTGAAGTCCTCTCAAGGTGCCGACTGGAACGGAGAGTGAATGATTATCTTGTACAAAATCATCATCTATCCCGTACTCTGCAAAATTCTTCTTATTGTAAACTTCCGTAAACCAGCCGCGGTCGTCACCGAAACGTTTTGGTTTAATGAGCAATACTTCCGAACACATTAGACGATCCTGACCGAAGAACAATCAACAACACTCACCTGGTGGTCAGCGCGACCCCGGTCACCTACTAGTTGCGCGAGTAGACGACTGGCAAACTCGATCGCAATGCTATTGCGCTGCCACAAGGCCAAGGCGAGTCCCATCGTAGTTGTCACGTAGCGGCGCCCACCACCATTCGTTTTCAAGGTACCACTTCACCGTCTTCTCTATGCCCGTATCGAAATTCTCGAGAGCCTTCCAGCCGAGTTCGGTCTCCAGCTTGGTGGCATCGATTGCATACCGGGCATCGTGTCCCGGTCGATCCTGGACGTAGGTAATCAGCCTCTCGTGTGGTCCGCCGGCCGGACGGAACGTATCCATCAAGGAGCATATCCGCTTCACGACATCGATGTTGCGACGTTCGTTGCGGCCGCCGACGTTATACGTCTGCCCGGCGCGACCTCGTTCGGCAATGAGATCCAGAGCGCGGGCGTGATCCTCGACGAACAGCCAATCGCGAATGTTGGCACCATTTCCGTAAACCGGCAGCGGCTTACCCTCCAGTGCACTAATGATCATCAGGGGAATGAGTTTTTCTGGGAAGTGGTGTGGGCCGTAATTGTTTGAACAGTTGGAAACAACAACGGGGAGCCCGTAGGTGCGCTCCCAGGCCTTGGCGAGATGATCGGAAGCGGCCTTGGAGGCCGAGTAAGGTGAGCTCGGATCATAAGGCGTCGCCTCCTGAAACAGGCCGTCCTCCCCGAGCGACCCATAGACTTCGTCCGTCGACACATGAAGGAAACGGAAAGCTGCCTTCTCTGCGCTATCGAGGCGCTGCCAGTAGGCGCGCGCACACTCTAACATGGTAAAGGTGCCGAGGACGTTGGTCTCCACGAAATCCCGCGCGCCGGTGATGGACCGGTCGACATGGCTTTCAGCGGCCAGATGCATAACGCGTGTCGGCTTGAAGCTCTCGAAAGCTTCAGTCATCGCTCGTCCGTCGCAGATGTCAGCATTCAAAAAGCGGTAGAGAGGGTTGTTCTCCACCGGCCTAAGCGATGTCAGGCTTCCCGCATAGGTGAGCTTGTCAACATTGAGAACCTCGTAGCTCTTGTCGGAAACCAGGTGGCGCACCACCGCCGAACCGATGAATCCGGCACCGCCGGTCACTAACACGCGCATGGGTTTAGGGTTCTCCGCTCAAATATCATTTCGCTTGCACATTCGTGCTAAGCACAACTGGTGGAGGGTTCATGGCCGTCCGTAGCATGCAGAGGCTGGCACTGTAAACCGGCTTCTGGGACGGGGCTTGAGGGGTAAAGTATGTATCGTGTGTATCTCACGGATTAGTCGGGTGTCGCACGGTTTCGGCCAGTGTAGAATGGTGAAAGCCCCGCGCTGGAAGGCGTGCTGGCCATTACGCCCTGTGCCGATCGGAAATCCGAGTTCATTCATTCACCGTCCGCGACAGACGAGCTGCTTGAGTTAGGCATTGGCTGCGACGTATCCGCTTGCTACACGCTTGATCAAAGAGTTGGCCTTTGGTGACGTGCATTGGATGATTTCAGGAGACAGCATGCCGCGCCATGACGGGTTATTGTCGCTGCTTGCCCGGTTCCTGCCCACCCCCCGGTTGCGCCCCGGGGCGACCGGACGGGCAAGGCGACCGGTGAAGCGTATTGTCGTCTTCGGTCGTCATCCTAATCCGTCGTCCGACTACTATTTTGCCGCTCGCCTTGCCGCGGAGGGGATGCCTCCGCATGCCTTTGTCGACGTGCGCGAACGTGATCTCAGCAGTCTAGACGCTGACGGAACCTTCGTCGTCATTTGTCGCTATGCATCGGCATCCGTATTGGACTGGATCGAGGCCGAGTACAGCCGTCTCGCCGGTGTTGGCCTTTTCCTTGATGATGACATTCCCGCAGTCATCACTGGCCGAGATGCGCCGCTTGCGTACAGATTTCTCTTGTTCCTGCGGGCCCTCCGGCCCCTTCGACGTCTAAACCGTCATCTCGACATCACCTGGGCGTCGACACCCCAGCTTGCCGATCGTCTTGCGCCGGCTGGTGCTCGCGTCCTGCTGCCGGCGCCACCAGAGGGATTGTGGAACGGGTCAGACAGAACGCAGAACGCAACACGCGGCACCGTGCTCATCGCTTACCATGCGACAGGCGTTCATGTTGAGGAGCACCGGTTTCTCAAACCAATCATCCAGGAGGTTCTGGCGCTGCGACCAGGGACCGAGTTTGAAGTTTTCGGAAGCCCGAAGGTGGAAAACGTCTGGCGGGGAATGGAGCGGGTTACACTACGTCGGCCAGTCTCGTGGACTGAGTACTTAGGCGAGATGCTGGCCACCCACATCGACATCATGTTAGTGCCGCTTGCTCCCTCTTCTGTAAACGACTGCCGGTCTCCTACGAAACGTATTGACGTGGCACGAGCAGGCGCTGCGGGTGTCTTTTCGATCTCTCCTGCCTATGGGCCTCCCGACGCGGATGCGGAGATTCTCCTGCCATACGACAGGGTCGTGTGGCGTGATGCCATCCTTACCCTTATCGATGATCCGGTGAGGCGCGCCGCCGCCGCCGCGGCAACCCGGGCGCGTGTCGCGGCCATGACGCGGGCAGCGTCAGAAGGACTGGATTTGTCCTGATACTCCCTTTACTCCAACCGCCTCCGAAAAAGCCAAGCAGCGGCGGTGAGCGTCACGCAGGCGATGGCGAGGAGGGGGAGGGTGTTGCGCACGACCTCGCCTAAGGGAATATCCTTGAGGAAGACGCCGCGAACCACGACCAGGAAATAGCGGACGGGGTTCAGGGCCGTCACCGGCTGGAGCCAGTCCGGCATGTTCTCGATCGGCGTCGCGAAGCCGGAGAGCAGGATCGCAGGCACGATGAACAGAAAGGCGCCGAGGATCGCCTGTTGCTGCGTCATTGAGATCGCCGAGATGAAGAGGCCGATTCCGACCACTGAAAGCAGGTAGAAGAACGCGGCGGCGTAGAGATAGAGAAGCGAGCCTTCGAGCGGCACGTGGAAGAAGAACACGGCCGCGAGCACGTAGACGGTGGTGTGGAAGGCGCCGATCAGCATCGGCGGGATGACCTTGCCGGTGAGAATTTCATGCGTCCTGAGCGGTGAGACCATCAGCTGGTCGAAGGTGCCGAGCTCGCGCTCACGGGCGATCGACAGTGCCGTCACGACGATGCCCATCAGCATCGCGATCACCGCAATCAGATTGGGCACCATGAACCACTGATAGGTAAGATTGGGGTTGAACCAGTTGCGCGGCACGACCTCGACCGCCCGCGCCTTCGGTCGGCCGCCCGTCGGGACGTCGGCAGAGAGCGCAGCAACGATTTCGCCGAGATAGCCGGCGACGATCTGCGCGGCGTTCGAGCGGCGCCCGTCGAGTATGATCTGCAGGTCGGCGGGCGTGCCGCTCTCGATGTCGCGCGAGAAGCCCGGGCCGACGACGACGGCGGCAATTGCCTGCTGCCGGTCGATGCCTTCCCTGATCTCGGCCGGCGTCTCGACGCGGATGATCTCGCGGAACGACGGGGCGGCGTCGATCCGCTGCACGAGCTCGTATCCCCATCGCCCGGCATCCCGGTTCAGCACCAGGACGTCGACGTTGCGGACCTCGAGCGTCGCCGCATAGGAGAAGACGAAGAGCTGTATGATCGGCGGGCCGATCACGATCGCCCTGCCCTTGGGGTCGCGCAGCACCGCGAGCAGTTCCTTGATGATCAACGCCTTCAGCCGGAGCCACCACATGTCAGGCGATCCTCTTGCGGGTGCTGCGGGCGGCAAGTGTCAGCAGGACGGCGCCGATCGCGATCATGATCGCCATCGAGCGCAGGAACATCGGCCAAATGTCGCCGGCGAGAAATACGCTTTCGAGGCTCGGGATCAGGTAGCGGGCCGGTACGATCGCGGTGATGAGGCGGATCGGTGCCGGCATGGAATCGATCTCGAACAGGAAACCCGACAGCAGGAAGGCCGGCAGGAAGGCGGAAAGCAGGGCGAGCTGCGAGGCAAGGAACTGGTTCTTGGTGGCGGCCGAAATGAGGAGTCCCTGGCCGAGTGCGGGCACGAGAAAGCTCGCCGACAAGGCGTAGAGCGCCAGCAACGATCCGCGGAACGGCACGCCGAAGAGGAGGACCGCGACGGCGACGCAGAGGCTCATCGCCACGAGACCGAGGAGGAAATAGGGGATAACCTTGCCGGCGAGCAGTTCCAGTGCACCGACCGGCGTCGCCATCACCGCCTCCATGGTCCCGCGCTCCCATTCGCGGGCGACGACGAGCGAGGTCAGAAGCGTGCCGACCAGCGTCATGACGATCGCCACCGAACCGGGCACGAGGAAATAGCGGCTGCTGAGCTCCGGGTTGAACCAGAAGCGCTGTTCGACGATGACCCGTGGCGGTGCGAGCGCCGTCTCGGCCGAGCGGATCGCGGCCCAGGTGGAGACGACGCCTCTCGCATAGTTCTGCACGAAATTCGCTGTGTTGGGATCGGTACCGTCGACGATCACCTGTATCCGGGGACTGCCGCCAGTTGCGGCGTCCAGCGCGAAGGTCGAGGGAATCACCAGAATGCCGCGCACCTTGCCGAGCACGAGGTCCTCTTCGAAGGTGCGGCGATCTCGGCCGATCACGGCTTCGAAATAGCGCGAGGCCCGGAAGCTCGCCGCGAGGTCGTCGGCAAGCGGCGTCGAGGCCTCGACCACCACGCCGACACGGGTGCGGGTCGCATCGAGCGATACCCCGTAGCCGAAGATGAAGAGCAACACGAGCGGCAGAACGAAGGCAATCAGGATACTGCTCGGGTCACGGATAATCTGGTAGATCTCCTTGCGCATCAGCGCGAGGAAGCGCCGGCGCCGGCCGGTGGCAGCAGAGGCGGAGGGGGCAGGGTGACCCGTCATGCTGCGTCCTCCAGGTCCGAGTTGCGCACCAGCGTGACGAAGGCATCCTCCATCGTCGGATCGGGATTGTCGGCGCTCGCCACGCGCGCCTTGAGCTCGTCCGGCGAGCCGAGCGCGATCGCGCGACCGCGATAAATGAGCGAGATCCGGTCGCAATATTCGGCCTCTTCCATGAAATGGGTGGTCACCAGAACGGTGACGCCCTTTTCGACGAGGCCGTTAATATGGGTCCAGAATTCGCGCCGGGTGATCGGATCGACGCCGGAGGTCGGCTCGTCGAGGAACAGCGCTTCCGGCTCGTGCAGCGCGGCGCAGGCGAGCGCCAGCCGCTGCTTGAGGCCGAGGGGCAGGTCCTTCGCCGACATCTTCAGGTGGTTGCCGAAATCGAAGATCTCCGTCATCAACGAGATGCGCTCGCGCCGCCGGCCCTTGCCGAGGCCATAGACGCCGGCGAAGAAATCAAGGTTTTGCGCGACGCTCAGATCGCCGTAGAGCGAGAATTTCTGGGCCATGTAGCCGAGCCGGTTGCGGGCTGCGGCCGTGTCGCGGCGGAGGTCGAAGCCGGCGACACGGCCGTCCCCGCTCGTCGGCCTCAAGAGGCCGCAGAGCATCTTGAATGTGGTCGACTTGCCGGCGCCGTTCGGCCCGAGCAGCCCGAAGATCTGACCGCGGGGGATTGCGAAACTGATGTCCTCGGCGGCGGTGAAATCGCCGAAGCGCTTGGTGAGCCCGCGCGCCTCGATGACCGCCCGGCCGTCGTCGGCGGGAAGGGGTGTCGTCGCCTCCGCGAGCTTCGACCGGCCGTCGGGCCCGCCGCCGAGAAGGTCGACGAAGGCGTCCTCGAATCGTGGTTCGGTTGGCCGCAGGCGCGCACCTGATCCGGCGATCTCCAAGACTGTCGGCTGCGTGCCACCCGCGAGCACCAGGCGGATCGCTTCGCCCTGAATGACGCCGTCGACCGTTCCGGGCTGCTGCAGGACACTCGTCAACACCTGGCGGCGACGTCCCTCGACGTCGAGAATCTTGTAGACACGACCGGCGACGCGATTGGTCAGCTCCGAAGGAACGCCGTTGAAGAGCAGTTTGCCGCCGTTCAGCAGAAGGACGCGGTCGCATGCCTCCGCCTCATCGAGATAGGCCGTCGACCAGACGACGCCGATCCCTTCCTTCGTCAGGTCCTCGACCATCGCCCAGAGTTCCCGCCGCGAAATCGGATCGACACCGACACCTGGTTCGTCGAGGAGCAGCAGGCGAGGCTTCTTCAGCAGCGCGCAGGCAAGCCCGAGCTTCTGCTTCATGCCGCCCGAGAGCTTGCCGGCGAGCCGGCCGGTGAACCGCTTGAGATCCGTGAAGGTGAGAAGCTCGTCGAAGGCCGCCGGACGCTCCTCGCGCGGTAAGCCGCGGAGATCGGCATAGAGGTCGAGGTTTTCCTGAACGGAGAGATCCTCGTAGAGCCCGAAACGTTGCGGCATGTAGCCGATCAGGTTCTGGATGCTCTGCGGCGAGCGGGCGGTATCGATACCGAGCACCTCTACGCGGCCCGCGTCGGGCAGCATCAGCCCGGTCATCAGTCGGATCAAGGTGGTCTTGCCGGCGCCGTCGGGGCCGACGAGGCCGGTGATCTCGCCGCCGCCGATCTCGCCGCTCACGCCGTCGAGGGCGGGTGCCCCCTTGCCGAAGCGCCGCGTGACGGTCTCGAAGCGGGCGAGCGTCTCACCCATTGTCTCACTCCGTCTGACCGGTTGCCGGAATTCGGACCGTGACCGGCATCCCCTGGCGGAGACCGGGATCTGCGTTGTCGACGATCACCCGGAGCCGGTAGACGAGGTCGGTCCGAAGTTCCGGCGTCTCGACCGATTTCGGCGTGAATTCAGCCACCGGCGAGATGAAGCCGATGCGGCCGCGATAAGGTTTCCCCGGTGCGCTGTCGGAATGGACTTCGACCTGCATTCCCGGGTGGATCAACCCGAGCATCGGCTCGGCGATGTATGTTCTGATCCAGACCGGCTGGGCGAGCGACAGCACGTAGACCGTGTCGCTCGGCGAGATGATTGCGCCTGGCTCGCGCACGCGGGAAAGCACGATCGCATCCGCCGGAGCCTTGAGTTCGGTATCGGCAAGCGCGGTGCGGGCGCCGGCAAAGCTCGCCTCGGCCGCCTCGAGATTGGCGCGGGCGACGGCGATGTCTTCCGGTCGCGACCCCTCTTCGAGAAGGCGCAGCGATTCCCGTGCGGAGGCGAGGCGGGCCGTTGCCGCCGCACGGTTTGCCGCCGCCTGGTCGAGATCGGCCTGCGAGATTGCGTCCGAAGGCCGCAATTGCCGGGCGCGGTCGAAGGCCTGCTGTGCAAGCTGCAATTCGGCGGTTCGTTCCTCATGCACCGCCCGTGCCTGTTCGATTTCGGCCGGTCGAGGGCCGGCGATCAGCTTGTCGAGCGTTGCTTTCAGGGCGGCGACCTGCGCCTCGGCGGCGTGCATGGAATCTTCGTAGGGGCCGGCGTCGAGCGTTGCGAGCGTCTGGCCTTGATGGACGGCATCGCCTTCCTCCACCTTCATGCCGGCGATGCGGCCGCTGACGCGGAAGCCGAGCTGTACCTGGCGGATGTCGACATTGCCGTAGAGCGTCAGATCATTCGCCTTCGTGCTTTCCCAGCCGAACCTGGTCGGCAGGTCAGTCCAGAAAGCCGCGGCGAGACCTGCACTGACGACGAGCAGGAGTGCGGGAACGGCGACGGTCTTCTTCATGGTTTTTCCTCTTGCCGGACGACACCCGCGGCCAGTTCCCGCGCTAGCGCCTGGACGGCGTCGATCTCGCGTGCTCCGAAATTCTTCCAGCCGAGATGGGCCTCTACTGCACCTTGCGCGACACGGAGGATCAGCAGGCCACCGACCAGCGAGAGGGTCCGGAGCCGAACGTGTTCGGACATCGGATCCTCGTCGAGCAGGCGGGCGACGAGCCTGCCGACGACCTGCAGGATCGGCCTCATCGCGTTCGTATAAACCCGATCGAAGGCTTCGGTCGGGGCCATCTGCTCATGAACCATGAAGCGAACCCAGGCCTCCGATTCCCGGCTGGTGAAGAGCCTCGCCATCGCGGCGAGGATGTCGGCGAGCATGGCCCGGGTCTCTGCTTCCGACGGACGGGGGCCGAAACCATCAGCGGCGGCGAGGCGGGCTTCGAGGTTCTCGCGGACCGCTCCGATATGCGTTGCGACGGATTTCGCGATGTGATCTGCGGCCGCGAGATAGAGGCCTTCCTTGCCGCCGAAATAGTAGCCGATCGCTTGAAGATTGACCTCTGCCGCGTGCGCTAGCGCACGCGTGGTGGTCGCATCGAATCCGTTGCGACCGAAGACGTCGATCGCAGCGGCCAGCAGGCGGTCGCGCGTCGCGTCCCCGCGTTCGGGGCGGTTGTCTCGGAGGGAGGGGCTCGGATTCTTCATAACGCGAAAATAAATCAAACGAATGAATTAGTCAAGGTAGGGCCTCAGGCGTTGCACGGAAGGGACTTGCGCGTGCATCATGCATGTTCGGAGGAGGCGAGCGAATGCCGACAGATCCCACGCGCAAAACACCGGCTAAACACGCGCCAGAACACGCTCCTCTGGAGGATGCGAAATCTCGAGGCCCGCGCCTCCGGCGGGGTGCAGAGGCCTGCGCTCAGCCGGCACCGGCGGAGACGATTGGTGAGTGGTGGCGACGCGAAAATGCCAAAGCGTTCGCCAGTTCGAACCGCTGGGTGGACCAAGAGGGCCTGCCGCTGGCGCGGTATCGGCAGTTCTGATGTTCGCGATGACTCCAAAGCTTGCGACCCCGCCGGCCTTCCACCCTAGACCAGATTCCCACCCTCCACCTGACGCGGGTCGACGTAGCCCCGTCTGCGCTTCACGCGCTCGAGGCGTCGAAAGGCGCGATGCGCTTCCTCCGGCCGGTCGTAAGTCTCGATCTTCACCTGGCCGCTGGTACCGATACGGCCCCAATTGCGGATGAGGGAGATGCCGCCGAAGAGGGTCGGCTGGATCGACAGCAGATAGAAGCGCGCCATGTTGCGTTCGGGATCGATGCGGCGAAGATCGGTGGAGTAGGTTTGATGATCGGTCATGGCGGGACTGTCGCCAAATCGATTCGCGACGTCCAACGACTTTGTTGAATCGGTTTGCGCTTACCGATTCATTTTCTTTATGAATGACTTGGGGACAAAATCTCATCCTCGTCAAAAGGTTGAACGCGCGACGGCCTGATCGCGCCCCTCGACAGGTCCTTGCGGAACATTGTCCGCCGCCTGCGGTTTCATTGCTGTCGAGACGAGGGCGGTGATCGTGGCATATCCTGGAAAAATAAATGGACACGGGCCCACTGTGCGCCCGACCTCTTCACGGGACGGCCGCTCTCCCGTTTCGCTGCCGAGCGGAACTGCGCTGTCGCCGAAGGGCCGGATCGGGATTCTCACCTTTCATCGCTGCATCAACTACGGGTCCTACTGGCAGGCGCGGTGCCTCGTCGAAGGTCTCGACGGAATAGGCAGTGAAGTCCTCCTGTTGGAGCACCGCTCACCCCGGGTCGAGCGCGCCGAGTGGCGCTGTGCCCTGCAGCCCGAATTGCCGGATCTCACCCGTCCCGGGGCACGCGCCGGTTATAGCCGCAAGATCCGCAAGTTCCTCGACGCTTTCGAGGTGCTCCCCTGCACGGAACCATTTCCGCTCGACGACCCGACCGAGCTTGACGTCTTCGATCTCGTGCTTGTCGGCAGCGACGAGGTCTGGAACCTCAATCATCCGTGGTATGGCGGGTCATCGATCTTTTACGGAGAGGGGCTGCCGGCCCGGTGCCTCGCCTCTTACGCCGCGAGTTTCGGCAATTTCACGACCGCCGGCCTCCTCAGGGGGCGCTGGGCGGACGGCCTTGGCGACTTCTCGGTGATCTCGGTGCGCGATTACAATTCGAGGCGTCTCATCGAAGAAGTGCTCGGGATCACCCCGGCCTTGGTGCTCGATCCGTGCCTCCAGTTTCCCGAGAGCATCGAAGGCATCGCGCCCCATGAGGCCGATGCCCCCTTCGCGGTCGTTTACGGACACAGCTTCCCCGCTTGGTTCGCCTCGGCAGTCCGCCGTTGGGCGGATCGCCGCGGCCTTCGGCTGCTCAGCGTTGGATACCACAACGAATTTGCCGACCGCCAATGGCTTGACGCGGGCCCGGAAGAGTTCGCCGCGGCAATGGCCGGTGCCGAAGCGGTGTTCACCAACTTCTTTCACGGCTGCGTTGTCGCGCTGGTCGACGAAAAGCCGTTTGCCTGCGTGCTCTCCGACTACCGCAGCAACAAGCTCGGTGACCTGACGTCGATGCTCGGGGCCGAGCACCACGTGATCGCGCCCGAGAATGCGGAGAAGCAAATGGAGGCCGTACTTTCTGAACCACTTTCCTCATCGATCAACCGCCGGGTTGCGGGCCTGCGTCGCAGCTCGGAGGCCTTCCTTGCCCATGTCCTTGCTCCGGTCAGCGCCTGACATGACGGGCGGAGCGGCGCTAGCACCCGCCGATGTCATCCGTTCGGGTCTCTGCATTGGCTGCGGCGCCTGCGTCGCGCAATGCGCCGGCGAGACCGTCGAGATGCGCCTTGACGTCTACGGTCAGATGAAACCGGCCGGGTCCCGGGCGTGGCTCAACCGCCCCACCATGCCGCTCGCCGCGTCCTGCCCGTTCTCGCCCGATGCGGAAAACGAGGATGTGATCGCCGACAGCCACTTCCCCGATGCTTGCGGCCGCGATCCCCTGATCGGCCGCTATGAAGCGGCCTATGTCGGCCATGCCGAAGAGGATGCGTTTCGCGCGCGCGGCAGTTCCGGCGGGCTCGTGACCTGGGTTGCTGTGGAACTCCTGCGCAAAGGTCTCGTCGATGGTGTCGCCCATGTCGCACCGTCACCCGGGCGCAAAGCGGAGGAGCCGCTCTTTGCCTATACGATCTCCCGCAGCGTCGAGGCGCTCCGGCAGGGGGCAAAATCACGCTACTATCCCGTGGAGCTGTCAGGCGTGCTGCGGACCATCCGGTCCGTGCCAGGACGCTATGCCGTCATCGGCATTCCCTGCTTCATAAAGGCGGTGCGCCTCGCCACGGCGCAGGACCCCGTTCTCGCCGAACGCATCACCTTCACGCTCGGGCTCTTCTGCGGCCATATGAAGAGCGCACGGATGGCCGAGAGCTTCGCCTGGCAGATGGGAGCGGGGATGGAGGAGGTGACGACGCTGGACTATCGCGTGAAATCTCCTGACCGGCCGGCAAACTGGTATCGGGCACAGATGTCGCTCAGCGACGGAACGACGCGAGTGGAGGACTGGTGGCACATGGTCGACGGCGACTGGGGCGCCGGCTTCTTCCAGAATCACGCTTGCAACTTCTGTGACGACGTGGTCGCCGAAACCGCGGATATCTCCTTTGGCGATGCCTGGGTCGAACCCTATTCGTCCGACGGGCGCGGCACGAACGTGGTGATCGTCCGCTCCCGCAAACTGCATGAGATCGTCAGCGACGGAATTGCCTCAGGTCGTATCGTCCTTGAGCCGGTGGACGCCGGCTTCGTGGCGGCGACCCAGGCCGCCGGCGTTCGCCACCGGCGGGAGGGGCTTTCCTTTCGCCTGACCTGGCGGCGCGCCGGGCTCATGCCTCGCAAGAGGGTGCAGGCCTCGTCTGCCGGCCTTTCGGTGCGCCGGAAGATGATTTACCGGATGCGCTACGGCATCGCGCGATGGAGCCACAGGATCTTTCTCGCCGCGCGCCTCCTGCGCCGGCCGGGGCTTTATCTCGCCTGGGCGAAGGTCGCGCTGTCGACCTATCACGGACTTGCCTACGCCCGCGGCCCCGTCGGCCGGTTGGTGGAGCGCCTCGGTTTAACGGGGGCCGAGGACGGCCATTGATGGTGACGATGTAGCCAGCCGCCGTTCCTGCTTCGGCGCATAGCGGTCGATCATCTCGGCGCAGAATTCCGCAAACTCCTCCGGTACCTGCGGGGCGCTCGTGTGGTGGGGTGCGATACCGCGGTGCTCGGGCGTGAAGCAGAAAGTAATGGTGACGTCGAAGTCCTCGAGCGCCTGCATCTGACGGTCGAACCAGTCCAGCGCATTCGGTTGGAACCGGTCCGCCCAGGAAAGGCCGGTCCTAAGCTGGCGCACGCCGAGCCGCTTCATCCAGGACACCGCGTCGTCGAGCCTGTGGTCCTCGAAATGGAACCACTGCACCAGCCCGAAATCCGCCGCATGTCGCGCGAAGGCCTCCAGCGCCGGCTTCGGGGTTCCGTCCTCCCGCAGCAGGCCCATATAGAAATGCCGGTAATAGGAGGAGCCCTCCGCCTCCTTGTGCCGTGTCGTCGCCTCCCATTCGCTCGGGAGATCGTAGAGGCTGTACCACTGGCAGCGCTCCACCTTTCCCTTGAGGAGCTCGGCTGTCCGCTCGAGCCCCCACCGTTGGATTTCTTCCGCCCCGAAGGACGAGACGCCGACCTCGCTCACCCAGACGGGCAAACCCGTCACGGCGCGGATCTCGTCGATCTTGGACGGCCATTCGTGGATCTGCCAGAGGTTCCAGTCGAGCGGAAAGCCGTGCACGGCCACCGCATCGACATGGTCGAGGACGCCGAAGTCCTGCATCCGTCCCATGAAGCGCGGATCGATCGGCGAAATTCCGCCCAGCACGCGTGTGACCGCCGGATTGGCCGCGCCGATCGCATCAGCCGCAAGGATCGCCATCTCGGCGAAGCGGGTCCAATCGGGATCGATCTCGGGATCCCAGTGGGACTTGTTGTTGGGCTCGTTCCAGATCATCGCAGCTTCGATCATGGTTTCTCCTTGGCGTTCTCGTGGCTTTAGGACACCACGTCATTGAGGGTGATGAGTTTCGCGCCCCAGTCGTCCCCGATGATCGTCGTCACGGAAGCTGGGGCGATATCGAAACGGGGCCAGGCGTCGACCGAAAGGCCGAGCACATGCATGACGACCGCCTTGATCACGTCAGCATGGGAAACGACCGCGACCCGGTTTCCGGCGTTTTCGGCGGCAAGCGCCTCGATGTAGCGGAGCGCCCGTTGCTGGACGTCGAGCATGCTTTCGCCGGCGGGTGTTCGGCAGCAACTGCGAACCGCATTCCAGCGCCGCCACAGAGGATCGGCGTCGAGCTCCGCAAATGTCGAGCCCGACCAGCGGCCGAAGTCGATCTCGTCGAGTTCGGCGGCGACCTGCGGCGCCGGCAATCCGCAGGCGGTGGCGATTGCTTCCGCGGTTTCACGGCACCGTTCGCGCGGGCTCGCATGGATCGCGGCGATGTCCGCGCCGCGCAGCCGTTCGGCGAGCCGCTCCGCCTGCTTTCGTCCCGCAGGGCCGAGCCTGACGCCCTCCATCCGCCCGGCGAGAAATCCGCCGACATTGTCGTGCGCGGCGTGGCGGACCATGAGGACGGTGACCGTCATTCGGCTGCTCCGTCGAGCACCTCCTCCCGGTCCGCAATGAAGTCCTCAGTACGCCTGCGCGCTTCGTGATCGCTGAACTGACGCGGGGGCGACTTCATGAAATAGCTGGAGGGACCGGTCAGGGCGCCGCCGATGCCGCGGTCGAGCGCGAGGCGGGCGCAGCGGATCGCATCGATCACGACCCCGGCGGAATTGGGTGAGTCCCACACTTCGAGCTTCAGTTCGGCATTGAGCGGAACGCCACCGAAGGTGGTGCCTTCCAGCCGGATATAGGCCCATTTGCGGTCCTCGAGCCAAGGCACGTGGTCGCTCGGTCCGACATGGACGTCGTCTGAGGGAAGGGGAACATCGAGCTGGCTCGTCACCGCGCGGGTCTTCGAAATCTTCTTCGATTCCAATCGCTCGCGCTCCAGCATGTTCAGGAAGTCGGTATTGCCGCCGAAATTGAGCTGATAGGTACGGTCGACATGCACGCCCCGCTCGCGAAAGAGATGGACGAGCATGCGATGCACGATGGTGGCGCCGACCTGGCTCTTGATGTCGTCGCCGATGATCGGCAGGCCGCGGTCGGCAAAACGCTGCCGCCATTCCGGCTCGGAGGCGATGAAGACCGGGATGCAGTTGATGAAGGCACAGCCCGCCTCGAGCGCCTGCTCAGCGTACCATCGCGTCGCCTCCTCCGAACCGACCGGGAGATAGGAAACGACGACGTCGGTTCGGGACTGGCGCAGGATCTCGGCGACATCGCCTTCTGCTTCGGCCGATTCCTTCACGATGTCACGCAGATAGCGGCCGACGCCGTCGAGCGTCCTTCCCCGCGCGACCCGAACCCCGGTCAGCGGAACCTCGCAGAAGCGTCGGGTATTGTTCGGTTCTGCGAAGATCGCTTCGGCGACGTCTCGCCCGACCTTGGTCTCGGCGATGTCGAATGCGGCGGAGACCTCGATATCCTCGACCGCGTATCCGCCCAGGCTGGGGTGCATCAGCCCCGGAATCGGCTCGTTGTCCGTGACGTCGCGATAGTAACTGATCCCCTGAACCAGCGACGAGGCACAGTTGCCGACCCCGACCAGGCCGACGCGGATTTTCTTTGAACGCATGGTGCACTCCAGCATCTACAATGGTTTTCGAACCCTCGGCGGGCGAAACCGTTCCCTGCATTTTCAAAGTTTCTCCGAAACGCGCTTGTTCTTGGGATCATCTTCGGTCGATGCGCGTTGCTGCATTCCGGCCCGGAGCGGAGAGGCAGATGCAGGTTTTCGGCGACATCGAACGCGTGGAGGATGTGGCGGCGATCCGTGCTGCCACTGCCCGCAACCTCGAAAAGGCCTTTGCCATGCCGCCCGGGCTCGCCCGCCACGAGCGGCTCGTCGCCGCGTTCATCCGCACCGGCGAACTGGTTCAGGGCCTACTTGACGAGGCCTTCGAAAAGGACGGCATCGACGAATGGTCGCCGCTGCAGGATGCCGGCGCGCGGCTCCTGCGCATCGAGGCGGACGCAATCATCGGGTCGTGGCGAAGCGGTTTCGAGAGCGGGCAGTCGCGCGATCCGCTTTGGCCGGATCTCCTCGAGCGCCTCGCCGGATCCGGTACAGTGCGGCTCCGTCAGCCGGAGGGCTACGCCTTCTATGCCGTCTATCCGGAGAGCTACGCCGAGGCGGCGTGCGGGTCCGGGCTCCCTGCAAGCACGGTTGTGATCGGCATCCGCAGCATCGGCACCGGCCTTGCTGCCATGGTTTCGGCGGCGCTCGGCGCCGCACCCGCTTTCAGCCTTCGTCCGCACGGCCATCCCTTCGACCGGTGCGTCGCGATCGGTCCGGCGCTCACCCGCCGCCTGCTTGCCTCTCGCGATCGCCCGTACGCCATCGTCGACGAGGGGCCGGGTCTTTCGGGGAGTTCTTTCGGGAGTGTCGCGGACTGGCTGGAGCGAAACGGTGTCGATCGCGCCCGGATCCACTTCTTTCCGAGCCACGACGGCGATCCGGGTCCGAAGGCGAGCGAGACGCATGTGCGCCGCTGGAAGGAGCGCCCGCACCACGTCGTCACGGCGGACGCGCTCCTTCTAGATCCGCAGACATCCACGCTTCGTTCGATGGTTTCTGACGTCGCCGGAGCACGCTGCACCGGCTGGCGGGATATTTCCGGCGGGACGTGGCGGGAGGTCGACGGTCTGCAGGACAGGCCGCGGCCGCCGGCGGATGCGCAATTCGAGAGACGCAAGGTCCTCTTCGAGAGCGAGGCAGACGGACGGCGCAAACGCTTTCTCGTGAAGTTCGCCGGACTTGGCGAAATCGGCACCGCCAAGGCGCGGCGCGGCGGACGTCTCTGCGAAGCGGGCTTTGCTCCGAGGATCGTCGGGACCTGCCACGGATTTGTCGTGCAGCAATGGGTCGAGACGGCACCGACACCGATCACGGCCCTTCCGCGTCGACAGGTTCTTGATCATCTGGCGCGCTACCTCGGTTTTCGCGCGCGACATCTTCCAGCCGGCGGGCAGGGGGCAGGGCTGGGAGACCTGTGCGACATGGCCGTTTACAATCTCGGCGAAGCCTTCGGTGAAGAGTCCGCGGAAGAAGTGAGACGTCTTGCGCGGAGAAATGGCCGCCCGTCGCGGATGCTGCGGCGGATCGACAGCGACAACCGGCTGCATGCCTGGGAATGGCTGGTGACACGGGGGGGAGATCTCGTCAAGGCCGATGCCCTCGACCATAACGGCGCGCATGATCTCGTGGGGCGTCAGGACATCGCCTGGGACGTCGCCGGCGCGGCCGTCGAGTTCGACCTGTCTGCGTCCGAACGGCGGTATCTCGCCGACGCGGTGGGATGTATGGCCGACGGCAATCTCGACGATGATGTGCTTGCGCTGTGCGAAGCCTGCTACCTCGGTTTCCAGGCGGGCCTCTGGTCGATGGCGCTCGCGCGGGTGCACGGGCAAGACCGCCCGCTGATCGCCGCACTTCTCTCGCGCTACCGTCGGCGTGCCGCGTGTTTGCTCGACGACCGGGATTGCTGATCGCATCTTATTGGGGTGGAGGGGGTCAACTCGTCCGTCACCGGAACAGTGCTTCGATGTCCGACATCGGCCGAAACAACTTCAACGGTTGGTCCGGAAAAGGCAAAAAGCTCTCATGCTCGTAGAAACGCCTCGCATTTTCGTCCTTGGCGTCCACGATGACTGCGAAGGAGGCAATCTCGCTTCTCGTTGCCCGGTAGAGTGCGTCGGCGAGGAGGAACTGGCCGTAACCTCGCCCTTGGTAGCGCCGGTCGACGGCAAGACGCCCCAACAGTGTCGCGGGAATGAGCGGGTAGCGCGGAAGCTTGCGAACGACTGCGCTCGGCAATTCCGGAAGCCGTACCGCCGTCGAAGAAAGGGTATAATAGCCGGCGATGGCGCCATTCGTCAGCACGAGAACAAATGGCGCAGCCAGCTTCTTCCTGGCGTCCTGCCCGGCTTGTATGCGAAAATATCGGTCGAGCGGCTCCACGCCGCTCTCAAATTCGGACCGATCATGTCCGGAGCCGAGAAGCTCCACCCGCAGAAAATCATCCGGTCCGCCCACCGGTCAGACGCCTGTTCTTTCGCGATAACGGCGAACGGTATCACGCAACCGATCGTTGATCGGCTGGGACTCGACCAGAGCCTGAACAAATGCCTGACTGTCCCGCAGCGAAAGCTCCAGCAGCTGGTGTTCCTCGATAGCGCGTCGTGCGGCGTCCTGCACGCTCGACAGAACGAAATCCGTCACTGTACGCCCCTGAAGCGCTGCCGCATGCTCGATGAGCCGTTTTTGATCAGCCGTAATGCGGGTTTCAAGCCGTTCTCCGCGGGCGCGGCTAACCTTTGGTCCCTTTGCTGCTTCTGCCATTGTTAGTCTCCAGTTGAGAGGAAAGGTACGGCCAATGGCCGGAAAAATCAAGGGCGCAAGGGGGTTACCTCAGATCAAGCGATCGAGACTAAGACTGCCGGCAATCAGGCGGGATGCAGGGGAGGAACGGCCTCTCCGGTCGTCCTTCTTCTCTATCGACGCTAGAAGCGGAAAGACGGTTCGGCGTGGACTCCGCCGCTTGATCGGATGAGCGCGATCGAACGGCGGCCGACGCCCCTCAGTTTGAGGAGTTGTGCATCCGACATTTCGGACACCTCGCTGAACCGTGTGATGCCGTTGTCAGCGAGTGAGCGGATCACCCATTCCGGCAGATTGCTTGCCGCAAGGAGGTCCCTGCCGCCTGGCAGCGCAGCCTCAGATCTGCTTAGCGAAGATGGCAGCATGACCCGTTTGCCTGTGCTTGACCGAACGGTCTACCGAACATCTGCCGCGGCTCGCGGTTCCCGCGGGGTTGCCAAAAATTCCCAAGGGCGAATGCCGGTCAGTTATACTCCCTGCCGGCCGCCGCCGCACGTTCGTCCGAAAAAAAGCGCGAGGCGGCCTCCGTCCGGTTCTTCACCTTCATTTTCTTGTAGATACTGCGGATATGCGCCTTCACCGTATTCTCCGAGAGATGGAGCTGGTCGGCAATCGTCTTGTTCTGCGTCCCCTGGCAGATGAGGTTCAGGATCTGCACCTCCCGGGTGGTCAGCACGGAAAGCTGGTGATCGTGAACTGTCGGCTGTCCGGCGCTCCGGATGACGCCGCTTGTACTGACCGCCCCGACATTGCGCGGTCCGACCTCATGGAGCCGGTTGAGGAGGGCCGCCGGAAAATGCTCGCCGCCCTTTGCCAGAAGGTCGATAGCCGCGAGGAAAACGTCCAGCCGAAGCGTGAGAGGCAGGATGCCGTCGATCGCACCGGTCGCGACCAGATGCTTCAGGTAATCGTCATAAGCGTTGGCACCGTCCAGCACGATTGCGATCGAAACATCGGGTGCTTCCTTGCAAGCGTCCTCTACAATCTCGTGAACGTGGTCCGCGGTAAGGTCGTAGAGGAGAAGCAGCCTGACGCTCTCCCACTCCTCGTGCGTCATCTCTCCGGCGCTGCGATAGACGGCGATCTCCGTCTCGGGAAAGTGCTTCGACAGAACCTCGGCGAGGCATTCCGACAGCAAATCCTGCTTGGCCACCATAACGAACAAATTGGGTTGGGAGCTGCTCCGCTCTCTCCGGGCCGCATCGTGTAGAGGAGATTCGGTCATCAACATTCAATGCTCCCGCTTGCTTTCGACGCAATACAGTGAACTTCCCGGGAGAGCCCGCTGTGGCCCAGGTCCTCATCTGATGGATTACGGCTGTTATTGTGCCAATTATGTTATCTCGTCCTATCGACGAAGAAAATAACCAGTTCGGGTTACAATTGGGAACTTTAATCGCTCTTTCGTGTGATGGTGACGTGGAGCTATACTGACTTTATTCTGTTCTAGCGCTGTTTGTCGCGTTTCGACGGCACTGCACGCTAGCCGGGCATGGTGTCAATTCCTCCTGCTTTTACGAGAGTTTTTCGATTTACTGGCGAACTGCAAGACGGCAGTACACCTGCTCTCGGAGTGACTAATCCCATTTCGCGGCTAGGAACTCCGCCAGTTTTCATGTTCAGTTCTGCCTCGCATTGAGGCCCTGCGGGACCGAGAACGACGATCCGCTCGTTCTTGCAGGTCGCATGCGAACTTCGTGAAAGAAAAATGACCTACTCGGGTGCGGCTATTCGCTTCCGGGGTCGGAGAATATTACCTCATGCGAGGTTTCTATTCTCGTATGACTTGCATGACTTGTGACAGGGCAGATGAACACGTGATGCGTACATCTGTCGAATTCAACGGTGCGGAGCAGGCGAGAAAAGATCCCAGTCGAGATGAGAGGGATTTCACGACTGCTCCCCTTTTTTGGGAGAGTTCGAAATGTCTTATGACCCGAAGGGTTCCGATACCGAAAACAATGTTGGTGCACTGGCCGACGGCTTTGCCAACAGCGCCATCAACTCCACGGAAGTCGATGACGGCTCCACCGGCTATGTCGGCGGTGTCGCCAATGGCGACAACCGCAACAACACCGACAACTCGACTGACGTCGACGTCGATGCAAAGGTCGATATCGCGGCCAACAACGGCGACAATCGCGACAACGACTACGACTGGAGCTATGACAGCAAGTCTTACTCCAACACCGAGACCGACACCGACATCAAGATGATCTCGGACAACGACACGAAGACGGTGACCGACACTGACATCAAGACGGACTACGACTGGAGCTATGACAGCAAGTCCTACTCCAACACCGAGACCGACACTGACATCAAGACGGTGACCGATACCGACATCAAGACCGTCACGGAAACCGCGACCGACAGCTACAACAGCACCGACACCGACTTTGCTGTCCTTGACGACGTCAAGGACAACGGCAATCTCGGGATTGCCGGCGGTGACCTGACCTTCAACCTCGGTGACGACTTCTCGTTCACGCTGGACGTCGACAACATCCTCAATGACTCGCTGAACGGTCAGGGCAATGACGCCGGCTTCAGTGCGGTACAGGCGAACCACCTGGCCGACCAGGACAGCGCCTGGAACGTTCGGATGGACAATGGCGGTGCCATGAACCAGCTCTCCGCGAACGGCGGTGATGCCGACAGCGCGGAGGGCATGGAACTCGACGGCAAGTGCTGGGATCTCAAGGCAGGTGACGACGTCTCCGGCAGCAGCACGGCAGACGCCTCGGCGATCCTCGCCAATTCGGGCTTCCACTTCGAGTTCGTCCAGGGTGCGAACCTGCTCGGCAACACGATCGACAGCAGCATCATCGGCGGCGACTCGCATGTCAGCGACGTCGGCGAAGATACCGGCGCCTGATCACCAAATCCCCCAACCAAGAAAAGCTGCACCGGCCGCGGCCGGTGCAGTTCGGCGGTCAGAAGCCGAATCGAGAGGACCCGGTGGAGCCGGTATTCCTTCGGACGGAAGATGAGGGCGGCGGCAATGCATACCGAGAGGATTTCCGACATCATCGCGCACTTCATCGGCTACTTCGACGCGGCCGTCGAGGATGCGCGCATGCGCGTGGGCTACACCGAAGGCCAGGTTGCACAGGGCTTGCGCGCCGATGCCCCCGACCTTGCCGCGCTCGACCCGGACTTCGCGTCGAAACTTCCGCTGAAGGATTACGACCCCGGCGTTCGCCATGGGCTATCCGACGAGGATCTTGGCGGTGGCGGGCGGCATGTTCCCTTCGGCGCCGACCTTCAATTCACCATCTCGGGTCTTCCCGGAGCGGATATCGGAGACCTTCCGTCGCACCGTCTGCCTTGGGACGTGCCCGCACCGGACGCGCCGCAGGTCCTGCCGATCTTCATCGGTCCGGGCTCGGCGATCTCGCACGTCGCCCAGGTCAATCTCCTGCAGGACGACGACTATTTCGACATGACTGGGACAGGTGCGCCTCCGCTCGACATGCGCTTCGTCGTCGAGCGCGTCACGGCCTACGCCAACGAGGCGGAACCCTATACCCCGTTCTCCGGCTATGAACGGACAGACAGCTACGACGGTCTGCAGGCGATCGCCGACGATGCGCACACGCTGAAGGATGATCTCGTCGAAAGCGGGACCACCTCGCTCGGCACCGGCAATGCGGTCGACTTCGTGGCCGCAGGGGATGAGATCGATGGCACCGTCGTCAACGGTGCGATCGTCGAAGAGCTCCCCGTTCTCGACGATTTCCTGCCGGACCGCGGTATCGCCGCACCGCCGGAAGAGCCGGTTTCTGAAGGCGACAGCGCAACCCAGAACGGCGGCCCCGAAGACAACCTCGAGGTCGGCGCCGGCGCCAACATGGTCGCCAACATCGCCGGGGTCACGACGACCGGGATCATCGCGCCGGTGAGCGCTGTCATGGGCGACTATCATCAGGTCGACATGATCACGCAGGCCTATGTCTACAGCGACCGGGACAGCGGCCCAGAAGGGCTGCTCGGCAACAGCGCGGCAGAGGATGCCGGCACGCTCGCCTTCAACATCGCGACCTTCGGGCGGTCAAGTCTCGGTGATCCTTCCACGGATGCGTCAGACGACACGAGCGCCGGCGATCCGGTCTTTCCGACCCAGTGGCGCGTAAGCGTCGTCGAGGGCGATGTCTGTTTCGTCCAGTGGATCGAGCAATACAATTTCGTCACCGACAACGACCAGATGGTGGTGACGACGACGGGCTGCGAAACGACCATCCTGACGGGTGGAAACTCCGCGATCAATTTCGCCGGGCTTCTCGGCCTCGGCATGCAATACGACCTGGTGATCGTCGGCGGCGATGTCCTCGACATGAACATCATCAGCCAGCTCTCCGTTCTCTACGACAACGACTGGGTGGTCGGCAGCGGCAGCGGCGGCGCGGATGTCCAGACCGGTGACAATCTGCTGTGGAACGAGGCGACCATCCACAATGTCGGCGCCAACGACCGCTTCGAGACCATGCCGGACTATATTCCGAAGACGATCGAGGCGATCGAGGACCGGGACCCCGACATGCCGAAAGGCCTCGCGCATGACGAGAACTTCGAAGGCTATGAAGGTCTCAACGTCCTCTACATCACCGGCAATCTCTTCGACGTGACTTTCATCAAGCAGGTCAACGTGGTCGGAGATGCAGACCACGTCGATGCCGTCGCGAAAGAAGTGCTCGACGGTGCCGGGGATGCGACGGTGACCATCAACACCGGGGGCAATGCCGTCGTCAACGTCGCCGAGATCGTCGACTACGACAGCTTCGGCGACACGACCTATCTCGGAGGCAATCTCTATTCCGACGCCGTCCTGATCCAGGGCGGGATCATCGAGGATGACGATACGAAGCCGCAGCCGGTCCAGAACGGGCTTGCGAACGAGGTGATCGCCTTCCTCGACGACGATGCCAGCGGAGACGGCGGCGGGGTCGATGGCGTGATCAATGCGGGACACGATCTTTCCTGGTCGCATGCAAGTCCCGTCGACGTGATGCAGACGGCGGTGGCGTGAGCGAAAGGGGCAGGGGGAGCATATGAACCACATTTCGAAGAATACCCTCGTCGGGAGCCGGCTGGTCGCTCCCGGTATCCCGCGCGACATCGCTGCTGCCCATGAGGAAAACGCACTCACCGATGCCTGTATTTCGGCGATCGAGGAGGCGGTCGAAACGCTGAGAACGCTGGCAGACGGTGCGGCCGTGCCGGCCCGGCAAGCGACTGCCACCTCAGGGCGGGGTGGACCGGCGTCAGGCGTCGCCGGTCGCCCCGCCGACCCTGAAAGTGAGGTTTCCGCCCCGCAGGCGGCGAGTGTCCCGATGGCTCGCCTGCCGGGAGTGACGCCGCCGGGACGCGAGCAAGAGGCCGACCAACAGGGTAGCGACGACGCTATTCGGGACCGGATGCCCGATCCTGGCCCAGCCGTGGTCGAAGGGAAGACCGTGGAGGACAAGGTCGGCCAGGAGCCGGACATCCACTTCGGCAGGACGATCGAAGGCGACAGCGGCCCGATCCGCAGTGAAGAACGTCGCCCGACCCCCGGTCACGGCGGCGACGGCAAGGTTCCCGCTTCCGGAGGAGGCGGAGGCGGTGGGGGTGGTGATGGCCACAAGGGCTTCCACAAGCGTAGCGGCCCGATCAATTTCGCCGCGAGCCTGGCGCGCGCCATCGCCGTCATCCGCCGCAACATGGCGATCGTGATGGTCTTCACGGTCGCAATCAACGTGCTCCTGCTCGCGATTCCGCTCTATCTGTTCCAGATTTCCGACCGCGTGCTCACCAGCCGGTCGATGGACACGCTCATCATGCTCACAATCGCGGTCATCGGGGCGGTTCTCCTGCAGGCCTTTCTCGATACCATTCGCCGCTTCATCCTGATGCGGACGGCCGTCGAACTCGAAGTACAACTCGGTTCCCCGATCCTGAGCGCCGCCGCACGCGCCTCGCTGCACGGTTCCGGCAAGGACTACCAGACGCTCCAGGATCTCCAGCAACTGCGGTCCTTTCTGACCTCCGGCACGCTGATCGCGTTTCTGGACGCACCGTTGATGCCGCTCTTCGTCGTGGTCGTCTATCTCGTCCACCCACATCTCGGCATGATCATCATGGGCTGCTGCGCCGTGCTCTTCGTGATCGCCTACCTTAACCAGAAATTCACCGCCCGCCATTTCGCGGAGGCGAACGGCTATCTCGGCCGTGCCAATTTCCATCTCGACTCGATGTCGCGCAATTCGCAAATCATCAATGCGCTGGCGATGATCCCCGAAGCGGTGAGGATGTGGGGACAGGAAACCGCAGGTTCCCTGAAGTCACACGTCGCCGCTCAGGACCGGAACATCGTCTTTGCCGGGCTTTCCAAGGCCTGCCGGATGATGACGCAGATCGGCCTCCTCGGTTGGGGTGCGCATCTGTCGCTTTCCGGCGAACTGACCGGCGGCATGGTAATTGCGGCCTCCATCGTCTCCGGACGCGCGCTCGCGCCGATCGAAGGGGCGATCGAAGGCTGGAACCAGTTCAACAAATCGGCCGCCGCCTATGGCCGCATCAAGCAGTTGCTCGTGAGCTCGCCGCTCAATTTCCCGCGGCTGCGCCTGCCCAATCCGGAAGGCCGCCTCGACGTCGAGCGCGTACTCTTCGTACCGCCACCGCAGAAGAAGGTGATCCTGAACGGCATCTCCTTCTCGCTCAAGAAGGGTGAGGCACTCGCCGTTATCGGCAATTCCGGTTCCGGCAAGACGACGCTCGGCAAGATGCTCGTCGGGTCGATCCTGCCCACCTCGGGCAATGTGCGGCTCGATCTGATGGACCTGCGCAACTGGGATCAGCGGCAGTTCGGCGAAAGCATCGGCTACCTGCCGCAGGACGTGCAGCTCTTCCCCGGCACGATCAAGGCGAACATCAGCCGCATGCGCGACGACGTCGACGACCGGCAGATCTACGAGGCGGCGGTGCTCGCCGACGTGCACGAACTCATCGCAACCTTCCCGCAGGGGTACGAGACCGTGGTCGCCGCGGACGGGGCGCCGCTTTCCGGTGGGCAGAAGCAACGCATCGCGCTCGCCCGCGCCTTCTTCGGCAACCCGAAATTCGTGGTGCTCGACGAACCGAATTCGAACCTCGACACTCAGGGTGAAGCGGCACTCGCCAAGGCTTTGCTGCATGCAAAGAAGCAGGGGATCACCACCGTCACGATCACGCAGCGCCCGTCGCTCCTCCAGGCGGTCGACAAGATACTGGTTCTCAAGGATGGCTCGGTCGCCATGTTCGGCGAGCGCGTCGAGGTGCTGAAGGCGCTGTCGAGGAACAACGGCGGCAATGCCGGGCAGAAGACGATCGAGGGCAGGTGAGTGATGGCACGCGATCTGAAGATCAAGGACGGTTCGGGTCCGGTGGAGTGGTACAGCGAGGTGCCACGCTCCATCCGTCTACACACCGTCGTCGGCCTCGGCGTGCTGCTCAGCACTTTCGGCGGCTTCGGTCTCTGGGCGGCAACGGCGCCGCTTGCCTCCGCGATCATCGCGCAGGGAAGCTTCGTCGCGACGGGCAACAACAAGATCATTCAGCATCTGGAAGGCGGCATCATCAAGGAGATGCGGGTCAACGAAGGCGACACTGTCAAGGAAGGCGATGTGTTGCTGACGCTCAATCCGACTGCGGCGCTTGCCGACGAACGCATGGTGAAGCTGAAACGCCTGCGGCTGGAGGCCGTGGTTGCACGCCTTAGGGCCGAGGCAGAAGGCGTCGGGCAGCTCAAGATCCCGAAGATCGTTATGGACGAGGCGAGTGACCCGGATATCAACACGATCATCCAGAGCCAGAACGTCATTTTCCACAGCAAGCAGGTGAAGCTCGAAGAGCAGCTCAATCTCATCGAGAAGAACATCAAGTCGCTCGAGTTCCGCTTCACCGGCTACGAGGGGCAGAAACAGGCCTTCGAGCGGCAGCTCGCACTGCTTGAAGAGGAACGCGATTCCAAGGCCCGCCTCGTCAAAGTCGGTTACATGCGCAAGATGGATCTGCTGGCCATCGAGCGGGCGATTGCCGACGCGATGGGAGACATCTCGCGTCTCCAGGGGGAAATGAACGAAAGCGAAGCCCAGATCGCGCGCTTCCGCCAGGAAGCAATCATCGCCGTCAATTCAAACAAGCAGGCCGCGCTCGATGCGCTGGAGACTGCCGAATCCGATCTCGACAGCGTTCGCGAGCAGATGCGCGAGGTGGCGGGCGTTCTCGACCGTACCGTTATCCGCTCGCCGGTCACGGGCACGGTCGTCCGCTCCTATTACCATACCGCCGGCGGCGTCATCACCACCGGAAAGCCCATCATGGAGATCCTGCCGGCCGGAGTTCCGCTGATCATCGAGGCGCAGGTGCTGCGCACCTCGATCGACCAGGTGCGTGAAGGCCAGGCCGCTGCAATCCGCCTCTCGGCCCTCAACCGCCGCACGACGCCGGTGCTGACCGGCAACGTCTTCTACGTCTCCGCGGACTCGATCGAGGAAGGTTCGATCGCAGCGCCACGCGACGTCTATATCGTGCGCGTCGCGCTTCCCGAGGATGAGATCGCGCGTGTGCACGATTTTCATCCCGTTCCGGGCATGCCGGCCGACGTGCTGATCCAGACCTCGGAGAGGACCTTCTTCGAATACATCACGAAGCCGATCACCGACAGTATGTCACGGGCATTCAAGGAGCGTTGACGCCGATGACGGGGAGGGCACCATGGGCAGTATGACTGATGTCCTGTTGAGAGTAGGGCGGCTCAACTACGTCTGGACGAATACCGAGAGCCTGCTGATCTACATCATCGCCCATATGCTGGCGGCCGACAAGGAGACGGCCGTCGTTGTGTTCCTGACCCTCAACACTACCCGTGCCCGCATCGATCTGGTGGAGCGGCTCGCCAAGCGCGCAGCCACGCCACCCGCCGAACGCGAGGTGATCCTCGCGCTGATGGCACGGCTGAAGAAGGAGGCGAAGGTCCGCAACAAATACAATCACAGCATCTATTCCTTCGATGAGCGCGGCGACATCTCCAGCACCCAGCTGATGCGCCTCGTCGAAACCGACAGCGAGATCCGCTACGGCAAAGTCGAGCAGATGGATGCGCGGGAGCTGGGTCAGCTGGAGCAGTCGATCGCGGAGATCGCCGAGATCAGCAAGGCGCTCTGGGCCTTCATTCACGCAAGCCCGCGCCTGCGGGGGAGCTGTAGATGCCTCGTGCCCTCCGCCCCGACACTCGTCGCCGCTTCGGCCACGCTTCGCCTCCCGTTTGGTCGAACCTTTGTTCCTCCGGCTTTCGTAACGCGTCACGGGAAGGATGAAGTGCCATGCTGATCGAGGTCATAGATACGCCTGAGGCCTTCGAGGCCGTTCGTCCGCAATGGGAAGAGGTCTTCGAAGCGGATCCCCATGCCCAGCATTTCCTCTCCTGGACCTGGCTCAGCCGGTATCTCGGACACCGCCGCCGCTGGTTCATTCTGGCGCTCCGGGAAAATGTGGACGCCCGCTATGTCGCCTTCTTTCCGCTTCGCCTGCAGACGCGCCGGGACAAGGACGGGTTCTTCTATGACGAGATCATCATGGCGGGCAATTATGCCGCCGACTATACCGGCTTCATTGCCGATCCGGCCTACGAAGACCGGGCGGTCGCGGGCTTTGCGGCCTACCTGAAGCGCCAGAACTGGACCGAGATCAAGTTCGACTATTTCGGCGGTCCTCCATCGAGGAGGATAGCGCTCATCAAGGCACTGCAGGGACCCGAGGTGATGTTCCGCGACAGCAAGCGTTCGAACCCGAACAACATCGACAACTGCGTCTGCCCGGTCATCGCCCTCCCCGAGACATGGGAGTCCTACCTCGAACAGCATATGAGCGCCCAGACACGGCAGAAGCTGCGGCGCTTCTTGCGCAAGGTGGAAGGTGACCCGGCCTATCGCATAGCCTTTGCGACCCCGGAGACGATCGACCGCGACCTCGACATCCTCTTCGATTTCTGGCGCATCCGCTGGCAGCCGCAGAAGGGTGCGGAGATGACGGAGCGGCTGGTCAGGGCCTCGCGCGAAATGCTGATGGACTGCTTTGCCGACGGCAATCTCGACGTGCCGGTCCTCTGGTACGAGAACCGGCCACTCGGCGCACTCGCAAACATCATCGATCGGCAGAAGAAGGCCATTCTCTTCTACATCACCGGACGGGACGAGGAGTGGAAGCTGCCCTCGCCGGGCCTCGTTCTCCATGGCACCTGCATCCGTCGGGCGATCGACGACGGCTTCCGGTCCTACGATTTCCTGCGTGGCAACGAGCCCTACAAGTACATGTTCGGCGTCGAGGAACGACCGATCAGTTGCACCCTTTTTCGAACCCGCGACGGCCGCAATCTCGGCGGCGTGCTCAATCCACGCAGCATCCGCCACGTCTACGAAATGTCGATCGATGACTATCATAAGGGAAAGAAGGCCGATGCGGAGATCGGCTTCCGGCAGATCCTGCAATCGGCACCGGCCCATCGCGGAGCGGAGTTCGGGCTCGCCAACTTGATGTTCGAGAAGGGTGACCTCGCAGCGGCGGAGGCGTCCTACCGCGCGCTTGCGCCACGGCTTGCCGATCCGGCGCCCGTACTCGTGCGCCTCGGTGACGTGCTGCTCGCAACAGGGCGCAACGGCGACGCGGCCGAGACCTTCCGCGACATCTGCCGGAAGGCGCCGGGCCATCGCGAGGCGCGGTATAAATGGGGCGTCGCGCTCGTCGCCGAGAAACGCTTCAATGACGCAGCGGCGGTTCTTGAAGCCCTCGTCGCGCTGCCATCGGCGGAAGACAGCGATCGGCGCTATGCCGAAAAGGCCCGTGCGCTCCTCCTGCGGATCGCACCCGCATTGACGCCGACGGCGCCGCGGGCGTTCGAGCCGGCAAAACCGGTCTTTCCCCCGCCCGAGGTGTTCTCGCTGTCGCCGGCTCCGCTTCCCGTTTGAAAACGTGGCTCAGGCGGGCGAATCCGACGGGCTGGTTTCCATGGAAAGGTCGAGCATTCGGCCTTCGAAGAGGCGGTCGCGCGACCCTTCGAGGTGCTTGCGCATCGCCTCGCGGGCGTCCTCCGCCCGGCCCTCCCCGATCGCCCGATAGATCGTGTTGTGTTCCTCGTAGACCTGTTCCAGCCCGAGCTTCGGCCCGAGCAGCGAGAGCCCGTGCAGATGCATACCGACGGCGATATGCGCCTTCAGGGCATCCATCGAGGCCGTGTAATAATGGTTGTTGGCCGCTTCGGTGACCGCCCGGTGGAAAACGAAGTCGGCATCGGTGCGATGGAGCTGGTGGCTCGTCGCCTCGCGAAGTTCCGCAAGCGCCGCCGCGATCTTCTGGAGGGCCGCCTCGTCGCGGCGTTTTGCCGCAAAATAGGCGGCGGCAGGCTCGATGGTCAGGCGGAACTCGTAGCAACGCTGGATGTCGGCGATCGTCTTGACCGGCGAATAGGAGAGCTGGGCGGAGGGCGAGCCCTGTGCGCTGACGAAGGTCCCCGCGCCCTGACGGGCGTAGACGATGCCCTGCTCTCGGAGCCGTGCCAGGGCGTCGCGGACGACGGGCCGCGAGACGCCGAGCATCGAGGCGAGTTCGTGCTCGCCCGGAAGGCGCGAATCCGGCGGATGGTTGCCGGCGCGGATGCGCTCCAGCAACTGATCGACCACCCGGTCGACGAGCCTGACCGCCTTGCCGCGTTCCGGCTTCGTCGGACTCGTCTCCACGTTCAGGACCGAGCTTTCCGGTTCACCCAATGCTTGTCTCCTGGTTCATATTCGGCGTCCGCGATTTCTCCGTCACGAGCGCCAAAAGACTGTCCGGGCCGCCGAACCCGCCCGATTTCACCGCGCAACGGAACGAACGATGATCTGCATCCGTCACCTCGAACCACGGGATCCCCGGCTCGATCTCGCCCATGGGACGGACAAGCTCTATGCCGAGGCGCTCGAGAACCGCAAGTGCCGTGTCGCCGCCGCCGAGCATCAGCATGTCCGGCCCCGTCCGGTCTATCACGGATTTTATGCCGGCGGCAAAGCGACGGGCGACCGTCGCGCCATCCTCCTCGATCGCACCCGTGCAGCGGAAGAGCGCCGGCAGCGCGACCGACGCCGGATCGTCCGGCACCTGGCCCATCGGCGCGTCTCTTACATGCCGCAGCCATCGGCTCGCTTCGAGGCGGGCGATCTGTTCGGTGGTGATCGGATCGCGCGAACCGAAGGCGAAGAGTGTGCGCTCGGCCGGAACAAACGGAGTCGCTCCCCCCTCCCGGGCGTCTCCGAGGAAACGCGCCAGCGCGGCGCCGAGTCCACGGGCACCGACGGCGAGCGTGGTCTGCCAGTCAGGGGCGCGGACGATGTTGTCGAGATCAGTATCGCTCTCCGCGTCGGCGATCGTCGAGGGCAGCGCCTTCGCTCCGAACACGGCCCGGATCGAGAGCGGGGTGTCGACGCCACGGCCGACGATCAAGCCATTCTTCGTAAAACGCTGCTGGTCAGGGATCGCCGGAGCAATCACCATGCGTGTCCGACCGAAGACGGCGGCGAGCGCCGCACATTCGGCCGCGACGTTTCCCTTCAGCCGCGAGTCGATCTTCTTCATGACGATGCGGGGTTCGAGTGGGGCGATCTCCAGCGCCGCGGCGCGGACCCGTTTTGCGGCGTCGGTCGCCGGAAGCGCCCGTGAGGCGGTATTGAGCACCAGCACGTCGCATCCATGGTGCGGAGTGTGGAGACGCCGGCTGTCCAGCACGACGCCGACCGACAGGCCGCACTCAACGAAGGGCGTTGCTGTGTCGAGCGCGCCGGTGAGATCGTCGGCGAGGATCGCAACTTTCAGCGTCATGAAGCTAGACACGTTTCAGCGTTACAGGGACGAGGAAGACTGCGATGTTATTGTAAACATGTCAACGAGGAGATCGATGCTGGCTTGCAGGCGGTGACGACTGCGGACAAGGATAGGGAGGATAGCGTGTCGAAAACCGTCCGGGGGGACCGTGCGCCGCGGTCGGTCGCTACTACCGACTGAGGATGGGCTCATTTTTCGCACCGCAGCGCCTCCGTACGAGTGCGACAAACACGGCCTCAGCAGCAAATCCGCTGCGGTCCGATCCAATGCACCGGCTTTACGGCAATTTGCTCAATTGACAGGTAAGCGGACCTTCTGGCGCCAACCGCTTGCGCGACGGATATCCATGCGATAACAACTTTACATGTCGCGCGGGAACCTGAGGGGGAGTTCTTCGATGGCCAGTCTTCAATCGCCAATCGCCATCATCCGGCCGGAAATCATCGAATTCGGCGTCGCGACGGCCGGCCGGCTGGGCAATTGGGCGGCGGGCAAGGGCTATCGTCGCATACTGGTGATTTCCGACGCATTCAATGCCTCCCGCGTCGACGTTCTCGAACTGCCGGGATCGGTCTCGGTCTTCGCCAATGTGAAGCCGGAGCCCGACACTCATAATCTCGACCAGGTGCTCGCAGCGGCGCGCGAGGCGAATGCTGATCTCGTGGTCGGCTTCGGTGGCGGCAGCGCCATGGATCTGGCGAAGCTCGCTGCGGTGCTTTGCGGTTCGTCGCAGGAGCTCGCGGACGTGGTCGGCGCGAACCGGGTGACGGGGCCGCGCAAGGTTGCACTCGCCCAGGTGCCGACGACGGCCGGGACCGGCAGCGAGGCAGGCATCCGCGCGCTGGTCACCGATCCGGATACCAGGGCGAAGCTTGCGGTCGAGAGCCTGCACATGCTGGCGGATATCGCGATCGTCGATCCGGCGCTCACCTTCACGGTGCCGGCGCGCACCACGGCGGCAACTGGGGTCGATGCCATGGCCCACTGCGTCGAGGCCTTTACGAACCGGAAGGCGCACCCGATAATCGACCTCTACGCGCTGGAGGGCACGAGACTGGTCGGACGCTATCTGGCGCGGGCGGTGCGCGACGGTTCGGATGCCGAAGCCCGTGCCGGCCTTTCTCTCGCCTCGCTCTACGGCGGCTTCTGCCTCGGACCAGTCAATACCGCCGGAGGCCATGCGCTCGCCTACCCCCTCGGCACACGCTGGCACGTGCCGCACGGCGCGGCGAACGCGCTAATCTTCCCGCATGTGCTCGCCTTCAACACTCCGGCCGTGCCGGAGAAGACTGCGGCCGTCATGGCCGCGCTGGGCCACGAGGGGCGAGGCGACGTCGGCACGGTTTTTGAAGCGGCCCATGCCTTCTGCACTGGACTCGACATTGAGATGAAGCTGTCGGGCCTCGGCGTCCCGGAAAGCGATCTCGATGCCATGGCGGAGGACGCGTTTGCGATCCGCCGGCTGCTGGACAACAATCCGCGCGACTTGAGCCGCAACGACATCCGCGCGATCTACCAGACCGCCTATTGAACGAGACGGGGCAATCCGGCCGGACGGCCAAGGATGCCCCGCAAGGAGCGATATCGATGGAAAGTTCAGCAAAGGTCGCGATCACGCTCGGTGATCCCGCGGGCGTCGGCCCGGAGGTGATCGTCAAGGCGCTCGCGAGCCTTCCGGCCGGGGAGCGGGGCGATTTCGTGGTGGTCGGCAGCACGGAGGCTCTTGTGCGGGCCGACCGTACTACCGGCGCAGGTCTGCGCTTTGCACCTTTCGGAGAGGTGCCTACGGGCGCCGTGGCTGTCGAGGAGGTCGCGATCGATGCGCCGCTTCCCGAAATCGGAAAGGTCAGCCCGGTCGCGGGTGAGGCGGCGGTTCGTTATATCACCCGGGCGGTTGAACTCACCACGTCCGGGAGGGCCGACGTCATTGTCACAGCCCCGATCAACAAGGAGGCGATGAACCTCGCCGGCCACCATCATGACGGCCATACGGGATTGCTTGCGCATCTCACCGGCTCGAAGAGCTCCTTCATGCTGCTCGCCTCCGAACGGCTGAATACCATCCACGTCTCTACCCATGTTTCGTTGAGGGGCGCCATCGAACGAGCAAAGACCGAGCGCGTGCTGGCGACGATCGAGGCCGGGCACCGCCATTTCCTTCGGCTCGGCATGACGGCGCGGATCGCGGTTGCCGGCCTCAATCCGCACTGCGGCGAAAACGGCCTCTTCGGCACCGAGGACGCGGAGTTCCTGGCACCGGCGGTGGAAATCGCCCGGTCGAAGGGCATCGACGTCATCGGCCCGATCCCCGCCGACACGGTGTTCGTCCGTGCCTATCACGGCGCCTTCGACCTCGTTGTCGCGCAGTATCACGACCAGGGCCATATCCCGATCAAGCTCGTCGCCTTCGAAACAGCCGTCAACGTGTCGCTCGGCCTGCCGATCGACCGTGTGTCGGTCGACCACGGCACTGCCTTCGACATCGCCGGGAGCGGCAAGGCCAATCACGCCAACATGCTTTCGGCAATCGCCTATGCCCGCAAGATGGCGCGGGCGCCGCGGGAGAAGGCGTCCGCCTGACCGTCCTGCGGCGCCTCTCGGTCAGTTGCCGAGGATCGCCGGCAGGCGCAGGCCCTTTTCCCGGGCGCAGTCAAGCGCGATTTCGTAACCTGCATCGGCGTGGCGCATGACGCCGGTCGCCGGATCGTTCCAGAGCACGCGGCCTATGCGGCGGGCGGCGTCCTCGGTGCCGTCGCAGCAGATCACCATGCCAGAATGTTGGGAAAAGCCCATGCCGACGCCGCCGCCGTGATGCAGCGAGACCCAGGTCGCGCCCGAGGCGGTGTTGAGAAGGGCATTGAGCAACGGCCAGTCGGAGACCGCGTCGGAGCCGTCCTTCATCGCTTCGGTCTCCCGGTTCGGCGAGGCGACGGAACCGGAATCGAGGTGGTCGCGGCCGATCACGATCGGTGCCTTGAGTTCCCCGGTTCTCACCATCTCGTTGAAGGCGAGGCCGAGCTTGTGGCGGTCGCCGAGCCCGACCCAGCAGATACGCGCCGGCAGGCCCTGAAACGTGATGCGCTCACGCGCCATGTCCAGCCAGTTGTGGAGATGGGCATTGTCCGGCAGCAGTTCCTTGACCTTGGCGTCGGTTCTGTAGATGTCCTCCGGATCGCCGGAAAGGGCGGCCCAGCGGAATGGGCCGATGCCGCGGCAGAAGAGCGGGCGGATATAGGCCGGCACGAAGCCGGGGAAGGCGAAGGCGTTTTCCAGCCCTTCCTCCTGCGCCACCTGGCGGATGTTGTTGCCATAGTCGAGCGTCGGCACGCCCATGTTCCAGAAGTCGACCATGGCCTCGACATGCACCTTCATCGAGGCGCGCGCGGCCCGCTCGACGGCCTTCGGGTCGCTCTCCTGCTTGGTGCGCCATTCGGCGACCGTCCAGCCGATCGGCAGGTAGCCGTGCAGCGGGTCATGGGCGGAGGTCTGGTCGGTGACGATGTCCGGCTTGACGCCCCTCCGCACGAGTTCGGCGAAAATCTCCGCGGCATTGCCGATCAGCCCGACCGACTTCGCCTCGCCGGCATGGGTCCATTCCTCGATCATCGCGAGCGCCTCGTCGAGGGTATAGGCCTTGGCGTCGAGATACCGGGTGCGCAGGCGGAAATCGACGCGCGTCTCGTCGCATTCGACCGCGAGGCAGCAGGCGCCGGCCATGACGGCCGCGAGCGGCTGTGCCCCGCCCATGCCGCCGAGGCCGCCGGTCAGGATCCACTTGCCCTTGAGATTGCCGCCGTAATGCTGGCGGCCGGCCTCGGCGAAGGTCTCGTAGGTGCCCTGCACGATGCCCTGCGTGCCGATATAGATCCACGAGCCCGCCGTCATCTGGCCATACATGGCGAGCCCCTTGCGGTCGAGCTCGTTGAAGTGGTCCCAGGTCGCCCAGTGCGGCACGAGGTTCGAATTGGCGATCAGCACGCGCGGCGCATCCTTGTGGGTGCGGAACACGCCGACCGGTTTGCCCGATTGGACGAGCAGTGTCTCGTCTTCTTCGAGCGTCTTCAGCGCGGCGACGATGCGGTCGAAATCGTCCCAGGTGCGCGCCGCCCGACCGATGCCCCCATAGACGACGAGTTCGTGCGGCCGCTCGGCCACCTCCGGGTCGAGGTTGTTCATCAGCATCCGGAGCGGCGCCTCGGTCATCCAGCTCCTCGCGTTGAGTTTTGACCCGTGCGGCGCGCGGACCTCGCGAATGTTATGACGCGGATTGGTCATGACGTTCTCCTCAGTGTTTCACGTCGAGCGCGATTGCTTCGATGCGTTCCAGAATGGTCTCGAGATGGACGCGCAGCCGCTCGGCCTTCCCGGCGTCATAAGCAAACGGCGGTGCCTCAGTCGCGAGGTGAGTGATCTGCGCGAGTTCCATCTGGATCGCGTGCACGCCGGTTTCGGGCCGACCGTAATGGCGGGTCGTCCAGCCGCCCTTGAAGCGGCCGTTGACGACGGAGGTGTAGCCCGCGGCAGAGGCGGCGATCTCGGATGCGGCTTCCTGGATCCGCGGATCACAGGTGCGGCCCATGTTGGTGCCGATGTTGAAATCCGGAAGGCTGCCCTCGAAGAGGAAGGGGATATGCGAGCGGATCGAATGGCAGTCGTAGACGACCGCGATGCCGTGGAGCGCCTTTACTCGTTCGATCTCGGCGGCGAGCGCCGCATGGTAGGGGGCGTGGAAAGTCGCGAGTCGGCGAGCGACATCATCCTCGGTCGGGGCCTCGCCGTTCTTCCAGATCGGCACGCCGTCGAAATCCGTTTCGGGCACGAGGCCGGTGGTGTTCTGGGCGGGATAGAGGCTGACGCCTTCCGGATCACGGTTGGCGTCGATCACATAGCGGTGGAAGGTCGCCCTGACCGTCGTCGCATCGGGCAACAGGCCGGTGTAGAGCTGATGGATATGCCAGTCGGTATCGACGAGCAGCCTTCCGTTGTCGTTCAGGCGTGCCCGGATGTCAGGCGGGACGTCGGTGCCTGTATGAGGAAATGCGAGGATTACGGGCGAGGTGCCGCGGGTGAGCTCGAAGACGGCCATCTCACCCCTCCAGGCCCGGAAGGATGCCGGCGGAGACGGAGGCGTTGAGCGTGCCGCCGGCCACCAGCGCGGCGGCAGCCGCGAGGTCCGGTGCCATGTAGCGGTCCTCGTCGAGCGCGGGGACCACGGAACGCAGCGTCGCGATGGCTCTCAGGAGTTCCGGGCTGGTCGCAAGCGGTGCGCGGAATTCCACGCCCTGTGCCGCCGCGAGAAGTTCGATGCCGACGATCGCGAAGAGGTTTTCCGTCATCTGCAAGAGGCGGCGGGCGCCGTGGCAGGCCATGGAGACATGGTCTTCCTGGTTGGCCGAGGTCGGCGTCGAGTCGACTGAGGCCGGATGCGACATCTGCTTGTTCTCGCTCATCAGCGCGGCAGACGTCACCTCGGCGATCATCAGCCCGGAATTGAGGCCGGGTTTCTTCGCCAGGAAGGCGGGCAGGCCGTAGGAGAGGGCGGGGTCGACGAGAAGGGCGATGCGGCGCTGCGAGATCGCGCCGATCTCGCAGACGGCAATGGCGATCTGGTCGGCGGCAAAGGCAACCGGCTCGGCGTGGAAATTGCCGCCGGAGACGACGCTGTCGTCGGAAAGCACCAGCGGATTGTCGGTGACCGCGTTGGCCTCGATTTCCAGCGTGCGGCCGGCCATGCGCAGGAGGTCGAGGCAGGCGCCGTCGACCTGCGGCTGGCAACGGATGCAATAGGGGTCCTGCACGCGCTCGTCGCCGTCGAGATGGCTCTCTCGTATCACCGATCCGGAAAGCAGCCTGCGGAGCGCCGCCGCGGTGTCGATCTGGCCCTTGTGGCCGCGTAGCGTGTGGATATCGGCGGTGAAGGGGGCGGACGAACCCATCGCGGCATCGGTCGACAGCGCGCCGGTGATCAGCGCCGACTGGGCGGCGCGGTGAGCGCGGAAGAGCCCGGCAAGTGCCAGCGCCGTCGAGGCCTGGGTTCCGTTGATGAGCGCAAGGCCCTCCTTGGCGGCGAGCACAACGGGGGCAAGCCCCGCCTTTTCGAGAGCGATGCGACCCGGGAGCCGGGCACCTTCGAAAAGCGCCTCGCCTTCGCCCATCATCACGGCGGCGAGATGGGCGAGCGGCGCAAGATCGCCGGAGGCGCCGACCGAACCCTTTTCTGGGATGACCGGCGTCACGCCCCGTTCCAGCATTGCCTCGATGAGGCGGATCAGGGTGAGCCGGACACCGGACGCGCCGCGGCCGAGCGAAATCAGCTTCAGCGCCATGATCAGCCGTGTGATATTTTCCGGCAAGGGCGCACCAACGCCGCAGCAGTGGGAGAGGATGAGGTTGCGCTGGAGGGTCGCCGTATCGGCCGCGTCGATCTTGATCGAGGCGAGTTTGCCGAAACCGGTGTTGACGCCGTAGACGGGCTCGTTGCCGGCCGCGATCGCGGCAATCCGGGCCGCCGCTCTCTCGATGGCCGGATCGAAGCTGCGGTCGAGCACTGCGGATTTGTCGTTCCAGTAGATGGCGGCGAGATCAGAAAGGGTGACGCTGCCGGGGTGAAGGGTAATGGTCATGAGTTCTTTCCAGTGCTGGCATCTGGTGAATGGTGCTGTCCTGCTGGGTTTGCGCTGGTCTCCGCGGCAGGTGAGGCCAGGCGTCGATCGCGCGTTGAATGCCGGCCGCGCGTCATTCGCCCCTCCAGACGCGCCGGTGCAGGGGATTGAAGCCGATCCGGTAGACGAGCTCCGCCGGCTCTTCGACGTCCCAGAGGCAGAAGTCGGCGGATTTCCCGACCTCGAGCGTTCCGGTCTCGCCGATCCTGCCGAGCGCGCGCGCCGCCTCGCGCGTCACACCGGCGAGGCATTCCGTGACCGTCAGCCCGAAGAGGGTCGCCCCCATGTTCATGGTGAGGAGCAGCGAGGTGAGCGGCGAGGTGCCCGGATTGTTGTCGGTCGCGAGTGCAATCCGCACGCCGTGCTTGCGGAAGAGATCGACCGGCGGCTTTCGCGTCTCGCGCAGGAAGTAGAAGGCGCCGGGAAGGAGAACCGCGACGGTGCCGGCCTTCGCCATGGCGATGGCGCCCGCCTCGTCGGCATATTCGAGGTGATCGGCTGACAGCGCGCCGTAAGACGCTGCGAGCGCCGTACCGGAAAGATTCGAGAGCTGGTCGGCGTGAAGCTTGACCGGCAGGCCGAGCTCCCGGGCCGCGTCGAAGACCAGCCGGATATCTTCCGGGGAAAAGGCGATCCCTTCGCAGAAGCCATCGACGGCGTCCACGAGGCCCTCGGCCTGCGCGGCCTTCATGCCGGGGATGACCACGTCACCGATGAAGTCGCGGTTGCGGCCCTTGTACTCGGCCGGCGTCGCGTGTGCTCCGAGATAGGTCGTGGTGATCGACACCCGCCGCATCGTGGCGAGCCTGCGTGCCGCCCGCAGCATCTTCAACTCGTCTTCGACGGTCAGGCCGTAGCCCGACTTTATCTCGATCGTGGTGACGCCTTCTGCGAGCAGCGCATCGAGGCGCGACAGGCTCTCGCGGACGAGGTCGTCCTCGCTTGCCGCGCGGACCTTGCCGACCGACGAGACGATGCCGCCGCCCGCCCGCGCGATCTCGTCGTAGCTCGCCCCGGCAAGCCGCATCTGGAACTCGTTTGCGCGGTTGCCGGCATGGACGAGATGGGTGTGGCAGTCGACGAGGCCGGGCGTGATCCAGCGACCTTTGCAATCGACAACGTCGGAGGAGGTAATGAGCACGGAGGGCAGGTCGGCCGCCGGTCCCGCATAGGCGATGCGTCCGTCGCGGACGACGAGAGCGGCGTCTTCGACGATGCCGAGCCCGGGACGTCTCGGATCGAGCGTCGCAAGCCGTGCATTGGTCCAGACGCGAACAGCAGTCGCCATGTCGTTCCTCCTCCTCAACGGTGTTGCGCAACGCCCGTTTCTGGAATATGTATATACTTAATCGAAAGCGATGCAAGACGAAAATCGATCAAGCGAGGGAGGATGGCCCGATGGCCTCGATACATGCGAAGCTGGCGCTCCTGCCGGGCGGTTGGGCGAAGGATGTCCGGATCGGCCTGAACGGGCGCGACATCGAAACCGTGGAAACCGGTGTCGAGGCCGCTCCGAATGACGAACGTCACGACATCCTTCTTCCGGCGATGGCCAATCTTCACAGCCATGCCTTCCAGCGCGGCATGGCGGGGCTTGCCGAGACGCGCGGGCCGGCCGAAGACAATTTCTGGAGCTGGCGGACGGTGATGTACAGGTTCGCCCTCTCGATGAACCCCGACCAGATGCAGGCGATCGCGGCCCAGCTCTATGTCGAGATGCTGGAGGCGGGGTTTTGCCGCGTCGGTGAGTTCCACTATCTCCACCACGACAGGGACGGCCGGCCCTATGCCGATATCGCCGAGATGGCCACCCGTATCGTCGCTGCGGCGGAGGAGACCGGGATCGGGCTTACTCTGTTACCCGTCTTCTATGCCCACTCGAATTTCGGCGGGCGTGCCCCGACCGACGGTCAGCGGCGCTTCATCTGCGACCTCGAGTCGTTCGGGCGTATCCTCGACGGTGCAAGGCGTGCGGCGAGCCGCCTGCCGGGCGCCGTCACCGGGCTTGCCCCCCACAGCCTGCGCGCCGTCACGCCCGACGAGCTTGCCGCCCTGACGACCCTCGCTCCCGAAGGGCCAATCCATATCCATGCGGCGGAGCAGGTGAGGGAGGTGAAGGATTGCATCGCCGCGCTCGGCCGGCGCCCCGTCGAATGGCTGCTGGAGAATGCCGGCGTCGACGGGCGCTGGTGCCTGATCCACGCCACCCACATGACGGCGGAAGAGGCGCGGGGGCTCGCCCGCTCCGGCGCTGTCGCAGGCCTCTGCCCGATCACCGAGGCCAATCTCGGCGACGGCTTCTTCGAGGCGGAGACTTATCTGGCAAACGCCGGTGCATTCGGCGTCGGCTCGGACTCCAACGTGCTGATCGGCATCCGTGACGAGTTGCGGCAGCTCGAATATGCGCAACGTCTCGCAAGTCGGGCGCGCAATATCGTCGCTATTCCCGGCGGTTCGACCGGGCGGCGCCTCTTCGACGGCGCGGTTGCAGGCGGTGCGCAGGCGCTCGGTGTGCGGTCGGGGCTTGTAGCCGGTGCGCCGGCGGACATGATGACGCTCGACCGTTCCGCCGCCCGGTATGTCGGCGCCGAGCAGATCCTCGATCACTTCATCTTCGCGACCGGTATCGGCGTCGGTTCGGTCTGGGCGGGCGGACGGAAAGTCGTCGACGGCGGACGGCATCTCCGCCGCGAGGAGATCGCTACGCGGTTCCGGCACGTCATGGCGGAGCTCGTCTCGGCTTGAAACGGCGCCGCCCGGCCAAGATTCCGGTTCAGTCCGGCCGATGGCTGCGTTAAAGCAGGGCGATCATGCCAACGGGGACAGGCGACCAGTGACGACGAAAACCGGTTCAGGCAAGGAAGCGACCTTGCACCAGCGCATCCTGCGCGACATCGAGAGCCGGATCCTGAGCGGCGAATGGCCGCCGGGACATCATATCCCCTTCGAGGTTGACCTCGCGACCGAGTATGATTGCTCGCGCATGACGGTCAACAAGGTGATGACTGAGCTCGCCAAGGCGGGGCTCGTCGAGCGGCACAGGAAAGCCGGCAGCTTCGTCCGTCAGCCGCAGGCGCAGTCGGCGGTGCTGGAAATCCACGACATCGAGGCTGAGGTGAAATCGCTCGGCCTCGCCTATGGTTTCACCTTGGTTCGCAAGGAGGAACGTGTCGCGACGGCCGACGACCGTCGGCTGCTCGAGATCGGGGATGGTCCTGCGGTGGTGCAGGTTCTCTGCATTCACTTTGCCGGCGAGCGCCCCTTCTGCATCGAGGAACGCCTCATCAACCTCGCCGTTGTGCCCGAAGCGGTAGGCTCGGATTTTGCCGGAATGCCGCCCGGACGCTGGCTGCTGCGGCAGGTGCCGTGGACCACCGCCGAACATAGGATCAGCGCCGTTTCTGCCGAGGCCGAAACGGCTCGCATGCTGCGGATCGCGAAGGGCGCGGCCTGTCTCGTGATCGAGCGACGCACATGGAGCGGACAGGGGCCGGTGACATGGGTGCGCTTCACCTATCCCGGCGAGAGCCACGCGCTCGTCGCCCGTTTCACACCGGCGTCGAACCAGACGGAACGGTCGTGAGGTAGCGGACGATGTGAAGGGTCGCGGATGTCGGTGAAAAGTCGCCGTGTCGATCAGGTCCGATTGACTCGTGCCTTTCCCGCCGCCAGGAACGGTGCGAAAGCTTGGCGGATCTTTTCAAGAAATGCGTCGCTGAAGCGACCGATCGGTTTCTGGGCGGGATCCAGGTAGTATGACCGTTGCAGGACGTCATAATTGCACTCGCTGACAGTGATCCAGCCGCGCTCGTAGCCTGTTAACTTCGCCCGGCGTAGCTCCAGTCCCGGTATCTCGATAGCTGCCTGCCCGTCGAACGGTGGCTTCGAGGAAATCGGCAGCAGCAGGATATGGGTGAGTCCCTGATGGTCCGTGACAGTCAGGATCAGGCAGACGGGGCGATCCTTTTCACCATGTTCGCGACCTGGATTTTCCTCGATCTGCCAACGCCAGAGATAAGGGTAGGAGACGATGTCGCCACGTCGAAATCGCTCACTCATCCGCGGAGGCCTGATAGTCGGCGGAATCGCTTTCTAACTGCTGCAGGAACATTGCCGCGAGTTGCTCAGGCATTTCTCCCGCCTTGTAGACACGACGGGGATCCGCATGGCCCTTCAGCATTTCAAATAGTTCGACGGGAACAACGACCACCGACGGACGGCCGTGCTTCGTCAGCGTGATGGGAGTCTTCCGGGCTTCGTCATGATAGTGGCCGAAGTGGCGAACGAATTCTGCGGTGGTGACGGTGTGCATGGCGCGACCTTTTCTGTATTTCCTGAATAATACAGAAAAGGTCGGATTGCACAAGCTGGCCCCGCGCCAACGAATTACATTCGGCTGGGCCGTTCGGCGACCTTGAACGTCGGAGGACGGTGGTCCGTGTCACGCAATTCGCAGCGGCCGCCCATCGGGTATCAACCTGTCCCGCAGTTGCTCGACGGTCATCGGCTTTCCGCAGAGATGCCCCTGGAGCAGCTGGCAGCCCGCTTCCCGGGCGGTCTGTGCCTGTTCTTCGGTCTCGATCCCCTCTGCCGTCACCGGAATGTCGAGTGAGGAGGCGAGGTGGATGGTCGCCTTCAGCACCTCGTTGTTGTCCGAGCTCATCAGGGAGCGGTCGATCTTCACCTTGTCGAATCCGAATTGCCGGAGCGTGCCGACGCTTGCGTGTCCCGTCCCGAAGTCATCCATGGCAAAGCGAACGCCGACGGCGCGCAGCGCGTCGATCGAGCGCCGGGCGCGATCGGGCTTGGAGATCAGGACACCTTCGGTGACTTCGAGAATGAGTCGGTTGGCGTCGAAGTCTTCTTCGACAAGCATCGTCTTCACTTCGCCTGCGAAATTCGGATTGCAGAGCTGGATCGGAGAGACGTTGACGGAAAGCTCGAGAGACTGCCAGGAGGAAACGGCGCGGATCGAGCCGAGCAGCATCTTTCGGGTCAATGCCTCGATGAGGCCGGACTTCTCCGCGAGCGGAATGAACACTTCCGGGCTGACCGTGCCGGTCGGCGGCGCCCAACGCGCAAGCGCCTCGACTCCGGTGATTTCTCCGCCCGATGCCGCAACGAGCGGCTGGAAGACGATCTGAATCTCGTCGTCCTCGATCGCAGTCTTCAGGCGCCTCTCGGCGAAGGCCCGATCCTCCCGCTCCCTGTCCAGTTGCTCGTCGAAGGCGACGACCTGTCCACGGCCATCCTCCTTGGCGCGGTAGAGCGCCATGTCGGCCCGACGAATAATCTCGAGTTCGGGCAGGTGCGCGGCCTTGACCGCAAAGCCGACACTTGCCCCGACCTCTACGGTGCGTCCGTCGATGTCGAAAGGTTCGGCGAGCGCGCGGACGATGCGGGCGCCGAATTCGGCAGCGCCCGAGGCGCCGTGCTGGATCACGGCGAACTCGTCGCCGCCGAGGCGCGCGGCAGCGAGAACGTCGGGATGAATGGTCGCCAGTTTCCTTGCGACAAGGCGGATGAGCTCGTCGCCGACCGCGTGTCCCCAGGTGTCGTTGACCGCCTTGAAGCCATCGAGGTCGACGAGGTGGATCACGGATGTACGTTCCGGCGCCTCGCCGATCGCCCGGACGAGGCCGACCCTGTTCAGAAGACCCGTGAGGTAATCGTGGCTTGCGTCATGAGCGGCCTTCGCGGCGACGGCACGCTCCTTACGAAGCTCTAAAGCAGAGAAGACGACGACCACCACCAGAAAGAGGATGAACAGGCCAACCAGCATGGCCAATCGCGGCTTCACTTGGTCGTAGACGGCGGTGCCGGGGCGCAGTTCGGGCCAGTTCAGGTATCCGACGGGCTGTCCCTGCGTTCCGTGGAGGGCCCGGGTGAGCTGCCCCGGTTGCGGCACATCGCTGAGCACCAGTCCTTCGATCTGGAAGTCTTCGGAGATCGTCGTGACGTAGTCCGGGGTCAGTTCCTTGAAGAAGGTGAGAGACTTGTAGGCTTCGTTTTCCGGCTGATCCCCAAAGGGCTGGACGGCCATGGTGGCGAGCATCATCACATGGCCGGAAAACGGATAGAAATTCACGAGGGGGTCGGGGCTGCGATTACCGGACGCCGCGATTGCCCGCCGGACGAAGTCGGGGCCGAACGCCGAGATCGCGTCGAACTCCTCGCCTTTCAGGTAGGCCTTGACCTGAGCGCCTTTCGCGTCGAGGACGATCGCGCCGTCATAGAGCGGGTAGTCCTCGCTCGTCGAACCCCAGTTGTCGTAGATCCAGGCATCCGCGTCCTGCGAGGATACCGCCGCATAGGCGTCGTCCCAGACGGCGTTGTCCCTGACGGTTGCGCCCAGCTTCTTCTTGATCGATGAGACTGCCGCCTGCATGGCGTTCACGGACCGGTTGGCATCGATGCTGTTTGCCGCGTCACGCATCGCCGTGACGACGTTGCCCGACAGGAACGCCACCGTGAAGGCGATGGCAAGCACAAAGGTCGTTGCCAGGATCACACCACGGTTCTGTCTTATCGCGCGCTTCGTCTTCACCGGAATCATGTCGGAGGTCTTGCTGGTTACATCGTCATGTCCGGGTGGACCGCAGGAAACATCATGTTCGCCGAGCGCTGCATCCTTCCGAATAGCAGAAATTCCTTTCCAAATTGGTACGATCTACCGGGCGCAATCGCCCCACGCACATTTCCGGTACGGCGGATGCGTTTCTCATCGCCGCCGCTTCAGCCGGTCGCGCTCTTCTCCGCGCAGATCGCATAGCGGTGCTGGGTCGCCCGTTCGAGCCCCTTGAGGAAACCGAAGTTCTTCTTCTGGGTGCGGTGGATCGCACGCATGTCGGTGTCGACGGTGATCCTGTCGAAGCCGGCCTGGCGGAGGAGGGCGACGACAGCCTCCGCGCGCGCACCGCCGGAGAAATAGACCCGGGAGAGAATGCTCTGATGGGTTTCGGCAAGGACCTCGGCCGACGGCCCGTTTTGTGCGTTCCCGGCGGAGGTCAGCCAGCGAGAGACCCTCCTTGCGAGACGGGCGACAAGGCCCGGATTGACGAAGTCGCCGTCGACGATCAGCAATCGGCCGCCGGGCCTCAGCAACCGGTGCCATTCGCGGAAGGCGGCGAGGGGATCAACGAGCGTCCACACGAGATGGCGGTTGGTGATCACGTCATAGGAGTCATCGAGCTCCATGGTGTTCTCGGCGTCGCCCATCAGGAAGCGGATCGTCCGTCCGCGGGCGCTGGCCTTCGCGCGTGCTCGCTCCAGCATCGGCTCGGCCCAGTCCATGCCCGTGACGCGGAAGTCGAGATCGTCGAGGAGATGCGAAACGACTGCGGTGCCACAGGCGAGATCGAGCGCTTCGCGACCGTCGCCCTCGCCGAGATGGCGCCGCAACAGCGCGTGCCATGCCGTTCTTTCGGCCTCGGAAAATATCTCGTGGCCGGGCTGGCTGTCGAACGTCGCGGCCCGCACTGACCAATAGGCTTTGATCTCATCGCGAAGATCATGATTCGAAAATGTCGTGACCGTCTGCATTCCGGGCTTTCCTGAAAAGTGGAGTGAAGCTGGAAGCTTTCTAAAAGATAATTCTTGACTCGAAAAGTCATAAAATAATAAATCGCCGCAGCACACATCGCAGGAGAGATAAATTGTTCGGATTCAATAGGGTGGCCTCCGCCGCCGCGTTTTCGCTCGCTCTTTTTTCTGGCGCCGCCTCCGCCGAAACGGTCACCGTCACGGATATCACCGGCCGTGAGGTTCAGGTGAATGTACCGGTCGAGCGGGTCATTCTGGGCGAAGGCCGCCAGATCTATTTCACCGCCGCGCTCGACACCGATGCGCCCTTCAAGCGCGTCGTCGGCTGGCGCGACGACTTCAAGAAGGCGGACCTCGACGGTTACAACATCTATCTCGAAAAATTCCCGGAGATGGCGAAGATCCCGACCTTCGGGGGCATGAAGGATGGCACCTTCGACATCGAACAGGCGGTGGCGCTCAAGCCCGACGTCATCATCATGAACACCGAGGCGAAGTCCGCGACCGAGGAGTCCGGCTATATCGAGAAGCTCGCCAAGGTCGGCATCCCGCTCGTCTACATCGACTTCCGCGAGAAGCCGATGCAGCACACCGACCAATCGATGCGTATCATCGGCAAGCTTTTCGGCAAGGAGGCCCGCGCCGAGGAATTCGTGACGTTCCACGACGAGCAGCTCGCCCGCGTGACCGACGTACTCGCCAGGGCGGGAGGGATCGACAAGCCCGTGGTCTTCATGGAGCGCGCCGGCGGCTACAGCGACGATTGCTGCATGTCCTTCGGAGACGAGAACTTCGGCAAGATGGTCGAAATCGCCGGTGGCGTGAACATGGCGAAGGACATCATTCCCGGCACCTTCGGCACGGTCAATCCCGAGCAGATCATCGCCTCCAATCCGGATCAGGTCATCGTCACTGGCTCCAACTGGGAGCTTTACGTGCCGGGCGGCAAATGGGTGGGCGTCGGCCCCGGCGCGGATGCGGCGACCGCCATGCAGAAGCTTGCGGTCCTGATGCAGCGCCCCGCCTTCACCGGCGTCAAGGCCGTCGAGGAAGGCAATGTCCACGCGATCTGGCACCAGTTCTACAACAGCCCCTACCAGTTCGTCGCGGTACAGCAGATCGCCAAGTGGCTCCATCCGGACCTCTTCAAGGATCTCGACCCGGATGCGACGTTCAAGGAACTGCACGAGCGCTTCCTGCCGGTCGCCTACCACACCGGATACTTCGCCTCCTTGAAGGCCGGCCTCTGACGACACCGGGCCGGCGACGATCGCCGGCCCTCCATTCCACGAGGTCAGGAATGCGCATTTCCACGATTTTCAGCGTGCTCACACCCTCGCCGGGCATTTCTTTGCACAAGAGAGACATTTGATGGTCGCCGTTACCGACATACGCGTTCCTCGGGCGGGGGAGCCGGAGAAGACCCGGCGGCAGTATCGGGCACTCGCCGGCCGGCGGTTCGCGATCCTGGTCCTGCTTTTCCTCGCCCTGCTGCTGTCGGTCGCCGCCGACATGGCACTCGGTCCTGCCCGCTATACCCTCAGCCAGGTCGTTTCCGCGGTTTTCTCTCCCTCCGACGTCGCAAATCAGCTGCGCGTCGTCATCTGGGACATCCGCATGCCGGTCGCCCTGATGGCAGTCACCGTAGGGGCCTGCCTCTCGGTCGCCGGCGCTCAGATGCAGACCATTCTCGCCAATCCGCTCGCGAGCCCTTTCACCCTCGGCATTTCGGCGGCGGCCGGCTTCGGCGCCGCGATGGCGCTCGTCGCCGGTGTGGCGATCTTTCCGGCGGCGATCGAGTACATGATTCCGATCAACGCCTTTCTGATGGCGATGCTCGCCTCGCTCTTCATCTACGGGGTCTCGACGCTCCGCGGCGTGACGGTTGAAACGATCGTACTGCTCGGCATTGCGCTCGTCTTCACCTTCAACGCGCTTCTGTCGCTGCTCGAATATCTCGCCTCCGAACAGGCGCTCGCCGCCGTCGTCTTCTGGACCATGGGCTCGCTCACCAAGGCGACCTGGCCCAAGGTCGCGGTCACAGCGGCCGTGCTCGTCTTCGTCATCCCGCTCTTTGCCCGCAACGCCTGGGCGCTCACGGCGCTGCGCCTCGGCGACGACAAGGCGGCCTCCTTCGGCGTCAATGTCCGGCGGCTCAGGCTCGAGACGATGATGCTCGTCAGCCTGCTTGCGGCGATCCCGGTCTCCTTCGTCGGCACGATCGGCTTCATCGGGCTCGTCGGACCGCATATCGCCCGGATGGTCGTCGGCGAGGACCAGCGCTTCTTCCTGCCGGGCTCGGCGATCTGCGGGGCGCTGCTGCTCTCCGTCACCTCGGTCGTCTCGAAGGTGCTGATCCCGGCGCCATTTTGCCGATCGGGGTGATCACGGCGCTGGTCGGGGTTCCCTTCTTCTTCTCCCTCATCTTCACCAACCGGAGGCGGGCATGGTAGCCATCAGACTGGAAGGGCTCGGCGCCCGCTACGGCCGCGCGCAGGTCTTCGAAGGCATCAGCACCGATCGCTTGCCGGGCGGCGAACTCACGGCTGTCGTCGGGCCGAATGCCGCCGGCAAGTCGACGCTCTTCAAGCGCGTCGCGAACCTGCTTTCGGGTCCCGGAACCGTGCATGTCGAAGATGTCCGCCCCGAGCGGCGGGCCGTCTGTTACATGCCGCAGGATACCGGCGCCAATGCCGTGCTGACCGTCTACGAATCCGTCCTGCTTGCGGCCAAGCAAGGAGGCGGCTGGCGGGTCGCCGAGCACGACCTTCGTGCCATCGACCGTTTGCTCGTGGAACTGCGGATTGCCGATCTCGCCTTCCGGAATCTCGGCGCACTCTCGGGCGGCCAGCGGCAGCTGGTCGCTATCGCCCAGGCGCTGGTGCGCCGGCCGGAAGTGCTGCTGATGGACGAACCGACCTCGGCACTCGACCTCTTTCGCCAGATCGAGGTGCTCGATTTTATGCGCAGGACGGCGGCGAGCGAAGGCATGGCGGTGCTGATCGCCCTCCACGACCTCAACCATGCGCTGCGCTACTGCACGCGCACCATGGTGATCGCCGACGGGAGACTGGTCGCGAGCGGCCCGACGGACGAGGTCATCACGCCCGCCATGCTGCGCGACGTCTACAAGGTCGCCGCCCGCGTCGAATGCTGCAGCGAAGGCCGCCCGATGATCGTCGTCGACGGAACGGCGTGAGCGGCGGAGCGAGAGGGAGCATTTCGCGTCGCGATGAACTGACTGCCGGACGGTGATCCGGACCGTTCGCGGCCATCAGGGTACGCGCATCGCCTGCCGGGAATCGCCGAGGCCCTCTCGACGTCGGCGGCTCAGCCAGGCACTCCAGAAGAGGCTTGTGAAGAAGCGTCGAGGATGCTCGAAACCGACGTCGGTGAGCAGCCTTGCCACCGCCTCCTCGGAGGGTGGCGGATCGGCGCCTCTCAGGATCGTGTTCATCTTGATGCGGACATCATCCGGTTCGGCTCCATGCATCCGCCACCGGTTGGCCCAGGCCTCCATGAACAGCGGGTTGTCACGATAGGACCCGCAATTGCCCGCCAGGATCAGTGGAGCACCCTCGCGCACGCGCTTCGCGAGCTCATCCAGCAGATGCCGCTTCGCGGCATCGCCCGGAAGGTGGTGCAGGACGCCGATCATCACGGCGGCGTCGAAACCGGTCTCTGGCGTAACACCTGTGAGGTCGCCGTGCCGCAGTTCCACCCGCTCCGACAATCCGTTCTCGGCGATTGCAGCACGGGCGAAGCCCAGCATCGAGTCTGAAGGATCGACGCCAAGAAAGGTCCAGCCAGCTTCGAGGCGCGCCGCCGCGACAATCTCGCCGGCGGTGCCGCCGGCGCCGACCACGAGGATCCTTGCCGTTCCTATCGGACCGAGCGCGGCCGAAAGCATGCAGGCCGAGAGCTGGTGGCAGGCCTCATAGCCAGCCAGCGCGATCCGGCTTTGTCGCGCATACTCGGACGCGCGGACGTCGTCGAACTTGTCTGCCGCGTGTTCGCTCATTCCCTTCCTCCAGATGACGCTTCAGTTGGCCTGGGTGGCCTTGTCCTCCTTCAAGATCTAATAGAATTTGGATCGCGCGTTCGGAGAAAAACATGATCAAGAATCCTAAGTCGGCCCAAAGTCATGATCGGCTCGCCGCCTTTCTGGAGACCTTTCCATTGACTGCCGTGCCATGTGACGAGATTGGCCAGGCCAATCTGCTGATCGTAGGTTCCGCCACCGTGCGGCAGCCGACCCAGATCCTGTTCCGACCGCGCGTGGTGCCGGACCTGCCGGAGGCAAAGATGATGCTTGCGGGAACAAAAGTGGACTTCG